>DWYC01000082.1 GCA_019118925.1 Candidatus Flavonifractor intestinipullorum | reverse complement strand
AGGCCGATGCCGTTCTTGCCGCCCAGGTCGTTGAGCTTGCGGATGATGTCGCTGGCCTTCATCTTCACGCCGTCCACCGCCACGGGCCAGCCCTTTTCAAAGTCGATGGTCACATAGGTGGCCGCATCGGGGGCCATGGCCGGGGAGACGCCCATCTCCAGGAAGCCGGGCTTGTCGTACTGGGGCTCGTTGGCCGGGTCCTCCAGGTCCAGGCCCTCGTGGGAGAGGTGCCAGAGGTTCTTATCCTTGGAGTAATTGGTCTCCCGGGAGATCTTCAGGGGCACGTTGTGGGCCTCGGCATAGTCGATCTCCTCGTCCCGGCTCTTGATGTCCCACTCCCGCCAGGGGGCGATGATCTTCATCTCGGGGGCAAAGCGCTTGATGGCCAGCTCGAAGCGGATCTGGTCGTTGCCCTTGCCGGTACAGCCGTGGCAGATGGCGTCGGCGCCCTCTTTCTTGGCGATCTCCACCAGGCGCTTGGCAATGATGGGCCGGGCAAAGGCGGTGCCCAGCAGATACCCCTCGTACTTGGCCCCCATCATCATGGAGGGGATGATGACCTCGTCCACCATCTCGTCGGTCAGATCCTCTACGTAGAGCTTGGAGGCGCCCGTTTTCAGGGCCTTCTCCTCCAGGCCCTCCAGCTCGTCGGCCTGGCCCACATTGCCCGAGACGGCGATGATCTCCGGGTTGTTGTAGTTCTCCTTCAGCCAGGGGATGATGATGGACGTATCCAGACCGCCGGAATAGGCGAGGACGACTTTCTTAATCTCAGACATGGTTGTTACCTCCTGTAAATCGGCCGGACCGGCCGTCTCTTGTGATGTTGGAGACAGTATACTCCTTCCCAGCGGAAAAAGCAACCGTCAATTTGCATAATTATTCTTTTATTTTGTGATATACTCCCATTATTTCTTTTAATATTCACTCGGCTGTGAATATTAAAAGCATTCCGCTCAGAAATGGAAGCGCCGCCGGACCTCCTCCCGCAGGGAGGGCACCCGGCGCACCACAATGAGGGGAATTATCAGGGACACGCACACCGCCACCACCACCAGGGACCATCCCGGGCGCCATATTCCCTGAAAAAAGCGGTCCACAAAGCACTCCACTCCCAGCAGGAAGCTCCCCGCCGTGCCGATGAGCAGCGTGACGGTACTCAGAATGGAGCGCCGCCCACCCCCCAGCACTACCCCTAAAAAGAGCAGGCACGCCCCGCCCCAGAGTACAATGGGCAGAGCCAGGCCCAGATACCACTTCAGCCCGTCCAGCTCCAGCGCGATGAGGAGCACATATACGCCCACCGCGGCCGCATCCACCGTCAGGCGCAGGAGCAGCGGCATCCGCCGCATCAGCAGCGGCGGAACCAGCCAGAGCCAGAGCATCAGCGCCGCGCCGATGACATACAGAGACCAGGCTCCCCCGGAGGGGAGCAGCAAATTCAGCGCCCCGCAGCACACCGCCACCGAGGCGAGCATCGCCGTCACCAGCAGAGCCGGGCCCCGTTTGGACTCCGGCGGCACCTCTTCCCTCCGGGTGGGAAAGGGTTTCGGCGCGGCCGTATCCACCTTCTGCCGTGGATTCTGCACCGGCGTTCCGCACAGAGGACAGGCCGAGGCCGTGGCGTCCAGCTCCACGCCGCAGTTGACACAATAGGACATCAAACTCCCTCCCGTCAGGAAATCTTTACTCCGCCTCCGGGCGGTTGCTCTCCACCTTCACGTGAATCCCCTCTTTGACCAGGAAACGGAAGAAATCCCGCTCGGTGTCCGTCTCCCGCTCCGTCCCGGCAAAGGTGATACACATGATATTGCCGTAACTGATGGAGGCACAGTGGACCTTGGGGCTGGTGGCCTGACCCAGGATGACCTCCATACGCCGGATATGGGGAGCCATCTCCGGCGGCACCCAAAACGCCCCCGGATTGGTGTAGGTCGCAGAGTAGGGCCGGCACCCCGCCAGGCGGTAGCTCAGCGCCATCACCGGATTTTTCAGCCAGATGGGTATCACTTGCAGCAGAGGATTGGTCTGGAAGCGCACATTGCCCGTCAGCAGGGCCTGCATCTCCTGCCGGTTGATGTGCAGGCGCAGATAGTGGTGGACCTGGCTGGCAATCTCGCCAAACGTATACTCCCCCAGCGCCGGGTCGATGCAGGGCCGGGCGGTGAGAATAAAATTCCGCAGCGTCTGGGTGGGAAACCACCGCCGCAGGTCGATGGGGATCGCCAGCGCCACCGGAAGGGGCTTCCGGGGGTTCTCCCGGGCCTGGTTGTCCAAAATCACC
This sequence comes from Candidatus Flavonifractor intestinipullorum, assembly GCA_019118925.1. Lineage (GTDB taxonomy): Bacteria > Bacillota > Clostridia > Oscillospirales > Oscillospiraceae > Pseudoflavonifractor_A > Pseudoflavonifractor_A intestinipullorum. Next base: position 17,638 of record DWYC01000082.1, on the reverse strand, counting down.
CGGATGAGGGCGGCGGACAGATATTCGGTGATGGACACGCCGTAGGACTTGGCCCGGGCTTTCAACGCATCCACCGGTACAAAGCCCATGGTCACATTCAGCGTATAAAAGGGCTCCGCCGTGCCGGTATTGGGATACGCCTTTCCCTCCAGCCGGGCCCGCCGGGGGCGCACCGTGGCATAGCGGGCATAGGCGTCCTCCAGCTCCTCCCGCCGGGGCGGCTCGTCCACGTCCAGCAGGCCCGGCGTCTTTGGGATCGGATGGCCCATCTCCCCCAGATAGACCGCCAGCAGGGTCCGAAAAAAGACCAGCGCACCGCCCCCGTCGGACAGGGCGTGAAAGACCTCGATGGAGATCCGGCGCTCATAGTAATAGAAGCGCACCAGCCAGCCGTTGTCCTCCCGGAAGCGGATGGGCTGGCAGGGGTTGGCGATGTCCTCTTTCACAAAGGGGCCGGGGGCCGGATTGGGCTCAAAATAGTACCAAAAAGCCCCTTTTTTAATGCGCACCCCGAAGCCCGGAAACCGGGGCATCGTCCGCTCCACCGCCCGCTGAAGCGCGGCGGGGTCCACCCGCTCCTCCATCACCGCAGAAAAGCGGTAGACCGCCGAATACTCCTCCCGCTGGAGGGCCGAATAGAGGATGGCCGCGTTATCCAGCTTGTACCAGGGGCGCTCCTTGTTTCGCGCCACAGCCCTCACCTCCCCGCCGCGCGTCTTTGGAATCATTGTACCATCCCCTCCCGGCCGGCGCAAGGGAAAGGGCGCGGAAGGAATTGCACTTTTCCTCCCGCTGTGATATGATAGGCGGACACAGAATCCCGCTCTTTGAAGGAGGAAGCTATGAAACTGCGTCCCAATCCCCCCATCCGGCCGGAGCGGCTCCGGGCAGATCTTCAGCGCACGGAAAAACGCCGCCTCGCCCCCATGATGCGGGCCCTGAAGGCCATTCACAGCGCCACCTCTCCCGAATCCATGGCCCCGGAGGATCTGGAGCGCCAGCGCAAGGGACAGGAGGTGCTGGGCCGCCTTATCGCCCCCATGGCCGGCATGGCGTGGGAACCCTTCTCCCTCTCCGGCATGAAGGCTGCCTGGGTCCGCCCCAGCCGGGGCCACGACCGCCGCCGTGCCATTCTCTATTGCCACGGGGGCGGCTACACCAGCGGCAATCTGGGCTATGCCCGGCCCATCGCCTCCAAGCTCGCCCATGTCACCGGCTGCGAAGTGCTCTCCTTTGAATACCGCCTGGCCCCCGAGCACCCCTACCCCGCCGCCGTGGAGGACGCGGTGAGGGCCTGGGACTACCTGATGTATCTGGGCTACGGGGCCCGGGACGTGGTGGTGGCCGGGGACTCGGCCGGGGGCAATCTGGCCCTGGTGCTCACCCACCGGCTCAAGGCCGCCGGACGGCGTCTGCCCGCCTCCCTGGTGCTCTTCTCCCCCTGGACGGACATGACCGCCAGCGGCAGGTCCTATCAGGAGCGGGAGGCCCTGGACCCCACCCTCACCCGGGCCTATATCCAGGCCGTCACCGCCGCCTATGCCCCGGGGCAGGATCTCTCCTCCCCCGACCTCTCCCCCCTCTTCGGCTCCTTCCAGGACTTCCCCCCCGTCCTGATCCAGGCCGGCACCAACGAGATCCTGCTCTCCGACTCGGTGCGCCTGCGGGACCGGCTGGTGGCCGCCGGCGTGCCCTGCCGCCTGGAGGTATGGCGGGGCATGTGGCACGTCTTTCAGATGTTCCCCATGAAAAAAGCCGCCGACGCCATGGACCACGTGGGCCGCTTCCTGCTGGAGCAGTTTTAGGGCGCAAAACACTATGCAGCCAGCATATTGTTTTTCCCCCTCCCCTGTGGTACCCTAAAGGCAGCATGGCGGAGGTCCGGCGGCCCGGCCGGTATGTAAGAACGCAGAGAGGAGACTGTCCATGTCGGTTTATATGAGTTCGTTGATCAAGGCCAACCTCCAGGGCGATTGGTCCCAGAAGGCTGTGAAGCTGCTCCAAAAAGCTATGGGCGGCTGGTGGAGCCGCTGGCTGGAGTACGCCGATTTCCTCAGCCAGTTCTCTGATCTCTCCCCCGAGCAGTCCATCTCCGGTCCGGCGCGCTTCCACAGCAACCGCCTCCCGTTGGACCAGGTAGTGGATCTCGCCGTCAACGGCAACCCCGACGTTCCCTTGAACGAGCGGGAGGACTTCGACCCCGCCGTCCACCAGGCCCTGCTGGACGAGATGAAGGCCGGGAATCTGTCGCTGGTGTTCCTGGAGCAGATCCTGGAGGTGGAGGGCTGGGAGGATGAGGCCCCCGAAGACCCCGTCTGGACAGACTGGGTGGACAATGTGGTCGTTGTGTGCAGCGATGGGGAGAAGTTTCTCGTCACCATCGACATGCCTTAAAGATGCGGAAAGAAACACGCCCCGATGGCCAGTCCATCGGGGCGTGTCTGCATTTTCTCCGCGAATTTCTTAGAGGCAGCGGCGGTATACCCGCGTCAGACGGCGCAGGTGCTCCGACACCGAGGGGTTCAGCGCCTCCTGCCGCACCCGCCAGGACCAGTTGTGCTCCCCCATGGTGCCCGGGGCGTTCATCCGGGCGTCGGCGCCCAGGCCCAGCAGGTCCTGCATGGGGGCAATGGCCAGACGGGACGGGGTAGACCAGGCCCCCCGCACCGCCCCCCAGCCGAAGCCCTCGTCCTCCCGCAGGCGCAGGTAGTCCATGGCGTACTCCCGCTCGGCGGGGCCGGCCTCGTCAAAGAGCCACTGAACAAAGGTGGGCGTGTCGTGCGTACCGGTGTAGACCACCGAGTTCGGGGTGCAGTTGTGGGGCAGATAGGCGCTCTCCCCCACCGGGTCAAAGGCGTAGACCAGCACTTTCATCCCCGGCAGGCCGCTCCCGGCGATGAACTCCCGCGCCGCGTCGTCCAGATCCCCCAGATCCTCCGCGATAAGGGACAGGCCGGGCACCCCCGCCAGCACCTCCACCAGGTCCATGCCCGGACCGGGTTCCCAGTGGCCCTCCTTGGCGCTCTCCGCCCCCAGCGGGATGGACCAGTAGGTGTGGAACGCCCGGAAATGGTCGATGCGCACCGCGTCGTAGAGCCGGGCCATGTGGGTTCCCCGGCGGCGCCACCAGGCAAAGCCGGTCTTTTTATGGTAATCCCAGTCATAGAGAGGATTGCCCCAGTGCTGCCCCAGGTCGGTAAAGGCGTCCGGCGGCACCCCCGCCACGGCCGTGGGCACCAGCTCCCCGTCCAGCTGGAAGAGGGCGGGCTGCGCCCACACCTCCGCCGAGTCGGGGGAGACGTAGATGGGCAGATCGCCCAAAATTTGGATGTTGCGCTCGTTGGCGTACTGCTTCAGGGCGGTCCACTGCCGGAAAAAGAGGTACTGGAGGAACGCAAAGTACCGGCAGCGCTCCTTCCGCTCCGCCCGCAGCTGCGCCAGGGCCGTCTCCTCCCGGAGGCGCACCGCACGGGGCCACTGCTCCAGCGGAGCGCCCTGATAGGCCTCCTTCACCGCCTGGTAGAGGACAAAGTCCGGAAGCCAGTCCTTTTCCTCCTCCAGGAATGCGTCCACCAGAGGGCCGTAGGTCTCCTCTCCCCGCGCCCAGGCCGCCTCAAACAGCGGGGCCCGGGTCTGGCGCACCCAGTCGTAGTCCACCCGGTCCGGGTTGGCGCAGCGGCTGCTCAGCAGTTCCTCCGGCGTCAGCAGCCCCTCCTCCGCCAGCTCCTCCAGATCCAAAAACCAGGGGTTGCCTGCAAACGAGGAACTGGACATGTAAGGTGAATTTCCGTCTCCCGGCGGCACCAGGGGCAGAATCTGCCAATAATGCTGGCCGGCGGCGGACAGAAAGTCCACAAACTGCCGGGCCTGCACCCCCATGGTCCCGATCCCATAGGGACCGGGCAGCGCCGATACCGGCAGCAGAATGCCGCTGGAACGGTAGGTAAGCATATTCACGTGTTTCCCTCCCAAAAGCCCGGCGGGCCGCCGGGCCGTCTCTTCTCTCTTTGATAGGGCGGCTCACCGTCCGCCGCCGCAGGCCCCCACAAAGGCCCGGAACAGCCGGGCGTTGGCCTCGCTATGGACATACAGCCGCTCCGGATGCCACTGCACCGCCCAGACAAAGGCGTATTCCGGGGCGTACACCGCCTCGATCAGGCCGTCCTCCGCCCAGGCCATGGGGCGCAGGGCTGGGGCCAGGTCCCGAATCCCCTGGTGGTGGCTGCTGTTTACCGGCAGCGTCCGGGTCCCCAGAAGGGCCTGGAGCGGGCTGTTCTCCTCCAGCCGGACCGTGTGCGCCGCCCGGTCATAAGGGGGCTCCTGGCGGTGCGGGACTGCCGTGCCGGTCTGGCTGGGCAGGTCCTGATAGAGGGTCCCGCCCAGGGCGGCATTCAGGAACTGAAGCCCCCGGCAGATCCCGAACAGGGGCTTATCCGCCGCCAGCACCCGGGGCAGAAGGGCCCGCTCCATGTTGTCCCGGCCCGGCGAGCGCTCCCCGCACTGGGGCAGGGGCGCCTGTCCATAGAGGGCGGGATCCACATCCTGCCCGCCCGGGAAGAGAAAGCCGTCGCACAGGGCGGTCAGCTGGTCCAGCGCCGCCCCCTCTTCCGTCAGGGGAAGTATCAGGGGCAGAGCCCCCGCCGCCTCCAGGCCGTTCAAATAGCCGGGGAGCATCCAGTAACTCTCCCGCTCCGTGTCCTCCAGGGGAACTACGCCCACCACAGGCCGTCCCATGGTCATTCCTCCCTCTCCGCGCACTGGGCCGCCGCATTACAAAAAAGCGGGGGTTGAGGCGCTCGCCCAAACCCCCGCGCGTTCGACGCTCCTATTATAAAGGCGCGGAAAAGCAGTGTCAAGAATCTTCCGCTCCCTCGGGAACGGCGGGCGGTCCGGGGGCGCGCTCCAGCGCGACGGCGCCCGCCCGGGCCGTCAGGCGCGCCCGGTCCCCGGGATGCAGGCGGCCCTGGAGGATGGCCTCTGCCGCCGGGTCCTCCACCTGGGCCCGGATGGCCCGGCGCAGGGGCCGGGCCCCGTAATCCGGGTCAAATCCCGCCCCGGCCAGCGCGTCCAGCGCGTCCTCCTCCACCTCCAGCTCCATCCCCAGCGCCGACAGACGCCCTCCGACCTCCGCCAGCATCCGGCGGGCAATGGCGCGGATCTCCTCCCGCTCCAGCTGGCGAAAGACGATGATCTCGTCCAGGCGGTTGAGAAACTCCGGCCGGAAGACCCGTTTCAGGTCGCCCATCACCTCTTCCCGTAGTTCCCGGGCCGGGCGGGTCTCGCCCGGGGCGCGCAGGGAGAACCCCAGCCGTCCGCCTCCGGCGGTGATGCGCTGCGCCCCCACGTTGGAGGTGAGCACAATCACCGTATTCCGGAAGTCCGCCCGGCGGCCCTGGGCGTCGGTGAGCACGCCGTCCTCCATAATCTGGAGCAGAAGGCTCCACACGTCGGCGTGGGCCTTTTCCAGCTCGTCGAAGAGGACCACCGCATAGGGCCGGCGGCGGACCGCCTCGGTGAGCTGTCCGCCCTCCTCGTGGCCCACATAGCCGGGGGGCGAGCCGATGAGCCGGGAGACGGTGTGGCGCTCCATATACTCGGACATGTCGAAGCGCAGCAGCGCCTGATCGCTGCCGAAGAGGGCCTGGGCCAGGGCCTTACACAGCTCCGTTTTGCCCACGCCGGTGGGCCCCAGAAACAGAAAGGCCCCCGTGGGGCGGCCGGGCTCCTTCAGCCCCACCCGGCCCCGGCGCACCGCCCGGGCCACCGCCTGCACCGCCTCCTCCTGGCCCACGACCCGGCGGTGGAGCTCTCCCTCCAGGGCCAGGAGCTTCTCCCGCTCTCCCTGGGTAATGGAGGTCACCGGGATTCCCGTCCAGCGGGAGACCACCGCCGCCACGTCCTGCCCGGTGGCCTCGCCGGTGCTGCATCCGCTGCTCCAGACCGTCCGCTCCCGCTCCAGTTCCCGGCGGAAGTCGGCCTCCGCATCCCGGAGCATGGCCGCTTTTTCAAAGTCCTGGCCCCGGATGGCCTCCTCCTTCTCCCGGCGGGTGCGGGCTACCCGCTCCTCCAGCGCCCGCAGCAGAGGCGACTGGGTCAGACGCTCCATGCGCACCAGGGCGCAGGCCTCGTCCACGAGATCGATGGCCTTGTCGGGCAGTCTCCGGTCGGGCAGATAGCGCACCGAGAGGGTGACGGCGGCCTCCAGGGCCTCGTCGGTAATCCGCAGGCGGTGGTGGGCCTCATACCGGTCCCGCACTCCCCGGAGGATGGCCAGGGCCCCCGCCTCGTCGGGCTCCGAGACCACCACCGGCTGAAAGCGCCGCTCCAGCGCGGCGTCCTTTTCGATATAGCGGCGGTACTCCTCGGTGGTGGTGGCGCCCAGCACCTGAATCTCTCCCCGGCCCAGCGCGGGCTTGAAGATGTTGGCCGCGTCGATGGCCCCCTCCGCCGAGCCCGCCCCCACAATGTTGTGCAGCTCATCCAGAAAGAGGATGATGTTGCCCGCCCGGGCCACCTCGGCTAGGATGTTTTTCACCCGCTCCTCAAATTCCCCCCGGTACTTGGTCCCCGCCACCATGGAGGACAGGTCCAGGGAGAGCAGCCGTTTGCCCCGCAGGTCTCCGGGCACGTCCCCGGCCGCCAGGCGCCGGGCCAGGCCCTCGGCCACGGCGGTCTTGCCCACGCCGGGCTCTCCGATGAGAGCGGGGTTGTTCTTCCGGCGGCGGGAGAGAATCTGCACCACCCGGTCAATCTCCTCTTCCCGGCCCACCACCGGGTCCAGACCGCCGGAGGCGGCCTGGCGGGTCAAATCCCGGGTGAATTGCTCCAGCAGCTTGCTGTCCGCCGGCTCCCGTTCGGCCCGGGCCCGGCCCATGTGGAAGGAGCCGGGCGGGTCCCCGCCCATGGCCGCCCTCAGGTCCTGCCGCAGCAGGCGCGCATCCCGGCCGCAGGAGGCCAGAACCCGGACGGCCACCCCGTCCTCCTCCCCCAGCAGGCCCCAGAGCAGGTGCTCCGTCCCCACATAGTCCTGCCGCTGGCGGGCGGACTCGGCCTGGGCCTGCTCAATGATGTGCTTGCACCGGGGGGTCAGGCCCTGGTAGGGAGGCGCGCCCGGCGTTCCCAGTCCCACCGCCCGGGCCACGGCGGAGCGCAGTGTCTCCACATCCAGGCCGCCGCTCTCCAGCACCCGGGCGGCTACGCCCCGGCCCTCCCGGGCCAGACCCAGGAGCAGATGTTCGCTGCCCACATAGCCGTGCCCCATCTCGGCCGCGCTCTCCCGGGCCAGACGCAGCGCCGCCTGGGCCCGCTGGGTAAACCGGTTTCCATCCATGCGCTCCTCTCGCCCCTTTCCCAGGCCGGAACGGCCCTTCATCTCCCATTTTTGCCCCATACTCGGCCCCTTTTCTCCGGTAAAGTGGATTCTCCGGGTCCATCCCGGAGCATACATCGAATACTATACCCGTTCTGGCAGCATTTTATGATTGATTTTTTCAAAAATCATGTTACAATGATAGCAGCTTAAATTTGGAGGTGTTCCCTATGGCATACCAGATCAGCAGCGACTGCGTCAGCTGCGGCTCCTGCGCCGGCGCCTGCCCCGTGGGCGCGATTTCCCAGGGCGACGAGCACTACGAGATCGACGCCGGCTCCTGCATCGACTGCGGCAGCTGCGCCGACACCTGCCCCGTGGGTGCGATTTCCCAGGGCTAATGCGGGTAAGCAGAAGAGGGATCTGCGCAATGCGCAGATCCCTCTTTCCATTTTTCATAAAATAATCCCTTCCTCTTTTTCTTTTCAGAACGGTTTACTTTTCAGGCGAAGTGCCTTATACTGGTCTCATGTCAGCGGCCCGCAGACGGCGTGGCCGGAGAAAGGTTGGATTTCACATGGAGCGTCTGCGCAAACGAGATCTTCTCCTGGTGGGTTTTACCCTCTTTTCCATGTTCTTCGGCGCAGGAAACTTAATCTTTCCGCCGGGCATCGCCGCCCAGGCGGGTACGATGACCTGGTTCGCCGTTTTGGGCCTGGCGGTCAGCGCTGTGGGCCTGCCCGTGCTGGGCGTCGTCGCGGTGGCCCGGACGGGAGGGCTCTCCGCCCTGGGGGACCGGGTACACCCCCGTTTTTCCCGGGTCTTTACCGTGGTGGCTTACCTGGCCATCGGGCCCTGTCTCGCCATCCCCCGCACCGCCACCACCTCCTTTGAGATGGCCGTACCCCCCTTTGTAGGGGACAACGCCCCTGTGGGTCTCTATCAGCTGTGCTTCCTGCTGGTCTTTTTCGTGCTGGCCCTTCTGGTGGCCCTGCGCCCGGAAAAACTGACCGACCGTCTGGGCAAGATCATGTGCCCCATTCTCATCGCGCTTATTCTGGTCACCTTTGCCGCCTGCCTGATCCATCCCCCCGCCGGCTACGGCGCCCCGGCTCCGGCGTACTACAGCCCGGTCAGTGCGGTGGCCCAGGGGTTCCTCCAGGGATATCAGACCATGGACACCATCGCCGCGCTGGCCTTTGGCGTCATCATCAGCCTGAATATCCGGGCCCGCGGCGTTCAGGAGAACCACAGCGTGGTCCGCTCCACGGTCCGGGCGGGTATCATTGCCGGTATTCTGCTCTTCCTCATCTATGCCATGCTGGCCCACATCGGGGCGGTGTCCGCCGGGGCTTTCCCGGACCCCACCGACGGGGCCCAGGCGCTGACCAATGTGGTGGCCGCCCTCTTTGGACCGGGAGGAAGCCTTCTGCTGGCCGCCATTTTCCTCATCGCCTGTTTTAACGTGTGTGTGGGGCTGATCAGTTCCTGCGGCGAGTTCTTTTCCGAGACTTTCCCCGCGCTGAGTTACCGGCAGTGGGCGGTTCTCTTTGCTCTGGTCAGTTTCCTCATCGCCAATATCGGCCTGAACCAGATCCTCACCCTCTCGCTTCCCGTGCTCAATATCATCTACCCTGTGGCCATCGTCCTGATCCTGCTCTCCTTCTTCCACCGCTTCCTGGTCCGGCGGCCCAGGGTCTATCCGGTGACCATCCTCTTTACCGGGGTGGCCAGCTTCCTGCTGGAGCTGGAGCGGCTGACCTTCTCCGATATGCTCGCGTTCATTCCCCTCGCCGATCTGGGATTGGGCTGGCTCCTCCCCGCCCTCGCCGGTCTGGTTCTGGGCCTCCTCCTGCCGCCCGGAGCTCCGGCCGAGCAATAGCCGTTCCATTCTGCGGACGTTCGCGGTGTGTCTTGATCCGAAAACATTTCTATCAATGCAAAACGGAGAGTCCCTCAGGGGACTCTCCGTTCCTTTTGGCCGGTCAGACAGCACGCGAACGGCTGCCGGTGCAGCCGGACTTCTCCCTTACAGGCACTCCTTCAGAATTTCATAGACCTCGTCGTGGGTGAGCTGCCGGGGGCCGTTGGGCAGAAGGTTCGTGCTGTCCGCCACCTGCCGCAGCAGTTCCGGGGTGATCTCCACCCTGGAGCGGAGTTCCGTCAGCTTCGTGGGCAGGCCGCACTCCCGGATAAAGTCAGCCAGCGCCTCCACCGCCGCCCCGGCGCTGTCCACGCCAAAGACCGCCTGGCCCAGCTTGGCAAACTTCTCCGGGGCGTCCTTGACGATGTGCCGGTAATAGACGGGGTGAAGCACCGCCAGCCCCTGGCCGTGGTTGCAGTCGGTATAGGCCCCCAGCTGGTGCTCCATCTGGTGGCACTCAAAGTCGGTGACCCGGCCCACCTTCAAAATGCCGTTCTCCGCCATGGCGGAGGTCCACATCAGGTTGCTGCGGGCGGTGTAGTCGTTCAGGTCCTTCAAAAGCGCGCGCATATTGACCACCGTGCTGCGCATGACGGCCAGGGCTACCTCGTCGGAGACGTTGTCCCGGTCGGAGCGGCCGAAGTAGGTCTCCATGGCGTGGCTCAGGGTATCAAAGGCGCCTGAGAGGACCTGCATCCGGGGCAGGCTCAGGGTGTACTCCGGGTCCAGAATGGCGAACCGGGGCGCGGCGGCGAACATGCCGCCTTTGATTTTGACGTTCTCGTTGGTGATGACGGCGCCGCCGTTCATCTCGGCCCCGGTGCCCGAAGCGGTGACCACCGCCCCCAACGGAATGGGCGCTGCGGAAGGGGCCTTGTGCTGAACCATTTCCAGGTCCCACAGGTCCTCACCGGCGACCGCCTGGGCGCAGACGATCTTGCAGCAGTCGATGACGCTGCCGCCGCCCACCGCCAGCACCAGGTCGGCCTTGCAGTCCCGGGCCAGCTTGGCCCCCTCCTGTACCTTGGCCCAGGTGGGGTTGGCCATGATGCCGGAAAACTCCGCGACCGTCTTGCCCGCCGCCTTCAGGATGCCGGTGATCTCATCGTAGACCCCGTTTTTCCGAATGGAGCCGCCGCCGTAGGCCAGCAGCACATGGGGACCGCAGCCCGCCAGGATGCCGGGCAGGTGCCGGCCCGCCGCTCCCTTGCCGAAGTAGACTTTCGTGGGGTACTCATAGACAAAGTTTTCCATGGAAACCGCTCCTTTCAGCGAATAAAGTTGGTATATTGAACCGTCTCTTGGGCCGGAAGTCCCAAGCCGTGCGCCAGGGCAGCCTCCTTACACTTCAGGAAGAAAGCCATATTCCGGCCCAGAATACGCATGGTCTGCATCCCCTCTGCGTCCTGCCGCACCTCCTCCGGTGTAGTGCCGTGGACCATGTTCCAGTAGCGGGAGGTGATGATGGGCATCTGCATCAGGCCAAAATACTTATTGAGCTGATCCCAGGTGGCGGTGGTGCCCGCCCGCCGGGCGGAGATCACCGCCGCAGCAGGCTTCAGGTAGAACCGGCCGCCTCCGCCGTTCAGGTCGGCATAAAATGCCCGGTCAAGGAAGGAGGTGATGGCGCCGGTGGCCCCTCCCCAATGGACCGGGGAGCCGAACACAAAGCCGTCATAATCGCCCGCGATCTCCAGGAAGTCGTTGACGGCGTCCTGAAATACGCAGCGGTTAAGTTCGGTGCATTTGCGGCAGGCGATACAGCCGGACAGGGAACGGCTGCCGATCCAGATCACGTCCGTATCCACACCGCAGGTATTCAGCGCGTCCCCCACCTCGCACAGGGCCGTGTAGGTACACCCCTCCCGGTGGGGACTGCCGTTGACAAGCAATACTTTCATAATTTGTCAGCTCTCCATGCTCGGCCGCACGCCCAGGCCGGAGACGTCCACGTTGTCTGGCTGGGAGATGGCGTACAACACTGCATCGGCGATGACCTCCGGCTCCAGACCCACATTTTTGTAAAATTCCTCCACCATGGTCTTGGTCTCCGATGGGGCAATGGTGTTCAGCAGTTCCGTCCGGATGGCGCCGGGATAGATGGCGGTGGTGCGGATGTGGGTGCCCTCCTGGATGGACTCCATGCGGAAGGAGTCCAGCATGGCTCGGACGAAGTGTTTGGTGCCGCAGTATACCGCATTGCCGGGGACGGACCTGGTGCCCGCCATGGAGGAGGTCACTACAATGTGTCCCCGCTTCTGGGCGGTGAACTCCGGCAGTACCGCCGCCATGGCGTTGAGCACACCTTTGACGTTGATGTCAACCATAGCCATCCAGTCGGACACCTTTAATTCAGACATGCTGCTGCCGGGCATGATGCCCGCGTTGGCGAACAGCACGTCCACCCGGCCGAACTTCTCCTTTGCCAAAGCGACCAGGGCCCGCATATCGTCCAGGCTGCACACGTCGGAGGCCAGATACGCGGCACTCTCCCCCAGTTCGGCGGCGAGTTCCTTCAAACGCGCTTCCCGCCGGGCACTGAGAACCACTCTCGCCCCGTTCCGGGCCAGAACCCGAGCCGTCTCCCGGCCGATGCCGGAGGATGCACCAGTGATCAAGACAACGCTATCTTTTATGTTTTTCACTTGAATGCCTCCTGTTTCCGATCCATATCATGCCAAATCCAGGCTCTCCACCCAGGCGTCCACATCCGTCTGCGAGGCGCCGGAGCGGAACCGCTGTCCCTCCAGCCAGCTTCCGGTGCCGGCCAGATCTGCAAGCCGCCGGCCGCTCTCCCCCAGGCCGGAGCTGGAGGAGGTGCAGAAGGGAATGACCGTCTTGCCGGTGAAGTCGTTGGCCTCCACAAAGCCCTCCACCGGCCAGGCGGCATCGTACCACCAGATGGGGTAGCCGAGGAAGATCACATCATAATCGTCCCAGTTCTCCGGGGTATAAGCGACCAGTTCCGTCTCCCGGGCCTCGGGATTTTCGTACTCGTACACCACCCGGCTGTTCTCGTCGGTCCAGTTGAGGTCGTCGGAGGTGTAGGGGTCCGCCGGAGTGATCTCAAACAGGTCGCCGCCGGTGGCCTGGGCAAGATAAGTTGCAACGCTTTCCGTATTGCCGGTGGCGGAGAAGTAGGCCACCAGGACGCGGCTCCCCTCCTCCGGCGCCTCCGGCTCCCCGGAGGCCGTCATGGTCCGGTAATTGCGCAGGATTGCAGCGACCTGGGCGCGGGTGGCGTTGTCTTGCGGCAGGAAACGATTTCCGTCCACGCCGTCCACCACGCCGTTGGCGCGGGCCCAGTCCACAGCCTGGGCTGCATAATTGGAAATGTCCTCCTCATCGGCAAAATCCGTACCGGCTTCCGCCGCGGGGCTGCCCGCATACCGCCAGAGAATAGCCGCGATTTGCTCCCGGCTCACCGGGTCGCCGGGTCCGAACAGGCCGTTGCCATAGCCGCTGATTATACCCTGCCGGGCGGCCCAGAGGACCGCATCCGCATACCAGGCGCCGTCGGCCGTATCGGTAAAGCTGTCGGTGCCGGAAACAGCGGGGCTGCCCGCCGCCCGGTACACCGTCGCAGCCAGCATGGCGCGGGTCATGGCGCCGTCCGGCTCAAACGTGGCGGCGGAAGTGCCGCTCATCAGTCCGTTGTCCCGGACATAGGCCACCGCGTCCGCATACCAGGCGTCCACCGCAACGTCGGAGAAACCGGTGTCCTCCACGGCCGCAAAAGCAGTCAGGTTCCAGGTGAATACCAGGGCCATAGCCATCAGAACCGTCCCGATCCGTTTTAAATTGCGCATCGCTCATGCCTCCTTATGATTTATGCTGTTCGGGCCAATCCGCAGAGCATCTCTGCCACGGCGGGGTCCCGGCGGATGAAATCAGGCCGCATCGTCCACCGGCATGCCCTCCGCTCCCGTTTACTTCAGTTTCTGATCGTCCGTCTCGTCCACGGCCTCCAGCCATTCCGCCCCCGAGCCGGGGACGGAGATGGCCACATGGGCGAACCAGCTGTCCGGGGCCGCTCCGTGCCAGTGCTTCACCTCCGGAGGGATGCTCACCACGTCGCCGGGGTGCAGCTCCCGGGCGGGCTTGCCCCACTCCTGGTAGTAGCCCCGGCCGGCGGTACACAGGAGGATCTGCCCCCCTTGTGGTGGATGTGCCAATTGTTCCGGCAGGCGGGTTCAAAGGTCACGTTGGCGACGGAGACGCCGCCCTCACTGCTCAGAGGGCAAAGGTAGCTGGCTCCGCTGAAATACCGGCCCGCCACCGTATTGGGGCCGCCCTGAGGAAAGAGATTCTGAAACGCCTCGCTCATATGCTCCACCCCCTTACTTCTGCCCGTCCACGTCGGGCACGATCTCCGCATACTTCCTCAGCATCTCGGGGGTGCTGTGGTAGTAGCGCTTCTGCTGGTCCATGGCGGCGATCTGCGCCATCTCCTCCCCGGTGAGGGCAAAGTCGAACAGGTCCAGGTTGGCCTTGATGTGGTCCGGGTTCTTGGAGCCGGGGATGACAATGTTGCCGCTCTGAATGTGCCAGCGGAGGATGATCTGGGCGCTGGACTTGCCGTACTTCTTTGCAAGCTCGGTGAACAGAGGCTCCCGGATCAATGCCTTGTCCCCGTGGCCCAGAGGATACCAGGCCTGGATGACGATGCCTTCCTTGGCCAGGAACTTTTTCAGCTCCTTCTCCTGGGAGTAGGGGTGGACCTCCGTCTGCAGGACGGCGGGCTTTACCCGGCAGATGTCCAGAATCTCCTGAATCTGCTTGGGATTGAAGTTGGACAGGCCGATGGCCTTCACCTTGCCCTCTTCGTAAGCCCTCTCCATCAGCTGATACCCGGCGATATAATTGCCGGCGGGCTGATGGATGAGCAGCAGGTCGATATAGCCGGCGCCCAGACGCTCCAGGGTCTTGTCCACGGCGTCCGCCTGCTCGTAAAAGCTGGGCCACAGCTTGGTCTCCAGGAAGATGTCCTTCCGCTCCACGCCGGACTGCTTCATGGCCCGGCCCACGGCCTTTTCATTCACGTAGGCGTTGGCGGTATCGATGAGGCGATAGCCGCACTGGAGGGCGCTGAGGACGGAGGCCTCCGCCTCGTCCGGGGTCAGCAGGAAGGTTCCAATGCCCGCCATGGGCATCTTTACGCCGTTGTTCAGAGGCACATAGTTCATGATGTCTGTATCCTTTCTGAATTTGTTGTGCGTGAATCCTTGCTTAGCAGAGAACGCGGTCTGCTATTTTCTCATATCCGCAATCCGTTATGGCTCATTGTCTGCAAATTTGTACTCCTTTGGCGGCAGATGCCGGAAGGTGGAGCGGTACATCCCAAAGGAGACGGGGAGCATGATGACCTCCACCACCAGCTGGGTCCAGATCATGCCGTACAGCCCCACCGTCAGATCCATGAGGATCAGCAGAGGGATATTCAGCAGCCCCTGGCGGCAGGAGGTAAGGACGGCGGACTGGACCCCCTTGCCCATGGCCTGAAGAGTGTAGCTGATGAGGAAATTCACCGCCGTCAGAGGCACCGCCAGGCAGGCAATGCGCAGGAAGGAGGCCCCCAGGGTGCTGGTCTCCGCCTCGGGGATGAAGAGATGGAGGATCTGGGGGGCAAACACCGCAAAAAGCGCCACACAGCAGGCGGAGAAGATCAATGCTGCCTTCCAGGAGAAGTAGGACACCGCGCGCATCCGCCCATAATTCCGGGCCGCGTAGTTGTAGCCCACCAGAGGCATGAAGCCCTGGCACAGGCCCATGGACACGTTCAGGGGGAACTGGTCGATGCGCTTGACGATGCCGTAGGCCGCCACCGGGATGTCCCCATAGCCGGAGGCCAGATGGACCATCACCATGTTGGAGGCGTTGCCCAGTGCCGTGGCCAGCGCCGAGGCCAGCCCCACGGAAAAGATGGGGCCGATGAAGCGGAAGGTGAAGTATTTTGGGCGGAAGGACACCGCCGTGTGTCCCTTCAGCCGGGCGTACTGCACGGCAAAGAACACCACCGAGGCGGTGTTGGAGCAGGCGGTGGCGATGGCCGCCCCGGCTACGTCCATGTGGAAACCAAAGATAAGAATAGGATCGAGGATCACATTTAGAATGCTGCCGAACATCATGCCGGCGCTGGCCTCCTTTGCGTGGCCCTCGCTGCGCAGCAGGTGGCCCAGGGCCAGGCTCACCATGGTGGGCACGCCGCCTATCGCCACCACCCACAGCAGGTAGTCCTCCGCATAGCGGTAGTTGTCCACGCTGGCCCCCAGGAAGGTGAGCAGGGGTTCCCGGGCCAGAAAGCTGGCCAGAGAGAAGCCGGCGGTGACCACCGCCCCTGCCCAGATGCTGAAGGAGGAGACATAGCGGATCTCCCCCTCCCGCTTCACCCCCAGCATCCGGGAGATCAGGCTGCTCCCGCCCAGGCCGAAGAGGTTGCCCAGGGCGGTGAGCAGATTGAACCAGGGGGACACCAGGGACACCGCCGCCACCATCCGCGGGTCTCCGGTCTGGCCGATGAAGAAGGTGTCGGCCAGGTTGTAGATCATGGTCACCACCTGGCTGATGACGGTGGGGATGGCCAGTGTAGCCACGGCCTTGGGGACCGGGACGGTTTCAAACAGTTCTCGCTCGCTGAATTGCGCCATGGGAGCGGGTCAGCCTTCTTTCCTGCTCAGACGTTCCTGCCCAGCTGGCAGGCCTCCTGGAACGCCTTGGTGTCCATGACCTCCCCCTTCTGGTAGACGCCGGAGCCATAGATAATTCCCTTCACCTGGGCGCCGGGCAGGCAGTCGGTGAAGCCCCGCATGGCGTCCACGGTGCGCTCCATGGCCCCCCGGCCCGCGGCGGCGGTGGCGATGAAGTAGACCTCCTTGTCCCGGATCTCCGTATACCGGGGCAGGGTGCGGTCGATGAGGGTCTTGAGCTGCCCGTCCATGGAGTAGAAGTACACCGGGGTGGCCAGCACCAGCACATCGGCCTCCACCATCTTGCCCAGAATGGCGGCCATGTCGTCCTGCTGGACGCAGACGCCGGTCCCCCGGCAGCCGTAGCAGGCCAGGCAGGGGGCGATCTTCTTCTCCTGCACCCGGATCTTCTCCACCCGGTGCCCGGCCTCCTGGGCACCTCTGGCGAACCGGTCGCACAGCAGGTCCGAGTTGCCCCCCTTTCGGGGGCTGGCGGACAGGATCAAAATTTTCTTGGACATTGTAAGCACTTCCTTTTTTCCTGGACAAGCGGGAACCGGAGCCTCCGCCCCGGCTCCCGCCCGTTTCTGTTCAGGCGGACAGCCCCAGGCTGTCCACCCACTGGTTTACATCCTCCTGGCTGGCGCTGGAGCGGAACCGCTCCCCCTCCTGCCAGTCGCCGGTGCCTGCCAGCTCCGCCAGCAGCTCGCCGCTCTCCCCCAGGCCGGAGCTGGAGGAGGTGCAGAAGGGAATCACCGTCTTGCCGGTGAAGTCGTTGGCCGCCACAAAGCCGTCCACCGGCCAAGCGGCGATGCCCCACCAGATTGGGTAGCCGATGAACACCGTGTCATAGCTGTCCCAGTTCTCCACCTGAGTGGTGGTCAGCTCCACGTCCCGAAGGGACTCATCCGCATACTCCCGGCTGACCCGGCTGTTCTCGTCCGACCAGTTCAGGTCGGCAGAGGTATAGGGCTCTGCCGGGGTGATCTCAAAGAGGTCTCCGCCGGTGGCCTGAGCGATGTAGTTTGCCACAGTCTCCGTGTGGCCGGAGGCGGAGTAGTACACCACCAGCACACTGCCGCTCTCCGCTGTGCTCTCACCACCGGAGTCCTCCGGGGCGGCGGTGTCCTCACTGGCATTCACAGGCGGCGTTGCCTCCGCCGGTTCCTGCTGAACCTGGCCGGAGGACTGAGCCCCCGTGGAGCTGTCCGCTCCGCTTTGGCCGCAGGCGGCCAGAGCGAGCAGCATGGTCCCCGCCAGCAGGCAGCCGGACAGCCGTTTCCAAATTTTCATTACAGATTCCTCCTGTTCGATTGATTGTTCGGTTATTCCGTCACGTTCTCCTGAATCCAGGATTCGATGTGGCCGGCGATGACGTCGTTGTTCAGGTCCTGGAACATGAAGTGGTCGTTGCCGGTGATGCCCTCGTCGGGCAGATGGACCACCGTGCTGTTGCCGCCGGCGGTGTTGTAGGCTTCGGTAAAGGTGTCGGCGCTGGAGGACATCATGGCCCACATGGCGGCGGCGGGCACGTCGGTGAACTCCTCGCCGATGTAGTCGCCGTAATAGAAGGTGACGGGGATGTTCTGCTCCACCATGGCGTTGTAGGCGTCGCCGTCCACCTCCGGGGCCGCGCCGGGCTCGATGGCCACAATGGCGGCCACGTGGTCGGTGTACCGGGGCACCTCCCAGCCGGGCAGGCCGCCCTGGGAGTGGGTC
>DWYC01000013.1 GCA_019118925.1 Candidatus Flavonifractor intestinipullorum | reverse complement strand
CTCTGGAGGAGGCACACGCCCTCCTCTGCACCTGCGTCACCCCCCTGGGCGCCGTCTCTGTGCCCGCCTCCGCCGCGCTGGGCCGCACCCTGGCCCGGGCGGTATCCGCTCCTCTGGACCAGCCCCCCTTCGACCGCTCTCCCCTGGACGGCTACGCCCTCCGCGCCGCCGACACCGTCTCCGCCAGCCGGGCCCGCCCCGTCTCTCTGGAGGTGGTGGAGACCCTCTACGCCGGGGATGTGCCCACCCGCTCCCTGGGCCCCGGACAGGCCGCGCGCATCATGACGGGGGCCATGCTCCCTCCGGGCTGCGACTGTGTGGTGGGCTGGGAGGCCACCGACAACGGCCGGGAGCGGGTGGCGCTCTCCGCCCCTCTGGCCCCCCATGCCAACTACTGCCGCCGGGGGGAGGACTACCGGGCGGGGGAGTGCCTTCTCCCCGCCGGGACGGCGCTGGACGCCGCCGCGCTGGGGGTCCTCGCCGGCGCAGGGGTGGAGACCGTCTCCGTACTCCGCCGTCCGGTGGTGGGCTTTCTCACCACCGGGGATGAGGTGGTCTCCCCCGCGGTCCACCCCCTCCCCCCGGGAAAAATCTACGATGCCAACCTGGCCCTCCTCTCCGCCCGGCTGCGGGAGCTGGGCATTTCGGAGGTCCGCGCCTGCGCCCTGGGGGACGACGCCTGGGCCGCGGCCCGCGCCATGGCGGAGGCGCTGGACACCTGCGACCTGCTCCTCACCACCGGCGGGGTCTCGGTGGGCGACCGGGACATCCTGCACCAGGCGCTCCCCCTTCTGGGCGCGGAAGAGGTGTTCTGGCGGGTCAATCTCAAGCCCGGCTCCCCCGCCCGCTTCTCTCTGTGGCGGGGCAAACCCATCCTCTCCCTCTCGGGCAATCCCTTTGCCGCCGCCGCCACCTTCGAGCTGCTGGCCCGCCCCCTTCTCGCCGCCCTGAGCGGGGAGGAGCGCTGGACGCTCCGGCGGCGGACCGCCGTGGCGGAGGGGGCTTTCCCCAAGTCCAGCCCCGTCCGCCGCTTCCTGCGCGGAGTATACCGGGAGGGCGCCGTCGCCCTCACCGGCAAAAACGACTCCGGGATGCTCTCCTCTCTGGTGGGCTGCAACTGTCTCGTCGACCTCCCCGCCGGGTCCGGCCCGGTGGAGGACGGCCAGCGCGTCCAACTCTTCTTGCTGTAACGGAGGATGCTATGGAACCCAAGCTGAACCATTTCGACGGCGCCGGCCACGCCATTATGGTCGACGTCTCGGCCAAATCTCCCACCCGCCGCCTGGCGGTGGCGCAGGGAAAAATCCGGGTCTCCCCGGCGGTCCTGGCCGCGGTATCGGGCGGCACCGCGGCCAAAGGCGACGTGCTGGGCGTGGCCCGGGTGGCGGGCATTCTGGCCGCCAAGCGCACCGCCGAGCTGATCCCCCTGTGCCATCCCCTCGCCCTGTCCCACTGCACGGTGGACTTCACCCTCCTCCCGGAGGAGAGCGCTATTCTGGCCGAATGTACCGCCAAGCTGGACGCCCGGACCGGCGTGGAGATGGAGGCGCTGACCGGGGTTTCGGTGGCGCTGCTGACCATTTACGACATGTGCAAGGCCATGGACAAAACCATGGAGATGGGGGAAATCCGTCTGGTCTATAAAGAGGGGGGGAAATCCGGGACCTTCTCCAACTCCGGCCGCCGGGGCCCCGCCGTGGTGGCGGTGAGCGGCGTAAAAAACGCGGGCAAAACCACCCTCATCACCGCAATGCTCCCCCACCTCGCCGCCGCCGGACTGAAGGTGGCCACCGTCAAGCACGACGGCCACTCCTTTCCCGCCGAGCCGGAGGGCACCGACACGGGCCGGCACCTGGCCGCCGGGGCCTGGGGCGCGGCCATCTTCGACGGGGAGAAGTACAAGATGGTCCGCCGGGACGCGGTGGATGAGGAGGCGCTCATCGCCCGCTTCTCCGACACGGACCTGGTCCTCCTGGAGGGGTTCAAGCACTCCCGCTGGCCCAAGCTGGAACTGGTCCGTGCCGGCGTCTCCCAAACGAGCGTGTGCGACCCCTCCACTCTCCTGGCCCTGGCCACCGATCAGGCCATCTCCCTCCCCGGCGTCCCCACCATCCCTCTGGAGGGCGAAGCGGCGGCCCGGGTGGTACTGGACTACCTCCGGAAGGAGGGGCGGCTGTGACCGACGGACAGGGCCGGAGCATTGATTACCTGCGCCTCTCGGTCACCGACCGGTGCAACCTGCGCTGCGTGTACTGTATGCCCCCGGAGGGGGTGGCGTGGACGCCCCACGGGGATATCCTCTCTTATGAGGAAATCCTGCGCCTGTGCCGCCTCTTCGCCCGTCTGGGGGTGCGGAAGGTGCGCCTCACCGGGGGCGAACCTCTGACCCGGAAGGGCCTGCCCGCGCTGGTGAAGGGCCTTCACGCCATTGAGGGCATCGAGGAGCTGGCCATGACCACCAACGGCGTGGGGCTGGCCCGGGCGCTGCCCGCTCTGAGGCGGGAGGGGCTCACGGCGCTGAATCTGAGCCTGGACACCCTGGACCGGGGGCAGTACGCCGCCATCACCCGCCGGGACGCTCTGGAGGACGCCCTGGCCGGTCTGTCCGCCGCGCTGGCCGAGCCCGGGCTGCGGGTCAAGCTCAACTGCGTGCCCATGGGGGAGAACGACGCCCAGCTGGTCCCTCTGGCCGCCCTGGCGCGGGACTATCCCCTGGCGGTGCGCTTTATCGAGCTTATGCCCATCGGTCTGGGCCGGACTCTCCCCCGCCGCAGCGAGGCGGAGGTCCTCGCCCGGCTGGAGCGGGCCTTCGGTCCGGCGCTCCCCTGCCCCCAGGGGGGCGGCAGCGGGCCGGGGCACTATGTGACCTTCGCCGGGTTTCGGGGGCGGGTAGGCTTTATCAGTGCGCTCAGCCACCCCTTCTGCACCGGGTGCAACCGGGTGCGGCTGACCGCCTCCGGATTTCTCAAGACCTGCCTCCAGTACGACGCCGGGGTGGACCTGCGCGCGCTTCTCCGGGGAGGCGCGCCGGATGCGCAGCTTCTGGAGGCCATGCGGGAGGCCATCCGCCAGAAGCCGCCCCGGCACCACTTCGGCTCCGGCGGGTGCGGGACCTCCGACGAGCGGCGCAATATGAATGAGATTGGAGGTTAAGCCATGGACGTTACTCCGCGGGAGCGCCTGGTGCGCGCCTGGTTCGATAGCTGGCTGCGGGGAGAGCTGGACGACATCGCCGCCCTTTTCACCCCTGAGTGCACTTATATTGAGAGCTGGGGGCCCGAGTATCACGGCCGGCAGCAGGTGGCCCACTGGTTTCAGGAGTGGAACACCCGCGGCCGGGTCCTGGTCTGGGACATCCGGCAGTTCCTCCACCAGGGCGGTCAGAGCGTGGTGGAGTGGCTCTTTCACTGCGCCATGGCGGACGGTACGGAGCAGCGGTTCGAGGGGCTCTCCCTCATCCGCTGGGCGCCGGACGGCCGCATGGCCTTTCTCCAGGAGTTCGGCTGCAACCTGGAGCGGTACAACCCCTATGCCGCCGGCGGAACGCCTGTCTTTCCGGATACGAAGGCGCTGTGGTTCTGACTTATCTTTGATTGCGAGGTATTTATCTATGGCTCATATCATCGCGGTGTGTATCAGCAAAGAGAAGGGCACGCCCAAGCAGCCGGTGGAGTGCGTCCGCCTGGTGGAGGACTGGGGCATTGAGGGCGACGCCCATGCGGGCCGGTGGCACCGGCAGGTCTCCCTCCTCTCCCGGGAGAAAATCGACGCCTTCCGGGCCAGGGGCGCGGAGGTGCGCGACGGCGCGTTTGGGGAGAACCTCATCGTCTCGGGCCTCGACCTGGCGGCGCTTCCGGTGGGTACGAAATTTTACTGCGGCGGCGCGGTGCTGGAGCTCACCCAGGTGGGCAAGGAGTGCCACCACGGCTGCGCCATCTATCAGGCCATGGGCGAGTGCATCATGCCCCGGGAAGGGGTGTTCTGCCGGGTGCTCCGGGGCGGCGAAATCCGGGCCGGAGATGCGCTTCAGTGGGAGCTCCCCTTCCGGGCGGCGGTCGTCACGGTGAGCGACTCGGGCGCGGCGGGGACCCGGACCGACCGGAGCGGCCCCGCCATCCGGGAGATCCTGGCGGCCAACGGCTATCCGGTGGTCCACACGGCCCTCCTCCCGGACGAGCGGGAGGAGATCGCCCGGGAGCTCGCCCGCATCGCCGACGGGGATGTGGCCGACCTGGTCCTCACCACCGGCGGCACCGGCTTCTCTCCCCGGGACTGGACCCCGGAGGCCACCCGCGACGTCTCCGAGCGGGATGTGCCCGGCATTCCGGAGGCCATGCGGGCCTATTCGCTCACCGTCACGCCCCGGGCCATGCTCTCCCGCTCGGCGGCGGGCATCCGCAAACAGACGCTCATCATCAACCTGCCCGGCAGCCCCAAGGCCGTGCGGGAGTGTCTGGAGTACATTCTTCCGCCGCTGTGCCACGGCCTGGCCATTCTGAAGGGCCGCACAGGTTCCTGCGCACGGTAGCCCATTCCGCCCCGTTTCCGGCTCCGCCGGGTTTCCACGGGAGTTCCGCCGGTGCAGAAAGGAGGTTTTCCGTCCCGTTCCGCCCAAAACTTCGAGTCCTTCCGCCTACGGCCTCCGGCTAGGGCGGCGGACCAACGGGCCGGCCCGGAAACAGGCCGACCTACCGTATTTGTAAAGGAGTTTTTGTCATGAAAAAATGGTTTGCCCTGGTTCCTGCCCTGGCGCTGCTTCTCTCCGCCTGCAGCGGGCAGAGCGCCGCTCCCCAGGGGGACGGCGGCGCCGACGCGCCGGTGGAGGTGGTGGTGTTCGCCGCCGCCTCTCTGGAGGCCTCTCTCACCGAGATTGCCGGGCTTTACGCCGGCGTGGCCCCCGATGTGACCCTGACCTTCACCTTTGACTCCTCGGGCACGCTGCGCACCCAGATCAAAGAGGGCGCCCCCTGCGATCTCTTTCTCTCCGCCGGGCAGTCCCAGATGAACGAGCTGGACGCCGGGGACACCACCGGCACCAACACCGACGGTTCGGATTATGTCCTCACCGGCAGCCGGGTGGACTTTGTGGAGAACAAGGTGGTCCTGGCCGTCCCCGACGACAATCCCGCCGGCATCGAATCCTTTGCGGACCTCTCCAGCGACCGTCTCTCCCTGCTGTGCATCGGCAACGAGGATGTGCCCGTGGGCTCCTACTCGCTGGAGATCCTCCAGACGCTGGGCATTGACCTGGGCACTCTGGAGGCGCAGGGAAAAGTGACCTACGCCACCAATGTCACCGAGGTGGCCAACCAGGTCAAAGAGGCCGCGGTGGACTGCGGCATCATCTACGCCACCGACGCCAATACCTATGACCTCACCGTGGTGGATGAGGCTACGCCCGACCTGTGCGGCCAGGTCATCTACCCCGCCGCCGTCCTCAACTCCGGCTCCGCCCCGGAGGAGGCCCAGGCGTTCCTCGACTACCTGCGCACCGACCCGGAGGCTGTGTCCGTACTGGAGGACGTGGGGTTCACGGTTCTGGCGGACTGAGCGGCGCCGGGGAAAGGAGGACGGCGTTTGGACTGGTATCCGCTCTACAATTCTCTGCGCATCGCGGCCATCTCCACGGTCATCATTTTCTTCCTGGGCATTCTGGCGGCCTATTACGTGGCAAAACTGCCCCGTCTGGTCAAAGGGGCCCTGGATGTGGTTCTGACCCTGCCGCTGGTGCTCCCCCCCACGGTGGTGGGTTATTTTCTTCTGCGCCTGCTGGGCCCCCGGCGGGCGGTGGGAATGTGGTTTCTGGAGACCTTCGACCTCAAGCTGACCATGGTGTGGTACGCGGCGGTGTTTGCCTCGGCGGCGGTGGCGTTCCCTCTGATGTACCGGACCGCCCGCGGGGCCTTTGAGGCGTTTGACGAGACCCTGGCCGACGCCGCGCGCACCCTGGGCCGCTCCAACACCTGGATTTTCTGGCGGGTCCGGATGCCCTGCTGCCGCCAGGGGATTCTGGCCGGAACGGTGCTCTCCTTTGCCCGGGCCCTGGGGGAGTACGGGGCCACCGCCATGATCGCCGGCTACACGCCCGGCCGCACCGCCACCATCTCCACCACCGTCTATCAGCTCTGGCGCACCGGCGACGATGCC
Source organism: Candidatus Flavonifractor intestinipullorum (assembly GCA_019118925.1). GTDB lineage: Bacteria > Bacillota > Clostridia > Oscillospirales > Oscillospiraceae > Pseudoflavonifractor_A > Pseudoflavonifractor_A intestinipullorum. Next base: position 22,529 of record DWYC01000013.1, on the reverse strand, counting down.
TCGGCCATGAAGTGGGTGTTGGTCAATCTGGCCATCTCGGCGGTGGTGCTCACCGCCGTCAATCTGATGGAGCGCCGGGACCGGCAGGCCCGGGCCCGGCGAAGGGAGGCGGCGCCATGAGCCTGCTGGTCACAATCCGAAAGGACCTGGGTTCCTTCCGTCTGAACGTGTCCTTTGAGACGCAGGAGGGCGTGCTGGGCCTTCTGGGGGCCTCGGGCTGCGGAAAATCCATGACTCTGCGCTGCATCGCCGGCATTGTCCGGCCCGATGAGGGCCGGATTGTGCTCAACGGGCGCACCCTCTTTGACAGCCGCGCCCGCATCGACCTGCCTCCCCAGCGGCGGCGGGTGGGATTTTTGTTCCAGCATTACGCCCTCTTCCCCCACATGACGGCGGCGCAGAATATTCTCTCGGGCATGGACCGCAGGATGGACAAAGCCGCCCGGCAGGCCCGGCTGGAGGAGCTGCTGGAGCGCTTCCGCCTCACCGGTCTGGAGGGCCGCCGCCCCGGGCAGCTCTCAGGGGGGCAGCAGCAGCGGGTGGCGCTGGCCCGCATTCTCTCCGGCGATCCGGAGCTCCTGCTGTTGGACGAGCCCTTTTCCGCCCTGGACAGCTACCTCCGCTGGCAGTTGGAGCTGGAGCTTATGGAGGTGCTGGAGCGCTTTGGGAAGCCGGCGGTCCTGGTCTCCCACAGCCGGGGGGAGGTCTTTCGCCTGTGCCGGCAGGTGTGCGTTCTGGACCAGGGGCGTTCCCAGGGCGTAGCGGATACCCAGGCTCTCTTTGACGCCCCCTCCACGGTGGCCGCCTGCCTCCTGTCGGGGTGCAAGAACCTCTCCCGGGCCCGGGCCCTCCCCGGCGGGAGGGTGGAAGCCCTGGACTGGGGCGTCGTGCTGGAGTGCGCCCGGCCGCTACCCCCGGGCCTCACCCATGTGGGCATCCAGACCCGCAAACTCCGGCCCGCCGCCGCTCCCGGGCCCAACGTGGTCCCCTGCCGGGTGGAGCGAGTCATCGACGACCCGGACGCCCGCATTCTCATGCTCTCCACCCCTGCCTCCCAGCCGGGGCAAGGTCTGCTGCGCCTGGAGTGGGTCGGGGACCCATCGGCCTGTCCCGCCCCCGGGGCACCCTTTTGGGTGGCGCTGGACCCCGGCGACCTGCTTCTCCTGACCTCCTGAACGACGGCGAGGCGGGACCGCAGATGCGGTCCCGCCTCGTTTTTATGCTTCCCAGGTCTTCCAAACCTCGGGGCAGTAGCCCACGGTGGCCTGACGGCCGTTGCGCACAATGGGGGTACGCAGGAGCTTCGGCTCGTCCAGGAGTTTTTCCAGCTTATCTTCCTCATAGGCGAGGTAGCGCACCAGCGCGGCGTCCGGCTTTTTGTCGTCCAGAAGGGCTTCCAATCCCACTGCGTTTTTCACACTGGTGAGCTCTCCCCGGCTGATGCCGTATTTGGCCAGGTCCACCCACTGAAATTTGATGCCCCGCTCCTTAAAGTAGCGCTGCGCCTTTTTGGTATCAAAGCATTTGGATGTTCCGAAAATCTGGATATTCACCTGCCCGCTCCCCCTTTTTAACGTTGTTTCCGGTTTGCTCTATTATAGCGGGTTTCCACCGTCCATGCAAGGGGGCGGGAGCGTCCCTCCGGTCCTGGGCGCGCAAAAACGCCCGGCGCGCATTTCCGCCGGGCCTGAGCCGCCAAGAGGCCTTTTCAAGTTTTTATCCGGACAAAACACAACCCCCCAGCCGTCCAACGCGACTGGGGGGCTACTCGTGATTCTGAATCTCTACCATGTCTCAACCTCGTACTTTCTACAGATTTGCGCACCTGGAATCATGGGACACCGGAGAATTCACATCCGCAGTTTCTTGAAAACGCTTTGTTGTGTCTGCCTTCCTGTTCATGATACTTCATCTCAGGGACTGTTACACAATTTCCTCACACGTGTGAGCCGGTTTTGAACTGGTTCCGTCTGATTCTCTGCCTGGCCTTCTGATTTCTTCTGTGCGCTTTCAGATGCCCATACGCCTATCCTTCGTTTGCCCTTGATCGGAGAACAATCAATGGATGGATCTCTTTCAGGTCTCTGCGATCTATTCGAAATCTCCACGGCTTTGGGTCATCTGAGAAAGTGGGGTTCGCGTCCGCTTAGTACATTGGACTCTCTCCTTTCTTTCTGGCTATATTGTACTATAGTCCCGGCGTCTTGTCAAGGGTTTTTCATAAAAATTATCCATTGTTTTTTGGGGGAAACCGGTTCTACCGGAACAGGCACAGAATCACGCCGTAGATCACGCTGGCCGTGACGCCGTATACGATGACCGGTCCGGCGATGGTGAACATCTTTACGCAGGTGCCGGTGATGAAGCCTTCGCTGCGGAACTCCAGGGCGGGGGCGGCCACGGCGTTGGCAAAGCCGGTGATGGGCACCAGCGTCCCCGCCCCGGCGTGCTTGGCCAGCTTGTCGAAGAGGCCCAGGCCGGTAAAGAGGGCGGCGAGGAAAATCAGCGTCACCGAAACGCCGCCGGAGGCCACCTCCTCTTCCAGCCCCAGGGAGAGGTAGAGCTTCCGCAGGGCCTCCCCGCCGGTACAGATGAGCCCTCCCACCAGAAAGGCCCAGGTCAGATCCTTCCAGAGGGGGGAGGGCTTCGCCTTTTTCCTCAAATAAGCGCCGTACTCCTGATTGGTCATATCCACGCTGCATCCGTCCTTTCCCCCACAGGATGCCCGGGGATGGACGCAGTTATGCGCGGGTTCAGAGTTCCCGATAGAGGGCGGGGGCGTCCGCCTTGCCCACGTGTTCGGCCACGCTGAGCACCTGCACCTTAATGGTGCGCTCGCCGAAGCGCAGCTCCAGCACGTCGCCCTCTTTGACCTCGTAGGAGGCCTTCACCGGCCGGCCGTTGGCGGTGACCCGCTGGTTGTCGCAGGCCTCGTTGGCCACGGTGCGCCGCTTGATGAGGCGGGAAACTTTCAGCCATTTATCCAGTCGCATGGGAAACTTCTCCTTTCCGGGGCGCTCCCGGCCGCCAAAAGAGAAGCCCCGGCCGAAACCGGGGCTCGTCGCAGACGGCCGGAGCGCCGTTTATTTTGCCACGGCGTCCTTCAGGGGCTTGCCCGGCTTAAACATGGGCACCTTGGACGCGGGAATCTCAATGGTCTTTTCCGGGTCCCGGGGGTTGCGTCCGGTGCGGGCCGCCCGGGCCCGCACCTCGAAGGCGCCGAAGCCCACCAGCTGCACCTTCTCCTCCTCCGCCAGGGCGGCGGTGATGACGTCCAGGGCGGCGTTAAGGGCGCTCTCCATGTCTTTCTTGGACAGGCCGGCCCGCTCGGCGGCGGCGGCAATCAGCTCGGTTTTATTCATCTTTGTTCCTCCTGTGTGTGTCGTTTCTCACATGAATTTTATCGTGTGGAATGCGCCGCAGCGCCGTTCACTCCTGTTTGGCGCGCTCCCAGAGGGCGTCCAGCTCCCCCAGGGTCATCTCTTTCATGGCGCGCCCCTGGGCCCGGGCCAGGGCCTCCACCTTCTGGAAGCGGGCGATGAATTTGTCGCTGGCTCCGGTCAGGGCCTCCTCCGGGTCGGCGTGGACAAAGCGGGCCACATTGACCGCCGCGAAGAGCAGGTCCCCCAGCTCCTCCTGAATGTTGGACTCCTCGGCCACGGCGGTCTTGAGCTCCTCCAGCTCCTCGGAGAGCTTGTCCAGCGCCCCGGTCACGTCGGGCCAGTCGAAACCGGCCTTTTTCGCCTTCTTCTGGACCTTCTCCGCCCGCCACAGGGCGGGCAGGCTCCGGGCCACGGCGGAGAGGGCGTCGGTGTCGGTGGCCTGCCCCTTCTCCTTGCGCTTGAGTTCCTCCCAGTTGGACAGGACCTCCCCGGTGCCCGAGACCTGTACGTCGCCAAAGACGTGGGGATGGCGGTAAATGAGTTTTTTGCAGATCCCGTCGGCCACCCCGTTCAGGTCGAAGTTACCAGCCTCTTCCTCCATGCGGGCGTGGAGGACCACCTGGAGTAGCACATCCCCCAGCTCCTCCTGCAAATGCTCGGGGCTGCCCTCGTCAATGGCCTCCACCGCCTCATAGGCCTCCTCCAGGAAATTGCGGCGGATGGACGTATGGGTCTGCTCCGCGTCCCAGGGGCAGCCCCCCGGGGCGCGGAGGATGCGCACGATCTCCCGCAGGTCGTTGATATCATAGGACTCTTTGTACTGAAAATCTACCATAGTTTTCTGTCTCCTGCAAGATATTTTTCCGAATTCCCGCTATTTCATCCGCAAGATCCGGGCGATCTTGTCACCCTTGGGCATGAGCTCCAGATCCTCCCGGGAGATCACCCGCAGGGCGAGCACCAGGACAAAGTAGACCACCACGCCCGCGCCGATGGCGGCGGCGGTGCACAGGGCGTTATCCAGGAAGCTCAGGCCGCCTGCGCCCCCCAGCACCCGGGAGGCCAGACCATAGACGGCCCACACGGCGCCGCCCATCACGATCGAGGCCGCCAGCGGCTTCACAAATGCCTTGGCATAGCCGGGGGCGGCGGGAACCCGGGCCTTGATGATGAGCAGATTCAAAATGGCCGCGATGGCAAAGCAGCACAGGGTGCCCACCGGCGCGCCGTAGATCATGATATCGGGGTTGCCCACCAGCGTATAGTTGACGATGATTTTCACAATTCCGCCGATGACCACCGTCACAATGGGCAGGTTTACAATGCCGTTGGCCTGGAGGATGGAGGTGGCGATGAGCTGGATGCACACGAAGATGGATGCCAGGCCCAGGATGGAGAGCAGCGGACCGGCGATGGTGTGGTCGGTGCTCCCGCCGGTGAGCAGCCACATAATGGGCTCGCCCAGGGTGAACAGGCCCACCCCGCAGGGCAGCGCCAGGATGGCCGCAAAGCGCAGGGCGGACTCGGAGACCTTTCTCGCCTCCAGGTCATCCCGCCGGGCCCGGGCGGCCGAGACCGCCGGGATAATGCTGGCCGTCAGGGGCACCATCAGGTTGAAGGGCAGGTTGTAGATGCTCATGCACTTCTGGTATGCGCCATACAGCCCCCGGGCCGAATCCAGCACCGGCACCACCGTGGGGTCGGCGGCGGCGGCCTGGAGATTCTGCTGTAAGATCTCCACGGCTTTATTCCCGATGTTCAAAAAGCCCCGGGTCCCCTCGGTGAGCACCGCGCCCCCGTCCAGAATGCTCTGAAAGACGTTCTGAAGCTGGCCGTTGACCAGGTTGGTGTCAATGAGGGTGACAATGGCGCTGGTCGACGAGCTGATGGTGATGGGGATAGCCAGCTTGAGCAGCCGGACCAGAATGGTCTTGGCCCGGTCGGGCCGGTCGGTGAAGGGGCCCGGACGCAGACGGTTGGTGCGCCGGTGGTTGATGGAAAGATAGATGACCGACAAAATGCTGCCCACCGATACGCCGGCAATGGCGCCCACGGCCATCATCCGGTCGCCGAAGTCCTCCGGCTGAAGGGCCAGGGAGCCGATAAACAGGGCCAGGCCCATGCCGATGAGCAGTTTGGAGACGTTCTCCAGCACCTGGGAGAAGGCGGTGGGCAGCATATTCATGTGACCCTGGGCATAGCCCCGGAAGGCCGAGCAGCAGCAGGTACACAGCACCGCCGGCGAGAGGGCGACGACACACCAGACCGCCTTCTCATTCTGGAGGGCGTAGGTGGCCACCGGCTGGGCAAAGACGGACATGCACAGGAAGCTGAAGATGCCCATGGTCAAAAAGGCGAAGAACGCCACCCGGAAGACCTTGCGCACCTGATTATAGCGGCCCAGAGCGTTGGCCTCGGACACCGTCTTGGACAGCGCCACCGGCAGCCCCGCCGTGGAGATGGTCAGGAAAAAGCTGTAGATATTATAGGCCGCGCCGAAATCGCCGTAGGCCTCGTCGGAGAGGATGATCCCCAGAGGGATCTTGTAGATGGCGCCGATGACCTTGATGATGATGGTGCTCACCATCAAAATGGCCACGCCGCCGAAGAAGGTATTTTTCTTCTGGCTGGACAAAGAGGTTCCCCCTTATTTCTGGAACAGCAGGGGCAGGGCGTAATCCCGGACCTCCCGCTTGACCCGGTCGATATCGATGGTGAGGAACTCACCATTCCGGTATATGACCTTGCCCCGGGCCATATTCATCACCACGTTGGAGCCGTGGGCGGCATAGGCCAGGTTGTTGGCCGCGTCGTGGCAGGGGATCAGGTTGAGGGCTTCTCCGTCCAGGAGGATGAGGTCGGCCATATAGCCCGCCTCGATGCGCCCGGTCTTGCGGCCCAGGGCCCGGGCGCCGTTGACGGTGGCCATCTCCAGGGCGTCCCAGGCGGTGAGCGCCAGGGGGTCCCGGCGCACGCCGTTCTGGAGAATGGCGGCCAGCTTCAGATCTCCAAAGAAATCGGTGCAGTTGTTGGAGGACACCCCGTCGGTGCCCAAAGCCACGTTGACCCCGGCTTTCCGCAGCTCCACCACCGGGGCCACGCCGGAGCCCAGCTTCAGGTTGGACACCGGATTGTGGACGGCGGTGACCTTCTTCCCGGCCAGGATGGCCCAGTCCTCCGGCTCGGTCCAGACGCAGTGGGCGGCGATGGCCCGCCCCTCAAAGACGCCCAGCCCCGCCAGATAGGCCGCCGGGGTCTGTCCGCCGTGGCGGAGCTTGCACTCCTCATGCTCTTTCTCCGTCTCGGAGAGGTGTACGTGCATCCCCAGGCCGTGCCGGGCGGCATACTCCGCCATCCACCGGCACAGTCCGTCGTGGGAGGTGTACTCGGCGTGGAGGGAGGCGTCGATCCGGATCTGGCCCCCGCCATAGCCGTGCCACTCCTCCGTGAGGGCCCGCTGTACGGCGCAGTCGTGGTTCTTTTCCGGGTCGAACTCCTCCTCAAACTGCACGCCGCCGCAGCTCAGGTTGGCGCTCAGGCCGGCCTGAGCCACCTGTTGGGCGATGACGCCGGTCCGGGCGTACATATCGGCAATGCAGGTGATGCCCGAGGCGATCATCTCCGCCAGTCCCAGGTCCGCGCAGCAGCGGACAGCCCGGTCGTCCCACCGGGCCTCCACGGGGAAGATGTAGTTGTTCAGCCAGTCGTGCAGGTCGTGTCCGTCGCCATAGCCCCGCATGGCGGTCATGGGGACATGGGTATGGGCGTTGATGAGGCCGGGCAGGAGGATGCCTCCCTTTCCATCAATGGCCTCCCGGCACTCGGGGGCGGGGCCGCTCCCCACGGCGGCGATGTGCTCCCCCTCCACCAGAACCCAGGCGTTGGGCAGGACGGTATGGTCCTCATCCATCCGGACGGCCGTGACGTTGTAAATTAAACTTGCCATATGTGTTTCCCTTCCCGCCTTACATGCGCTTCAGGCACTCCAGCACCAGGCGGGAGAACTTGTCCTTGCAGGCCGCGGCCGCGTCCAGCACTTCCTGCTCGCTGAGGGGCTGGTCCAGAATGCCCGCGGCCATGTTGGAGAGCAGCGTAAAGCCCAGCACCCGCATCCCGCAGTGGCCGGCGGTAATGACCTCGGGCGCGGTGGACATGCCCACCGCGTCGGCCCCGGCAATGCGGGCAAAGCGCACCTCGGCGGGCGTCTCGTACTGGGGGCCGGGGAAGTACATATAGACGCCCTCCTTCAGCTCGATGCCCAGATCCCCGGCCGCGCTCCGGGCGGTCTCCCGCAGGGCGGGGGTGTAGAGCTTGGAGGCATCGGGGAAGCGGACGCCGAACTCGGGCAGATTCTCCCCGCGCAGGGGGGACTCCATAAAGAGCTTGATCTGGTCGGTAATGAGCATCAGATCACCGGCCTTCCAGGCGGTATTGACGCACCCGGCGGCGTTGGTGACAATGAGGGTGTCGCAGCCCAGCAGGCGCAGCACCCGCACGGCGTAGGACACCTCCTCATAGGAGTAGCCCTCATAGTGGTGCATCCGGCCCTGCATCACGGCCACCGGCTGCCCCTCCAGGGTGCCGAAGACCAGACGGCCCTTGTGCCCGGGGGCGGTGGAGGCTTTGAAGTGGGGGATGTCCCCGTAGGGGACGGCCGCGGCGTTTTCCACCTGGTCCCCCAAAAAGCCCAGGCCGGAGCCCAGGATCATGGCCACCTTGGGCTGGAACGCCCCGATCCGGCGGCGGATGTACTCTGCGCTCTCCTGATAGTGCTGGAACGTGTAGTGCATGGTTTTCTCCTTTTTGTCATGACAATGGGGCGCCGGACGGAGGGCCGTCCAGCGCCTTGGTTGTAGCTTTCTGCCCTTACAGCTGTGCGCCGCACTCCTTGCAGAAGTGGTCGTCCCGGCCGCACATGTTTCCGCAGGAGGGGCATTCCTTGGCGTTGCGCAGCACGGCAATGCGCTCCTTCACCTCGTCCACGGCGGCGTTCTTCTCATCCAGCTGGGCCAGCAGCGCGTCCAGGGCGCCCTCCCCGGCCTCCCGGCCATGGTGCGTGTCGTAGACCACCTGTCCCACGTCTTTGAGCAGGTCGGCAATCTCGCTTTTCAGATCGAAAATCCTCATATTCAGCTTGGCGATATCCACCATCTGTCCGGCGTACTTCCCGGCGGAGCGGGCAGTGGTTCCCGCCGCCTCGCCCAGGTCCACCGCAGTGGACCGCACGCGCTCCAGCAGTTCTCTCACACGGTCATCCATCTGAAATCCCTCCTAATTCATATGGTCTCTCAGCCCGGACCGCCGCCTCGCTGGCGGCCGTCCGGGAACGGTGCGCTTCTCCCACATTTTACACCATGGAGGGGGGAAAAGCAATTGAAACAAGGGGCTCTCCCCTCTTTTCCCGTAAATGAGTTGCTCAGTTCCCCAGCGGCCAGATAACCAGACAGCATTTGCCCAGCACATAGCGGGTATCCACCGCCCCCAGCTGTGGGTTGCGGCTGTCGTTGGAGACGTTCCGGTTGTCCCCCATGACAAAGATGCACCCCTCCGGCACGGTCATCTCGTCCAGCTGCTGCCAGTACTGCTGCTCCATGGGCTCCAGGATGTAGTCCTCCTCCAGGGGCTGGCCGTCCACATAGACGGTGTTGGTCTCATACTCAATCCGGACGGTCTGGCCCTCCACCGCGATGACCCGTTTGACGATGGGCCCGCTCACATCTCCGAAGTCCTTGCGCAGCACGACAATGTCGCCCTGTTTGGGCTCATAGCCCAGGCTCCACACCAGCATCCGGTCGCCGTGCTCCAGCGTGGGGCGCATGGAGCTGCCGTCCACCACGGTGATGCGCCCCAGCAGCGTAAAGGCCAGCACCACGCCCACCACCACGGGCACCATGGCCTGGAGCCAGCTGTATGCCATCTGCCCCAGGCTCGTGGGCTCTTCCTGCACCTGCTTTTTTTCCCGTTTTCCTGCCATGTGCTCCTCCTAATGGAACGGAAGGCCCCGGCTTTTGCCGGGGCCTTCGCCGTTGCAGTTCGTTCACTCCCGCCGCAGGGGCGGCCTTTGTCTGCGCTCAGGCGCGGTGCGCCTCTTATTTCGCGTAGGCGACGACTTTGGTCTCCCGGATCATGTTTACCTTGATCTGGCCGGGATATTCCAGCTCGTCCTCGATTTTTTTGGCGATGTCTCTGGCCAGAAGCACCATCTGGTCCTCGGAAATCTGCTCAGGCTTGACCATGATGCGCACTTCCCGGCCGGCCTGAATGGCGAACGACTTCTCCACCCCGGGGAAGGAGGAGGTGACTTCCTCCAGCTTCTCCAGACGCTTGATGTAATTCTCCAGATTTTCTCTCCGGGCTCCGGGGCGGGCCGCGGAGATGGCGTCGGCCGCCTGCACCAGGCAGGCGATGATGGTCCGGGGCTCCACGTCGTTGTGGTGGGCCTCGATGGCGTGGACCACATTGTCGTTCTCCCGGTATTTCCGGGCCAGCTCCACGCCGATCTGCACATGGGAGCCCTCCACCTCGTGGTCGATGGACTTGCCCAAGTCGTGGAGCAGGCCGGCCCGCTTGGCCTCGTTGACGTTGGCGCCGATCTCGGCGGCCAGCAGGCCCGCCAGGTGGGAGACCTCAATGGAGTGATTGAGTACGTTCTGTCCGTAACTGGTGCGGTACTTCATGCGGCCCAGAAGCTTGATGAGCTCGGGGTGCAGGCCGTGGACGTTGGTCTCGAACACGGCGCGCTCGCCCTCGGCCTTGATGGTGGCGTCCACCTCCCGCTTGGCCTTCTCCACCATCTCTTCGATGCGGGTGGGGTGGATGCGCCCGTCCTGAATGAGCTTCTCCAGGGCGATGCGGGCGATTTCCCGGCGGACCGGGTCGAAGCAGGAGACCGTAATGGCCTCCGGGGTGTCGTCGATGATGAGGTCCACCCCCGTGAGGGTCTCCAGCGTGCGGATGTTGCGCCCTTCGCGGCCGATGATACGGCCCTTCATCTCGTCGTTGGGCAGGGGGACCACGGAGACGGTGGCCTCCGCCACGTGGTCGGCAGCGCAGCGCTGGATGGCCAGGGAGATGATCTCCTTTGCCTTCGTATCTGCTTCTTCTTTGTAGCGGGTTTCGATCTCCTTGACCTTCATGGCGGCCTCGTGGGTCACGTCGGCCTCAATCTGCTGGATGAGATAATGCTTCGCCTCTTCGGCGGTAAAGCCGGAAATCCGCTCCAGGACCTCCATCTGGCTCTGCTTGATGCTCTCTACCTCTTCCCGGGCGGCGTCCAGTTCCCCCAGCTTCTTCTGCAGGGTCTCCTCTTTCCGCTCCATGTTCTCCGTCTTCCGGTCCAGGTTCTCTTCCTTCTGCTGGAGCCGGCGCTCCTGCTTCTGCAGGTCGGCCCGGCGCTCCTTTACCTCGCGCTCATACTCGTTGCGGGCCTGGAGGATCTCCTCTTTGGCCTCCACCAGGGCTTCTCGTTTTTTCGACTCGCCGCCCTTGATGGCCTCATTGATGATCCGCCGGGCCTCTTCCTCGGCGCTGTTGATCTCTTTCTCCGCCGTCTGCTTCCGGATCTGGATGCCGGCGGGGATGCCTATGGCAAGTGCGATCACAGCCGTGATCACACAGGCGATAATCGTGGGTATCAAGGTTCGAACACACCTCCATTTCTGTCATATCAGCCAATTATGATGTCCGGCAGGAGCGAGGATCGGTCGCTTCTGCACAAAAATTTGAAAAACGTCCCCTCCGGTTTTTCAAAATATTACACCGAGTCTATTTTAGAGCCAGAGCGCTCCCGTGTCAAGGAAATTCGTACACGACGTAAAAGTTTCCACACATTGCGGCGGAACTCCGGGGCGTGGAGCGCTCGTTCCCCCGTTTCCGGGGCATATTATCCGCCCCGCGGCCGCTCCCCGCCCCTCGTCTCCCGCCCGTCTTTTCCATCTGTCAGAAAAAAATTGGAAAACTTCCTTTGATCTTGTGCAAAACACCTCTAGGCAGCCGGTGGGGACCTGACTATAATAATCCGGTATTTTTGTGGGGGAGCGCTCCCCCGTCCACCCGGAAAGCGAGGTACTCTGTCATGACAAAGGATCTGACGTCGGGCCGTCCCATGGGGCTGCTCCTGAGTTTCGGCCTGCCCACCCTATTGGGTATGCTCTTTCAGCAGTTTTACAACTTAATGGACACCATGATCGTCGGCAAGCTCCTGGGCGCGTCGGCTCTGGCGTCGGTGGGGTCCACCAGCTCCATCAATTTTCTGGTGATCGGTTTTTGTATGGGCGTGTGCAACGGCTTCGCCATTCCGGTGGCCCAGCGGGTGGGGGCCAACGACCCGGTCCAGATGCGCCGGTATGTGGCCAATGCGTTCTATCTCTCCGCGGGGTTCTCTCTCGTCCTTGCGGCGGTCACGGGGCTGGCCTGCCGGGGAATCCTCACCGTCATGAACACCCCGCCGGATATTTTCGAGGGCGCTTATCAGTATATTTTCATCATCTTCCTGGGCATCCCAACCACATTTCTCTATAACCTCCTGGCCGGCGTCATCCGCTCGCTGGGGGACAGCAAGACGCCGGTGTATTTTCTGGCCCTCTCCTCGGGGCTGAATATTTTCCTGGACTTTGCCCTCATCCTTTGGTTCGACTCCGGGGTAGCCGGGGCGGCCATTGCCACGGTCGTGTCTCAGGGGATCTCCGGAGCGGCCTGCCTGGCCTATATGTGGAAGAAATATCCCGTTCTCCACATGACCCGGGAGGAGCGGCGGTTTGATCCGGCCTCCTGCGGCCGCCTGTGCGGCATCGGGGTGCCCATGGGTTTGCAGTACTCCATCACCGCCATCGGCTCTATTATGCTCCAATCCGCCGTCAATACCCTGGGCAGTACCTATGTGGCGGCGGTGGCGGCCGGGAGCAAGATGTACCAGCTTCTGGCCTGTCCCTTTGATGCGATGGGGGCCACCATGGCCACCTACTGCGGACAGAATGTCGGCGCGTGGCGGTTGGAGCGTCTGGGCCAGGGAATTCGCTCCTGCGCAGTTCTGGGGGCGGTCTACTCGGCCGCCGCCCTGGGCGCGATGCTGCTCTTCTCCGACGCCTGCGCCCTGCTGTTCCTGGACCCGGCCGAGCCGGCTCTTGTACAGCTCACCGTATTAACCAGCCAGTATATCCTGATCAGCACCGCGTTTTTCTTCCCCCTCTCCCTGGTGAATATCGTCCGTTTTTCCATCCAGGGTATGGGTTACAGCGTCTTTGCCATCTTGGCCGGGGTTCTGGAGATGCTCGCCCGCACGGGGGTGGCCTATTTCCTGGTCCCGTCTCTGGGTTATACGGCCGCCTGCTTCGCCTCTCCCACCGCCTGGGTCTGTGCAGATCTGTTCCTCATCCCCGCCTGTATGGTCTGCATCGCCCGGCTGCGCCGCCGCAGCGCCAAACTCTCTCCGGAGGCTCCTTCTGCTTCTGACATCCCGTGCGCCGCCCGTTCCCGGGCGTACTCCTAAGCCCTCTCCCGCCGCGCAGTGTGTATTTCTCGGGCCCGGTGAGCCAGTTCGCTCACCGGGCCCGTTTTCTCTTTTGGGAAGCCGCAGGAGCGCCGGATCGGGAGCCTTCGGGCATTCCACGGGCGCCGACGGGGTATTCCCGTCTGCACAGTTCCGGATGAAAAAGATGTTCTAACAGTAAAGCAGGGATTTTGTCCCACGCTTATCATCACTCTCACGGGAATTCTCCTTGGATTTTTATGCGTGATGCTCTTCTCCTAGCTTCTGTCCCGCGTCAGTTCTCTCCTCATACGTACCCTGGAAAACACCGCCCTGGCTCAATCGAGCCGGGGCGGTGTGCATGGATCCAATACGCGCTGAAAAAAGAGTTAATCTCTCGGATTTTTGATGGCGCCCTGTGGAGCAGCGATCTTACCACGGAAAAGGATTATGCCTGCACGCTGAAAAAGCTGCAGTCGATGAATGTACTGGGCGGTCTGGTCTTCCTGACGGTTCCCGGCATGATCGCGGACCTGTGCGGCTCCTATAAGCCGGCCTACTTTGTAGATCTGGCCTGCTATGTGATTGCCGCCATCTGTATGATTACTCTGTACCGGAAGTACGCGGGCCGGCGCATCCGGGTAGCGCCTTCCGGGACCTAACGCGCCGCTGCATCGGAACGTCATGCATGGGAGACGCACTGCGCCTCCCATGCATCATACTACCGTCCAATCCCCCGTCACGAAGGAGCAAGGACCATGAAGCTGGCAAAAAAGGATAAACTTCATATTCTCATCGGAGCGCGCTGTTTCTTCTGGCCTATCTGTGGCTGCCCGTGGAAAACGGGTTGACAAGGGACGGAAAAAACTTTCTTGCGGTGTTCCTTATGGTGGTGTATCTCTGGACCACCGTGGATACGGCCGTTCCCAGCCTGATCGGCCTGGGGATGATGGGCCTTTTGCAGGTCTTTTCCGCATCGGATCTCATCGCCCTGTCCATGGGCGCCTACACGGTGGGCATCATCACCGCCACCGCCATGCTGGTTGACGAGGTCAGCGAGGCGGGCATTCTGAAAAAGGCGGCTCAGTGGTTTATTTCCAGGCCTGTTGTGGCCGGCCGGCCCTATGTGTTCTTTTTCTCCTTCGCCCTGGCCGATTTTCTTGTGGGCATGCTGATCGGATTTCTTTTCTCCGTGCTGGTCTTTGTCCCAATGGCTTTGGGGGTCTGTGAGAGCATCGGGGTGAAAAAGGGAGAAGGCATTCACCGCGCGCTGATGGTACTCATCATATGGAACAGCTCCTTTGGGCAGATTGCGGCGCCCTTTAATAAACTGGTGAATCTGACAGCCATCTCGGCCTTGCAGTCTATGGGTTACTCGGTCACCTACGCCGCCTATATGCGCGTCCTTCTCCCCTGTACGCTGGGCCTGTTTGTGGCAGGACTGCTGGTGGTCCGTTTTGTCGTGCGCCCCGATGTCGCCAAACTGAGAACCTATGACCCCGGGGTCGTACGCGCAGAAATGAAGGCAGCCCCCTTCAACCGGCGGCAACTCTATCTGACCGGCGGCTTTCTTCTGCTGATCGCCACCTGGCTGCTGACCCTGTTTGACGGCTTTTTCGCCCTGGCCACCTACTTCAACACGGTGGGAACCGCCGTTACCGCCCTGCTTGTGGTGGGCGTACTCTGCTTCCTTCCGGCGGACGGCGAGCCGGTCATTGACCTCTCCCGTGCGCTGGCGAATATGCCATGGAAGGTCATCGTCTTTCTGTGGATGATCTATCTCACCTCCACCGGCATGAGCATGGAGGAGCTTGGAATACAGACCATGCTGGTTCAGCTTCTGGGTCCGGCCATCCACGGTATTCCGCCCGCTCTGGTGGTGCTGCTCGGACTGGTCCTGTGCAGCGTCATGACCAATCTGATGTCGGACGCCGTCTCCATCATCGTCACACTCTCCGTCTTTCTCCCCATTTTGTCCTCGCTGCCCGGCAGCACGATTCATCCGGTGGTGTTCGGTCTGGCCGCCAACATGATTTCCCAAATCGGGTATCTGGTGCCCTCTTCCTCGCCCATCTGCCCGCTGATTTTGGGTCCGCAAATTACAGTAAAACAGGGATTTTGTCCCACGCTTATTATCACTCTCGCGGGAATTCTCCTTGGATTTTTATGCGTGATGCTCTTCTCCTAGCTTCTGTCCGGCGTTTGTCCTCTCTTCGTGCCCACACTGTAAAACACCGCCCACTGCGTCTTTTCCACCTACTAGGCCATGATGAACTGCATCGACTTGGTGGAGGACGGGGAGGGATAGCTGTTCACCGTGGGCCACTTCGACCTGGTCATCTGCGACGAGGCCCACCGCTCCATCTATCATAAATATCGGGATATCTTCCATCCTGTCCGAGGAGGAGCGGGCCGAGTACGAGGCCACCTTCACGGATGAAAACGGGGCGCTGCCCCAGATCGTCATCTCCGTGGACATGCTGGACGCCGGCATCGATGTGCCGGAGGTGCTCAATCTGGTGTTCTTCAAAAAGGTCATGAGCAAGGCCAAGTTCTGGCAGATGATCGGCCGGGGCTGATGGACGGCATTGAACTGGCCTGTCCGGCGGGAACGACCTATTCTCGTGCCCGAAAGGACTTGATGAAAAAAGTCAGCGCCATCGCCGACGTGGCCAATATCCCGGAGATCCGGGCCCAGTCGGAGCTCAAGGATCTGTCCGTGCTCCAGGAGCCGCCCTTCACCGATCAGGGCAGTATTGTGGAAATTTTCACCGATCTCTCCCTGCCGGCGGGGATCCGGGGCGTAATCGACCGGATCAACGCCAATGCGGCGGCATAAGGAAAAAAGTCCCTGGACCCGGTGTCTAGGGACTTTTCCGTCATGGAAAGCGTGTATGCAGCGGGCGGGAATCATTCCTCCTGGTGGTTTTCCTGTGGGAGGATGAAGTATTCGGGCTGACTCTGCTCCAACATGCCGTGACGGACACCGTAAGAGATTCCGTCAGCTATCACCTGGCGCAGCGCGGAGCCCATCCGGGCGTAGCCCAGCAGCCGCGCACTCTCCCGGATCAGGTCGTCGGCGGGCAGTCCAACCTGTTGACGCAGGACAGCGACGGCGGCGTTTGCAATTTCCTGAACCGGGAGCTCTTTGGCATCCCGCTTGTAGTCGGCCTCGCCGCTGGTGCGGAAAGCCGTGTAGTCTTTCGGTGACTTGGTGCGCGGCCAATAGAAGGACTGCCCCTGTTGAGCGGTGGTCTCTAGTTTCATCTGTGTCAGAAGAGACTGGATGTAGCTCTGGAGGCGGGAGCCGGACCGGGTAATGCCGAAGCTCTGGACGACCCGGCGGATGAGCAGAGATTCGCTGATAGGGCCCTCCTGGGTCACAACCTGCTCCAGCGCATTCAGAATCAGGCGGCGATGCCGCGGCTGCAAAAATTCGTCGGCACTGAGCGTGCGGGCTGGCAGCTGTGCCATTTGATAGGGATCTCCAACCGAGATGGGGACGTCGATTTTCTCGATAGACGGGCGCTGTTCCACAACCATCCCAGCCACTCGGACGGGAGAAGGCGTAGGCGAGGCATGCTTTACGGGTGCGGATGGCGCCGTGGATGCTGCCTTTCGTTCCTTCAGGTGCTCCAACAGCCGGGCAAGTTCTTTCCCTCGCTGCTCCAGCCAATCCATCGTCCAGATCCGGTGCAGTTTCCATCCCAGATTTTCCAGAACGGCGGGCTGGGCCAGTTCCCGGTCCCGGGTACTGCAGGCCTCGCGGTAAGATTCCCCGTCCAGCAGGATGCCCAATAGATACTGTTCCGGGTGTTTCGGGTCGAGGACACCGACATCCAGGCGGTATTTGGAGTGTCCCACCATACAATGTGTCTGGTACCCCTCCTCCGCCAGGGCGTTGCAGATATCCTGGATGATCCCGCTTCCGGCGCTCACGGTATGATGGGCAGAGTCGGCGCTCTCCGGCAAGGTGCCGTTGGCCGCATAGGCCAGGAAATCCCGCAGCGCCGCCACACCTTGGGCAGAGGTGCGGGAGAGATCGATCTGCTCTGCCTGCAGCGTGGAGTAGACCACCATCTCCTGACGGGCGCGGGAGACCGCCACATTCAGCCGCCGCCAGCCGCCTTCCCGGTTGAGAGGTCCGAAATTCATGGAGACACGGCCCTGGGCATCCGGCCCGTAGCCGATGGAGAAGAGAATTACATCCCGCTCGTCACCCTGGACATTTTCCAGATTTTTGATGAACAGCGGCTCCTCCGAGTGGTAGGCCCACTGTTCCAGCACGGAGTCGGAGGTGCAGGCCTCGTCCAGCAGGTCGTTGATAAGAGACTGCTGATTGACGTTGAAGGTCACCACGCCCACGCTCGCCTCCGCCAGAGCGGGATCATGAGCCCGGCGGGTCAGCTCAGCCACTACCGCCTCGGCCTCGGCACGGTTCTGCCGGGTCTTGCCCCGGTCAAAGAAGCCGCCCACATGGATCAGGCGCACCATGCTCTTTCGGTCGTTGACCGACGGGAACGTGTAAAGCCGGTTTTCATAGAACTCCCGGTTGGAGAAGGCGATCAGGCTCTCATGCCGGCTGCGGTAGTGCCAGAGCAGGTGGCTCTGGGGCATATTGAGGGCCAGGCAGTCGTCCAGAATACTTTCCAGATCCTCCTGGTCCAGATGTTCCTCGTCCACCGTGCTGCTGCTGAAAAAGCTGGTGGGAGGCATCTGTTTGGGGTCTCCCACAATCACCGCGTGTTCCCCCCGGGCCAGAGCGCCCACCGCCTTGCAGGTGGGCAGCTGGGATGCCTCGTCAAAGACCACCAAATCAAAGGGGGCATGCTTGGGGTCCAGATACTGAGCCACCGACAGAGGGCTCATGAGCATACAGGGGCACAAAAGGGGCAGCAAAGTGGGGATCTGGTCGAACAGCTTTCGGATGCTGACGCCCCGTCCCCCGCTGCGGATGGCCCGCTGCAGAATGCCAACTTCCGAATTGTTGGCGGCAGCTTTGGTAAAGTCGGGCACACGGGAGGCCAGGCGGCAGAAAATCTCCGTTTGGGACAGTGCGAGGAGCTGTTCATCCAACTGCCGGAACTGGTGGATCTTTTCGTTGAACACGGCCCCTGAGAATCGGCACAGTTCCGGGTCCTCCTCCACCAGAGAGGAGATGAGGGCCATGGCGGCGGCACGCCGCCAGGCCGGAAGGGTCTGGCCGCAGGAGAGCCCGGCGCGGCAGGCACTCACCAGCGGCTCCATTCCGGCCTCTGTGGCCGCGGAGCAGGCCGCGTTCCAGACGCACCAGTCTTTCAGACATTCCAGATTGGCCTCAATCCCCTGACAGGCACTGCGCAGATCCGACAGCGACATGGAGTCCAGCATACCCTGCTCCGGCTGAAGCAGCGGCTGCAGCCGGCCCCAGCTCGTCTGCAGCGCGGCAAAGGCCTCCCGCAGGGCCTGGGCGAGCGGCACCAGCTGGGCGTTGCCGCCCAGCCGGGCGGGCGTATCGGCGTCGGAGATCTCCATCAGATCGGTACGCAGGGCCTGGGCCCGGGTCACCATAGCGCAGAGCGCGTCCGGATCTTCTTGATTCAGGGAGGCAAAAGCGGACTCCGCCCCACGGCAAAGTGCTTCGGCCGCACTGGACTCCGCTTGGAAATACGTCAACTGAGCGAGGTCCTCGGACAGAGACGCCTCGTCCACGGCCCCCTTGGCGTGGGGAGTCAGCAGCTTTACAATGCGGCGCTGAGCCAGAAGGCGGGGCAGGAACCACTTGAGGCCGGCCTGTGTCCAGGCATTTTGCAGGACGGCCGGGTCCTGGCTGAGAAAACTGTCCTGCCAGCGGGCGGAGAGATGCTGCGCCGCCTGCTGGGCGTTGCGCTTGTGCCGGGCAAAATCCTGGAGACGCGCAAGCAATGCGTCCCAATCTTCGGTACGGGTCCATGCGGCAGGGAGTGTGAGCCAGTCCAGCAGGAGCTGGGCAAAGCGGTCCTGATCGGCCCACTGTTCGGCCTGCTGGGGAGCAGGCATCTGGGTCGCCTCCGCCAGGGCTTGTCCGGCTTCCGCCAGGCGGTCCAGATCATGCAGGAACGCGGTCAGTACGTCGGGCAGTTGATTGCGCAGGGAAGGGGGACATTCGGTGCGGCTCATCAGGCGCAGCGGGTGGTCGGAGGGCCGGCCGATTTCCCGGCCGGCGGCGGCCAGCCGTCCGGCCAGTTGTTCCTGTGCCTCCAGGCTCTCTTTGGTGGCCGACCCGGCAAAGGCAGCGGGCAATGGGGAAATTTCCGGGACATCTTTATTCTTCTCATAGAAGTCGACCAGCTCAAAAACCGAGTATCCGCAGGGGCGGGGGCAGTGCAGAGCCTTGGCATACCGGTCCAGTTCCGCCCGCAGTTCGGAGGCCTGCTGCGCCTTGGCCTGCCAGGATTCCCGGGGCTTCCCGCGGACGATTTCGGTGGCCGCTTTCAGCTGGTCCAGCACATCCCGCTTTTTGGATTTGTTTGAGTGGAGCTCCAGACAGAAGGCTCCAATCCCGATGCCGTCCAGGCGGCGCTGGACCACAGAGAGGGCTGCCATTTTTTCCGCCACAAAGAGTACGGTTTTGCCGTGTCCCAGCGCGTTTGCAATCAGGGCGGTAATCGTCTGGGATTTTCCGGTGCCGGGAGGGCCATGAAGGACAAAGCTCTGCCCATTGGCGGCCTGCTGGATGGCATAGAGCTGGGATGCGTCTGCGGTCAGAGGGAGCAGCGTATCCCCTTCCTCCACGGGAACATCGGACTGCATGGATTCGGCGTTCCAGGTCAGCCTGCCCTCGATCAGGCTGCGCACCAGGGGATTTTTTTGCAGGTCGTCCACGCGGTTGCGGATATCGTTCCACATCACGAATTGATTGAAGGAAAAGATACCCAAAAAGGCGGTCTCTACTACATCCCAGCGGGACTGGTCCATGACGGCCCGGCGGATCACCGTGTACACGGTGCGCAGATCCACGCCATGTTCATCCTGAGGCAGGGGGTCCAGACCACTCACGGTAATACCGAAATCCTGTTTGAGCATTTCCAGCAGCGTGACATTCATCTGCGGCTCCTCATCCCGCAGCCGGATGACATAACCTTTATTGGCCGATTTCCGCACGATCTCGATGGGCAGCAGCACCAGCGGAGCATAGCGCGGCCGCTCGCTGTTCCGGGTCTCATACCAGCGCAGCAGGCCGAGGGACAGATAGAGGGTGTTGGCTCCGTTTTCTTCCAGAGAGCTGTGGGCGGTGCGGTAGAGTTGGGTGATGGCGCGGTTTAACTCAGAAGGAGCCAGGGCGGAGCGCAGCCGCCGGTTCTCAAATTCTGAGCGCAGCAGCTCCCGATAGGGGCCCGGATCCGCAAACTGTTCCGGGTCCCGGCGGTAGGCCTCTTTCTGTGCCCACTCCAGCGGCCTGGCGCTGATGCCGTACTCCTCGCCGGAGGAGAGGGCATCCTCCAGCTGTCCCAGAGAGTCCGCCAGAATGGGGACCACATTCTGCGTCAAGCGGAGGTTGATGAGGGTATTGCGCAGGCCCAGGTCCAGGAGCTTCCGTTCCCACTGGGCCACCCGTCCGGCGGCAGGGGCCGGGCCTTCGCGGACGGGTATGGACTCTTCCCGCGCCTGGGGTGCGGCAGTGATTTCAGACGCTGCGCGCTCCTCCGGCTCCACCGCCCAGCCATCCTGCAGCCGGACCCGCTGAGGGAGCGGGCGGATCCCGCTCAGCCGTGCCCGTGCGACGTCGACGATGTCGTGCACGGGATCATTCAGCTCGCTCTCCGCCACAGCACAGGCGGCGTCAAATCCCACCGAGCGCCCGGCAACCAGAGAGGTGCACTCCACAACGGCAATCTCCCCAATGCCATCGGCCAAACGCTTGGTCAGCAGAGTGGGGTCGTCCTGTACGGCTTCGGGGAAGGTCTCGTTTTCCAGCCACACTCCGGCAAAGATGTGGCCCGGCTGGAGAATGAGAAGGGGGTGGAGTCCAATCGCCTCCAGACAGGAGGCGTAGAGCAAGGTCAGATCCAGACAGGTCCCCATTTTTTGCTGGATCACCGCATCGCAAAGACGGACACGCTGTCCCACCGTCTCAAAGCTGGCAGGAGGAACCGAATAGACCAGGTTCTGCTCCTGCATGGCGGCATAGACGGCCGCGGCCTGCAGACGTACCCGGTTTGGATTTTCCCGCTGATAGGCGTCCAGAGAGGGATCGCCGGTCCACTGTTTCAAAAAATCAGCGGCCCGGGCCGTCAATTTGGTCACCTCCGGGTGGTTCGGGGTGACGAAGGCCGCGATCAGCTCCGGATAATAGGCCGTACCATGCCACTCATCGAAGGCCAGCGCAGTCAGAGGTCCGCAATATTCTGCCAGCAGTTCGCCATTGCGGTGCAGCTGCAGCATGATTTGTCCACAGATTCGCTCGGTCAAGCCGGAGAGAAAGGCGCCATTGGCCTGGACAGCCGGAGCATGAAGCACAAAGTCCGACTGGGCAGGCACACATTCAATCACTTGCCGGAAGGGCAACAGGATCTCTGGAGTGCTGCTCACAGAGAGTGAGACCCGTTCCAGCGCTTGATCTGTGTGGTTCTGAAGGGTGACCTGGGCTAGAATGGGGAGACGGTTTTGTTGCAGAGCATAGTTGACCACTTCGGTCAGCAGGGGTTTCAGTTGGATCGCCGGAGCGGTGAGATCCGGCTCAGACTGGGTGGCTTCCGGCTCGCTAATATAAACCTGTTGTTCGCTCATTGTATACCCCCCGGATCTTTTTTACTTGAAAATGCGTGATTTCTGTCCCATATTATACTTCACCCGGATGCCAGGAGCAAGTACGCTGAAGAAAATACTGCGTGCCTTGGAATGATTAGGGAGCACGATGAATTTGCGGTTGGTATAGTAAGCATCCGCTGGAATCCCGGGATTCCAGCGGATCTCTGTCTAACATGGGCAAATATTTGGGACAGGCAGAAGCGGAACCATAATCCGGATAGGGCAAGAGTCCGATGTGTCCCATGGCCCAAATCATGGAGACCTGCTCCGATCTGACCGGCCGGGATCTTGTCCCGCTCAAAACGATACCGGAGGAACCCCATGGATAATGAGCTCGTCCTAACCAGACAAAATCCCCCTCAGCAGCGGGTCATCGCTCATCTGGCCCGGCGGCTGTTCAAGCACTCTATTGCAAAGCGGACTTCCTGTCGGCAAAAACACGCCTCCCTTCTTATGTGTTCCAGCTTCCTGCTGAGAGCTGGAACACACACGAACATTTTTAACCCGGAGCATAAAACGTAATCACGGGCAAAATAATAGCCCGGTCCAACCAGGACCGGGCTATTATCCTTTATTTATGCGTTCCGGGAACTCTTATTTCCTCGGATTGTGAATGGCGGCCTGCGCAGCGGCCAGGCGGGCGATGGGCACGCGGTAGGGGGAGCAGGAGACATAGTCCAGGCCCACCTTGTGGCAGAACTCCACGCTGGAGGGGTCGCCGCCGTGCTCGCCGCAGATACCCATGTGGATGTCGGGGCGGGTCTTGCGGCCCAGGTCGGCGGCCATCTGCACCAGCTTGCCCACACCCTTCTGGTCCAGATGGGCGAAGGGATCGGACTCGTAGATCTTCTGATCGTAGTAGTAGCTGAGGAACTTTCCGGCGTCGTCGCGGCTGAAGCCGAAGGTCATCT
>DWYC01000081.1 GCA_019118925.1 Candidatus Flavonifractor intestinipullorum | reverse complement strand
GGTGTAGGGGCAGAAGACGGCGCAGTTGCCGCACTCGTTGCACAGGCCGTCCACGTGAAGAATCTGGCGCATCCGTTTGCCCGGGACCCAGACGGGTACATTGGCCCGGTTGGGGCAGACCTCGGTACAGGTCTCGCACACGGTGGCGCAGCCCAGACAGCGGATTTCGGAGCTGTTCCTGCACGCATCGCACAGCTCCCCGCGTTTGGCCAGAGGGGCCTGGTAGTCGGGGTTGACATTCCGCTCCACGTAGCGCTCCGGGTCCCAGGGCTGGATCGCCCGGGCGGCCCGGGCGGCCCCCGCGATGGCCTCCACCACCGTGCCGGGGCCCTTCTGGCCGTCGCCGATGACATAGACGTGCTTCACGCTGGACTCCAGCGTCTCGGGGTCCACCACGGCCTTGCCGCGGCCGTCCACGTCCAGCCCGTTGGCGGTGTACAGGGCGGTGTCCACCCGCTCGCCCACGGCGGCGATGACGGCGGAGGCGGGGAGCGTGCCCACCCGGCCGGTGTCCACGGGGGAGCGGCGTCCGGTGGCGTCGGGGGGACCCAGCTCCATCTCACGGCAGGTGAGGACGCCGTCCTTCACCCCGACGGGAGCGAGCAGCTCCCGGAATTCCACCCCGTCGGCCAGAGCCAGCTCCAGCTCCTCCTGATCGGCGGGCATATAGCGCCGGGTACGCCGGTAGACCAGGGAGACGCGCTTCACACCGGGGAGGCGCACGGCGGCCCGGGCGGCGTCCATCGCGGTGTTGCCGCCGCCGATGACCACCACGTTCTCCCCCAAATCCAGCGTCTCGGGGGCCTTTTTGGCCTGTTCCAGAAAGGCGATGACATTTCTGGCCTCCCCGTACTCCAGGCCGGCGCTGCCCTTGCTCCACGCGCCGGTGGCCAGGATGACATGGGTGTAGCCCTGGGCAAAGAGGGAGCGCACCTCCCGGACCTCTGTGTTGAGCACAACCTTGGCCCCCATGGATAAGACCAGCTTCACGTCGTTGCCGACGGCCTCGTCTCCAATGCGGAAGGGGGGAATGACGTGGCGCACAATACCGCCCAGGGCGTCTTTCCGCTCAAAGAGGGTGACGTCCACCCCGGCGCGGCCCAGGAAATAGGCGGCGGACAGGCCGGCCGGGCCGCCGCCCACGACGGCCACTTTTTTCCCCAATACCGGCGCGCCGGGCCGGAGCCGGGGCAGCAGGGCGGCAAATCCCCCCTGGGCGGCCCGGAGCTTCTGGGTGCGGATGTAGACGCTCTCGTCGTAGGCGTTGCGCATACACTTGTCCTGACAGCGGTGGGAGCAGATGGTGCCCGTAATGAAGGGAAGGGGGTTGCGGTGGGTGATGATCTCCAAAGCCTCCTCATAGTTCCCGGCGTTGACCCGCATGAGATAGGCGGGAATATCCTGATGAATGGGGCATCCGGAGCGGCAGGGGGCGGTAAAACAGTCCAGCAGCGGGACCTGCTCGTCCAGCTTGCGGCTGGGGATGGGCTTCATGGGCTTATGGTAGTAGGGGTCGGAGGCGAACGCCTGCACCAGAGCCTCCAGCTTCTCCCCGTCCACTCCTGCCCAGGGACCGCCCCCGCAGTCCCCCAGGTCCCCGGCGATCTGGCTCAGGCGCTGGTAGCCGCCGGGTTTGAGGAGGGTGGTGGCCATGGTGATGGGCCAGATGCCCGCCTCAAACAGGCGCCGGACCGTGTGGTGGTCCGCGCCGCCGGAGTAGGAGATGCGCAGCCGGCCGTTGAACGCCCGGGTCAGCTTTCCCGCCAGGGACAGGGTGAGAGGATAGAGGGACCGGCCGGACATATACATCTCCCGGCTGGGCAGCTCTCCGGCCGTCACGTCCACCGGGAAGGTGTTGGTGAGCTTGACGCCGAACGACAGGCCGCGCTCGTCACACAGGGCCATGAGGCGGCGGAACATGGGCACCGCGTCCTCCCACTGGAGGTCCTCCTGGAAATGGTGCCCGTCGAACTGGACATAGTCAAAGCCCAGACCATCCAGAATGGTGCGGGCGGCGTCATAGCCCAGCAGGGTGGGATTGCACTTGACGTACGTGTTGAGCCCCTTCTCGGTGATGAGGTAGGCGGCAATGCGCTCAATCTCGTCGGGGGGGCAGCCGTGGAGGGTGGACTCGGTGATCGAGCTGGACACGCGGGGGGAGATGGCGCGGACATAGGCCCCGTCCACGCGGCGGAAACGCGCCAGGTGAGCGAGGGTCCACTCCACGCACTCCCGCCACACTCCGGTGCCGGAGGCGTCCCGCATGCCCTCAAGGTAGGCGTCTACCTTGGGGCTCCGGATGCCGGCCAGGTCATAGCCCACGCTCATGTTGAAGACAAAGCCGTCGGGGTCGCCCAAGTCGAACTCCCTGGCCAGGAGCTTGCAGGCAAACCACGCCTTGACGTACTCGGAAAAGGCCTGCGGCACGGTCAGCTCGGTGGACCACTCGCAGTTGTAGCACTCGTCGGCCGCGGCGATGCAGGGTTTGGGGACGCACCGGGAGAGCTCCGCGCCGTCCACGGCCTGGACGGTCTTGAGCTCGAAAAAGCGGCTGCCCGCGGCGTAGGCCGCCACGATGTTCTGGGCCAGCTGGGTGTGGGGCCCGGCGGCGGGGCCGTAGGGCGCCTCCAGCTTCTCCTGAAAGAGGGGCAGGGTCCGGCCTCCGGCCCGGCGCACCAGCTTGAACACGCCGAAGATGGAGCCCTGATTGGAGTGCTCGGTGAGAATCCAGTCCATCAGCTGGGAGAAGGGCATGGGACGCATGATGTCGCTCATGAAAGTTACCTCCAGTTCTGTCACTCACACAAATGGGCCGCGTTCACAGGCGGGGAGCGCCCCCGGGTCAGTAGGTACGGTGGTTGAGCGCGCCCCAGAGCTTTCGGGCCTGCTCCATACAAAAGGCGTTGATCCGCTCCTCATCAAGAGCGGTAAATTCCCGGTCCTGGTAGACCACCCGGCCGTTGATGATGGTGGTGCGGCAGCAGCGTCCCTCCATGCCGAAGAGCATGTGCCCGTCCACATTCTCGCCGGAGAAGGGGGTAAAGGGCTTGTAGTCCATGACGATTACGTCGGCCGTGGCCCCCTCGGCCAGGATGCCGAGGGGCTTTTTGAAGTAGCGGGCGGCGATTTTGGCGTTATGGTCAAAGAGCATTCCGGTGGCCTCCCCCCAGCCCACGCCAGGCTGGGCCAGATGGTGGCGCTGCATGGGCAGGAGGACCTTCAGGCTCTCCAGCATGTCGTGGGTGTAGGCGTCGGTACCCAGACCGATGAGGATGCCCTTTTGATACATCTGGAGCACCGGGGCGCAGCCCACGGCGTTGCCCATGTTGGACTCGGGATTATGGACGACCATGGTGCCCGTCTCCCGGATGAGGTCCATCTCGGCGGGGGAGACGTGGATGCAGTGGCCCAGCAGGGTCTTTTCCCCCAGAATGCCGTTATAGAGCAGCCGGTTCACCGGACGGCAGCCGTAGTTGCGCAGAGAGTCGTATACGTCGTCCATCCCCTCGGCGACATGGATGTGGAAGCCGGTCATGCCGGCGTTGGCCCGCACCATGGCCTCAAAGGTCAGGTCCGAGAGGGTGAAGAGGGCGTGACCGCCGAACATGGCCCGGATCATGTCGTCGTCCCGCTCCCGGCACCAGCGGGCGAAGTCGGCGTTCTCCCGGATGGCCTCGCCGCATTTGGCCATGCCGTCCCGCTCGCTGACCTCGTAACAGAGACAGGCGCGGATGCCGGCCTCCCGGCACACATCCTGGATGGCGAAGAGGGAGCCGGTGATCTCACAGAAGGAGGCGTGGTGGTCAAACAGGGTGGTCACGCCGTTTCGAATGCACTCCAACGCCGTGGCATAGGCACAGGCGCGGGTGCCGTCCAGAGTCAGATGGCGGTCGATATACCACCACTGCCCGTCCAGTACCTCAAAGAAATTGGTGGGGTGGAAGCCGTCGATGGACAGCCCCCGGGCCAGCCCCGAGTAGATATGGGTGTGGACATTGATGAGCCCGGGCATGATAACGCCGCCCCGGGCGTCCACAAACCGGGCCTGGGGATACTTGGCCTTCAGTTCCGGATAGACGCCCACCTCCCGGACCAGGGGACCGTCCAGAACTACGGCGCCGTCCTCCACATAGGGGCGCTCCGGGTCCCGGGTGATGAGCCTGCCGTTGCCGACCAGCAGCATGGTGTTCCTCCTTTCCGGCGCTCCGGGCGGGGGTAGGGACGAAAAAAGCGGCCCCCGGGTCCGGGCGTCCGCTCTCTCGGTCGTGGCCGCAGCCACAACAGTCGATTCCTCCCCAGACCTTTTCTCAGCCCGTGCGCGATAGCACTTCGTTGCAGCCACAGCCGTATGCACTTGAAAGTTCGTGGTTTTGCACAGAGAAACCGCGAATGGTAAGGCAAGTATAACATGATTTTTCCAAAAAATCAATCGGGCTTCAGAATACCAGAAAAATTTTTAGCTCAAACATTTTTCTTGTATTTGTGCGGCTTTGTGGTAAAATATTAGACATCACGGAAACGAAACGGGCGGGCCCGGCGACAGGAGGACCGATATGTTGGACGCATCCACCCTTGAGTTTTTATTGCGCTTGGCCAAAGGACTGGCGCGGCAGTTCGGGCCCAACTGCGAGGTCGTGGTCCACGATCTGGCCTCCAACGACCCGGAGCGCTCCATTGTGGCCATTGAAAACGGCCATGTCACCGGGCGGAAGGTGGGGGACGGACCCTCCCATGTGGTGCTGGAGGCCCTGAGCCGGGCGCCGGACGCGCTGGAGGACCATGTGAGCTACCTGACCCGCACCCGGGACGGCAAGATTCTGAAATCCAGCACCTTCTATATCCGGGACGGCGACGGCCGGCCGGCCGGAATTTTCGGGATCAATTACGACATCACGCTGATGCTGGCCATGGAAGATACCCTCAATAAATTTACCGCGACCCAGCCGGAGAACCGGGAGCCGGAGCCCATTGCCCGCAACGTCAGCGACCTGCTGGACGAGCTCATTGGACAGAGCGTCAAGATGGTGGGCAAGCCGGTGGCCCTGATGAACAAGGAGGACAAGGTCAGGGCCATCCGGTTCCTCAACGAAACGGGGGCGTTCCTCATCACCAAGAGCGGGGACAAGGTGTGCAAATTTTTTGGAATTTCCAAATACACCCTGTACAGCTATATGGACGAGGCCAAGGAAGAGGCCCAGCGGAATTGAGCGTGCCCGCCTTTGGGCGGACCGGGAGGAAAAAGCCGGTGTCCGCCGGCTTTTTCCATGGGACGGGAGCAAAAGGAGGAAAAGACATGGCGGCGCCCATCAAGGCAGACGGCATTTTATTGGATTTGGACGGGACCCTCTGGGACGCGGTGGAGGGCATCTGCCGGGGGTGGAACGCGGGCTTCGCCGCCTGCGGGCTGGAGCCCAATCTCACCGTGCCCCAGCTGCGGGCCTGCATGGGACTGCTGATGGAGGACATTGCGGCGCGCATTCTCCCCCAGATTCCCACCGTACCGGCGCGCATGGAGATCATGGCGGTGTGTTACCGCTATCAGCTCCAATACCTCTCCCGGCACGGCGGAACGCTCTATCCCGGCGTGCGGGAGACGCTGGAGGCCCTGGCGGGGACGCTCCCGCTGTTTATTGTGAGCAACTGCCAGGACGGGTACATCCAGTGCTTTCTGCGCTATTATCACATGGAGCCCCTGATCCGGGATTTTCTCTGCCCGGGCCAGAGCGGCCGGGCCAAGGCGGAAAACATTGCGGCGCTCGTCCGGCGGTATGGCTTGCAGCACCCGGTCTATGTAGGAGACACCCAGGGGGACTGCGCCGCGGCCCACGCCGCCGGGGTGCCCTTTCTCCACGCCGCCTATGGCTTCGGGACGGCGGAGGGTGCGGAGGGGTCCATCGCGTCCTTTGACCAGCTTTCCGGCGCCGTGGTTCCGCTCCGGCCCGCGCCGGGACGGCCGTAAGACGCCCCGTTTATTCTAGTGCATCGAAAAGTGAGGATTATCCTATGTCAAACTACGAATCGGAAATCAACCGGCGCAGGACGTTCGCCATCATCTCCCACCCGGACGCCGGTAAGACCACCCTGACGGAGAAATTCCTCCTCTACGGAGGCGCCATCGCCCAGGCCGGCCAGGTCAAGGGCAAGAAGAACACCCGGGCGGCGACCTCCGACTGGATGGAGATCGAGAAGCAGCGCGGCATCTCGGTGACCAGCTCGGTGATGCAGTTCCAGTACGAGGGCTACTGCATCAACATCCTGGACACCCCCGGCCACCAGGACTTCTCGGAGGATACCTACCGCACGCTGATGGCCGCCGACAGCGCCGTGATGGTCATCGACGGCGCCAAGGGCGTGGAGGCCCAGACCCGGAAGCTCTTCAAGGTCTGCGCCATGCGGGACATCCCCATCTTTACCTTCATCAACAAGATGGACCGGGAGGCCCGGGATTCCTTTGAGCTGCTGGAGGAGCTGGAGCACGAGCTGGGCATCGAGACCTATCCGGTGAACTGGCCCATCGGCTGCGGGAAGGAGTTCCAGGGCGTGTACGACCGCGCGTCCCGGAAGATCATCCACTTTACCAGCAACGGCGGGGCCAAGGCTGCCACCGCCACCGAGGTGGAGCTGGGCGACCCCAATCTGGACGGCCTCATCGGCGCGGACCTGCATCAGAAGCTCTCGGACGAGATTGAGCTTCTGGACGGCGCGGCCGCCGAGTTCGATCTGGACCGGGTCCGGCACGGCAAGCTCTCGCCGGTGTTCTTCGGCTCGGCCCTGACCAACTTCGGCGTGGAACCCTTCCTGGAGCATTTTCTGCGCATGACCACCCCGCCCCTGCCCCGGAAAGCGGGGGACGAGATCATCGACTCCATGGATGACAACTTCTCCGCCTTCGTCTTTAAGATCCAGGCCAATATGAACAAGGCCCACCGGGACCGCATCGCCTTCCTGCGGGTGGTCTCCGGCCGCTTTGAGGCGGACAAGGAGGTCTACCACGTACAGGGGGGCAAGAAGCTCCGCCTCTCCCGGCCCCAGCAGCTCATGGCCGCCGAGCGGGAGATCATCGAGGAGGCCTACGCCGGAGACATCATCGGCGTGTTTGACCCCGGCATCTTCTCCATCGGCGACACCCTGTGCGCCCCGGGGAAGAAGTTCAAATTCGACCCCATCCCCACCTTTGCCCCCGAACACTTCAAGCGGGTGCGCAGCATGGACACCATGAAGCGCAAACAGTTCCTCAAAGGTATGGAGCAGATCGCCCAGGAGGGCGCTATCCAGATCTTCAAGACCCCCTACTCCGGCATGGAGGAGGTCATCGTGGGCGTGGTGGGCACCCTGCAGTTCGACGTGCTGGAGTACCGGCTGAAAAATGAGTACAACGTGGACCTGTATATGGAGGGCCTGCCCTACGAGTACATCCGCTGGATTGTCCGGGAGGACGAGGACGCCGAGCCCCTCAAGGAAGAGGACCTCATTCTGGGTACGGATACCAAACTGGTGGAGGATTACAAGGGCAACCAGCTCCTGCTCTTCGGGTCCCAGTGGGCCATCCAGTGGACGGCCGAGCGCAACAAAGACCTGAAGCTGGCCGAGTTCGGCGGAGCCCGGTTCTAAAAAGGACGATTGCAGACAAAGCGCGGGCCGCTCCCCAAAGGGAGCGGCCCGCGCTTTTATAAGAACAAGGGGGAATAGCAGGGTTATTCGCCCGCCGAACGGGCGGGAAGGGTGCGGGTATACCGGCTCTCGGCGGGCGTCGCCCGGACGCCGAGAGCCAGTGCGGGGGACCAGACGGCCCCGCCGCCGCACCGGTAGGAGCGATGTGCGCAGCGCAGGACCAGACACGGGCCCTCCCGGACCTGCTCCAGCAGTTCGGCCGGCAGGACAACGGTGCGGAATGTGCGCCGCCAGGTCCCGTTGCAGTGGTAGCCCAGGCGTACCGCCAGCGCGGCCAGCTCCTCCGGGCGGAGCGATACCCGCCCCTGATAGCAGTCGCGGAGGCGGTCCAGCCGGGCGCCGGCAAAGATGGCGTTGCCGCTGCGGAGATGAAAGTGGAGGCAGTCGATGTCGGACGCCCACACCTGGGACCGGCTCAGGCCCAGCCGGGAGAGGCACAGTTCCCGCAGCGCGGAGGCCTCCTCCAGCCGGTAGGCCTCCACAGCGGGAGGCCTACCCGCAGGAAGCGTATATGGAACGGGCAGCACGGCCCGTAAAAGCTCTCTGATTGGACGCGCCATGGCGGCCTCCCCTCCTCCAGGGCGCCTGCGCGCCCGCTTCTGATGTTAGGATACACCACAGCGGTTACTTTTTCGGTTACATTTTGCACGTTCCATGTACAATGAACAAAAAATATATTTCAGAACGCTGGGGACTCGCTTGTGCAGGTTGGCCAAGATTGGGAGCGTTAACCCTTGGGGCCAAACTTGTCCCAATAACCCATCACCAGAATAACGCCCACAATCAGGGGCAGAACGTAGGTGAAGTACACCCGGAACCGGGCGGGGAAGCGGACGCCCCGGCCCTGGTCCACCTCAGCCAGGAAGTGGTCGAAGCCCCAGCCCTTCCGGGTGCAGCAGAAGAGCAGGTAGATGACCGAGCCGATGGGCAGCAGATTGTTGCTCACCAGGAAATCTTCGAAGTCCATGATACTCATGCCCAGAATCTGCACGCTGCTCCACAGGTTGTTGCCCAGCAGACAGGGCAGGCTCAACAGGAGAATGAGCGCCAGATTGGCCGCCACGGCCCTGCCGCGGGAGATATTCCACTTGTCCATCCAGCAGGCCAGAATATTTTCGAATACGGCGGTGACGGT
Source organism: Candidatus Flavonifractor intestinipullorum (assembly GCA_019118925.1). Taxonomy (GTDB): domain Bacteria; phylum Bacillota; class Clostridia; order Oscillospirales; family Oscillospiraceae; genus Pseudoflavonifractor_A; species Pseudoflavonifractor_A intestinipullorum. The sequence goes on along the minus strand of DWYC01000081.1, from coordinate 6,587 downwards.
GGAGAGCGCGGCAAAGAAGAGAAACACAAAGAACAGCGCGCCCCAGAGCCGCCCGCCGGGCATGGAGTTAAAGACGTTGGGCAGGGTCACAAAAATCAGGTTGGGTCCCTGGTCCGGGTTCACCCCGAAGGCAAACGCCGAGGGGAAGATAATCAGGCCCGAGGTAAACGCCACGCAGGTATCCAGGACGCCCACGTTGAGGGTCTCGCCGAAGAGGCGGCGCTCCTTGCCGATGTAGCTGCCGAAAATGGCCATGGCGCCGATTCCCAGGCTGAGGGTGAAGAAGGACTGTCCCATAGCGGCATAAATGGCCTCGAAGAGACGGAACTGTCCCTCGGCGTTGTACATCAGATTGTGGAAGTTGGGCACCAGATAGAACTTCAGCCCCTCCATGGCCCCGGGAAGGGTCAGAGAGCGGATGGCCAGCACCACCAGCAGGGCCAGCAGGCAGAGCATCATGGCCTTGTTGGCCTTCTCCACGCCGTTCTTCAGCCCCTTGCTGCATACCGCCATGCCCAGCACCACCACAATGACCATGAACAGCAGTTGAATTCCCACGTCCTGGGTCTGCATGGTGGAGAACGCCTCGCTCACCTGGGCGGTGTCCATCCCCTCAAAGGCCCCGGTGGCCAGCTTGAAGAAGTAGAGCAGCAGCCAGCCGGAGATGGTGGTGTAGAACATCATCAGCAGGTAATTGCCCGCCATACCGAACCAGCCGTACCAGTGCCACTTGGTGCCCTCGGGCTCCAGTTGCTGGAAGGACATGGTAATACTCTTCCGGCTGGCCCGGCCCACGGCAAACTCCATGGACATAATGGGCAGGCCCATAATGACCAAAAACAGGATATAGATCAGCACAAAGGCCGCGCCGCCGTACTGCCCCACGATGTAGGGGAAGCGCCAGACGTTGCCCAGGCCGATGGCGCACCCGGCGGAGATGAGCACGAAGCCCAGCCGGGAGGCAAAAGTTTCTCTCTCTTTCACGATGGTTCCTCCTTACCGATTTAGGGCCGACGGCCCAAAAAAGCATTCTATCACGTTTTAATGGGCTGTCAACCGCTTTTGGCGCGCAGGTTTGACTTTTGAGGACGGAGGGGGTACAATAAAGCCGTCTGACTTTACACCACGGAAAGGAGAACGGACCGTGACGTTCCTCTCCCTGCCCTTCTTTGTCTTTTTCCCGGCGGTGGTGCTGGGCTATCATCTTCTCCCCCGGTCCTGCAAGGCGGGCTGGCTGCTGCTGGCCAGCTGGTTTTTCTACCTGTGTGCAGGAGCGGAATACGCCCCCTTCCTCCTCGCCGTCATCCTGTTCTCCTATGGGGAGGGCCGCCTGATGGAGCGCGGTCCCCGGCGCTGGGCGGTTGTGGGGACGGTCGCGCTGTGCGCCGGGATGCTCTTCGTGTTCAAGTACCTGAACTTTGCCTGCTCTCTGGCCGCCGGGGTTCTCTCCGCGGCGGGCCTTTCGGTGTCCGCGCCGGTGTTCGATCTGATTTTGCCGGCGGGCATCTCCTTCTACCTCTTTGAGGCCATGGGCTATGTGATCGACGTCTACCGGGGCAAGCTCCCCGCCCAGCGCAATTTGCTGCGCCACGCCCTCTTTCTCTCCTTCTTTCCCCAGCTCCTCTCGGGGCCCATCGCCCGGGCGCCCCAGCTTCTGCCCCAGCTGGAAGCCCTGCCCCCGGTTACCTGGGATACTCTGCGGGGCGGTCTCTTCCGTTTCCTGTGGGGGGCTTTCAAGAAGCTGGTGCTGGCCGACCGGCTGGCCATTCTGGTGCAGACCGTCTTTGCCGCGCCGGGGGAGTTTGGCCGGGTACAGATTCTGATGGCAGCGGCGGCTTTCTCCCTGCAGATTTACTGTGATTTTTCCGCCTACTCGGATATGGCCGTCGGCACGGCAAAAGCCATGGGCTTTACCCTCATCGAGAATTTCCGGGCCCCCTATCTGGCCCGGTCCATCCAGGAATTCTGGCGGCGGTGGCATATCTCGCTGTCCACCTGGTTCCGGGACTATCTCTATTTCCCCCTGGGGGGCTCCCGCCGGGGGAAGGTCCGCACCCGGGTCAACATTCTCATCGTCTTTGCCGTCAGCGGCCTGTGGCACGGGGCGGGACTCACGTACCTGGTGTGGGGGCTGCTCAACGGCGCCTACCAGGTGGCGGGCTCCATCACCGCACCCGCCCGGCGGCGTGTGCGTGCGGCGGTGGGGCTGAAAGAGGACGGGGCCCTCACCGTCTGGCTCCAGCGGGGCATCACGTTTGTGCTGGCCACCGGAGCCTGGGTGTTTTTCCAGGCCGCCACGCTGGAGACGGCGGGGCAGATGTATGCGGGCCTGCTGTCGGGTCCCCTGTGGGTTTTTGCCTCCATCGGGCTGGACCGCTGGGACCTGCTGGTGGCGCTGGCGGGGCTGCTGCTCCTCTTCGCGGCCGACCTGCTGGAGCAGAAGCGGCCTCTGACGGAACGCTGGCTGGCGCTCCCGGCGGCGGGGCGGTGGGCCGCGGCCCTGGCCCTGGTGCTGCTGACGGTGGTTTTCGGCTGCTATGGACCGGGCTATGACGCCCAGTCCTTCATCTACTTCCAGTATTGAGGAGGTTCCCTATGGCGAAACACCGGACCCTCCGCCGCGTGCTGGCGGCGGCGGCTTTTCTGCTCCTGGCCGGACTTCTGCTGGCGCTGGCCGGGCGGGTCCTGCGTCCGGCCCAGGAGAGCTACGGTTCCACCTGGCGGGCCTACCGGGCTGAGCCGGAGGACACCATGGATGTGCTCTATTTCGGCTCCTCCTACGCCTACTGCGACTTCGACCCGGTGGAGATCTACCGAAACAGCGGCCTGACCGGCTATGTGATGGCGGGCAGCGAGCAGACCATGTCCATCACCTACTGGTATTTGCGGGAGGCCCTGGAGACCCAGAGCCCTCAGGCGGTGGTTATCGAGCCCACCGGCGTCTTTTTTGAGCGCTACCAGCAGTACACCCAGACCAATCTGGTCTATATGCCGCCCTCCCTGAACAAGCTGGGGGCCATCTTTACGGCGGCCGAGCCTGAGCTGCGGGTGGGACTGCTGTGGGACCTGTGGTTCTATCACAGCCGCTGGAAAGAGGTGGGCCCGGCGGATGTCCGGAAGGCCTTCACCCCCGCCGCGCCCGACCAGCGCAAGGGCTTCACCCCCGTGGCGGGGACGGCGGAGGAGCTGACCCTCACCCAAAATCCCCGGCCGCTGAGTCCGGAGCAGTATGCGGAAAACCTCCAGTGGCTCCTGCGCTGCCTGGAGCTGTGTGAAGCGCGTGGAATTCAGGCGGTACTCCTCATCAATCCCACCTACAGCCAGTGTTCTCCGGAGCAGTACCGGCAGCTGGAGGCCGATGTGGCCGCCGCCGCACCGGAGGTCCGCTTTTACAACTGGGCGAACAGCTTCGAGGCCCTGGGCCTCACGCCGGAGGAGCACCTCTACGACGGAGGGCATCTGAACGGGGAAGGGGCGGCGGTCTATGCCCGAGGCGTGGCGGCGCTCCTGACGGAGGAGCTGGGCCTCGTACCCATGGAACAGACGGCGGAGAACGCCGCCGCCTGGCAGGCGGCGGTGGCGGGCCGGGACGGGACCCAGACGGGACAATAGAGATATACCCCCGGGAGAATTGTTCTGCCGGGGGTGTTTTTTGTCACAAATTGAGCCCGGCGTGCGTTATAGAGGGTGAAACCGGGTTTCAAACCATGGAGAAAGGAAGTGGCTTTATGGATGCCCAGGCGCTCTCCGCCTCCTTCGCCTCGGGGGAGGAGGAGTCTCTCGCCCAGATGATCGAGCTCTATGGTCAGCCCCTGCTGCGCTACTGCCACCACATCCTGTGCGACTACCACGAGGCTCAGGACGCGGTGCAGATCACCTTCTGCAAGGCCTACACCCACCGCCGGCGCTTCCGGCCGGGCACCAATCTGTCCGCCTGGCTCTACCGCCTGGCCTATACCACCTGCGTGGACCTGCTGCGGCGGCGCAGGCGAGAGCTCTTTATCCCGCCTCCGGCTCCGGCGGAGGACCCGGACTACATCGGCCCGGAGCTGCGCAGGGCCCTCCTCACCCTGACGGCGGAGGAGCGGGCGCTGGTCTTTGGGCGGGTGATCGAGGAGCGCAGTTATGAGGAGCTTTCCCAGATGCTGGGCAAGAGCGCGGCCACCTTACGCAAACGCTATGAGCGGGCCCGGGGCAAACTGGCCCGCCTGCTCACCGAACAGGAGGGATCTTTATGAAGCGAACCCCCGAAGAAGAGCGCATCTATCAGGCGCTCTCCGCCATTGAGACCCCGGACGCCCCCCTGGAGGAGGGGGTGCGCGCCCGGCTGGAGCGCGGGGAGCGGCAGAACCGGCCCTATTTCCGCATGGCCGCGGTGGCGGCCTGCCTGGTGGTCCTGCTGGGCGCCGCAGTGGGAGCCGCCGGATTCCACGAGGCCTGGCGGTACTTCTTCCCCGGCGTGCCGGAGCGTGCCGTCACCGAGGTGGACGTCTCCCAGACCAACGGGGACTATACCCTCACCGTGGAGGACGCGGTGGCCGACGATACCGGCATGCTGCTCCTCCTGTCCCTCACCCGGACCGACGGGGCGGAGATTGACCCGGACCTGCGGCTGGGCGTGGGCAGCCAAACGGTGGCCCCGTTCCTGATGCTGGACGGGGAAGAGGTCCATTTCGGCGGCGGCGGCGTGGAACAGACCCTGTCCGGCGACGGAAAGACCCTGTATCTCGTCTATGAGGCCACGAGTAGCGGCCATCGTCTGAGCGGCAAGACCATCACCTTCACTGTGCCGGCCCTCTCCGACGGTATGGAGACCCGGCAGACCACCGTCTCTCTGGCCCCGCTGGCGGATGGGGCGGCGGAGGAGCGCCGGGAGAACATGCGTGCCTGGGGCCGGACCCTCTCCAGGCAGGACTGCCGGGTGGAGCTCCCGGCGGCCGGCGAATTTGACGGCGGCGCCCTCCGGGGCGCGCTGGAGACCGAGGAGGGTCTGTTCCTGGCCATCGAGGGGGAAGAACAGTGGGGCGAGGACACGTACTGCCTGGTGGCCAGATCCGCCCTTGTGGACACCCGCACCGGGGCGCGCTACGAGTTCGCGGGCTACACCTCTACCGAGTTGGACGACGGGACCTTTGTCCGGCTCCACCACTACCGGGACTGCCCCCTGACGGCGGCGGATCTGCCCTGGCTGGAGCTGGAGCTGAACTATCCCGTCAGCCATCTGGTCACAGAGAAGCCCTTTACCCTCTCCTTCCAGGTGGACACCAGCGCCGCCCTCACCATTCCTCTGGAGACCACCGAGATCCTGGGCACCGTCTGTCCGCTGCGGGAGCTGCGCCTCTCGGCCCGGGAGATCGCCCTGGATGTGGAGGGGGACGGCATGGACCCCTACGCCTTCCTCTATGAAGATGAGGGGACCAGCATGGTGCTGACCTGGGAGGACGGCACCACCGAGACGGTGCCCTGTAAGGGTGGCCTGGTCTACGAGGGGATGTGTACCTTCTGGTGGAGCTCCGACCTGAGTACCCGTTCCTTCCTGGACGTCGAGGGGCTCGTGTCGGTGACCATCGGGGACGTGACCTTTGACGTCCCGCAATAACATTCCCTGCAAACAGGAGGAGCGCCCCCCGAATTCGGGGGGCGCTCCTTGATTGTTTAACGGATGAGAGAAGCCAGATTACCTGGTGGCAATGGCCAGGACGCCTTCCACCAGGGTGGACTCCACACCCAGGTTGGTCAGGGAGCCGCTGGCGAGGTAGTAGTTGCCGTCGATGAGCACGGCGGGCTGGCTGATGGAGGCGCCGTCCACGGTGAGGGTCAGGCTCGCAGCCGCGCCGGACTGGGCGGCCGCAGGCATCGCCAGAGCCTCGGCGGCGTAGTCGGCGCCGGTGGTGACCACCACGGAGCCGTTCCACTCCACGTTGAAGGCGGCGCCGGTGCCCTTCAGCGCAAAGGCCAGATCCCGCAGGCGGTAGTAGGTCTCGCCGTTGGCGTCGGTGGCGGTGGCCACGTCCTTGGCCGCGCCGTCCACCGTGACGGTCAGAGCCTCGGCGTTGGCCTTGGCCTGGGCCACCAGGGCGTCGTAGTCGGAGAGGTTATAGCTCTCGGCATAGGGGGTGTCCAGCAGGCCGGCGTTGATGTAGCCCACCAGCTCGGCCCGGCGGGAATCGTCCTCGCTCAGGTCCACGCCCACGATCTTCCAGTTGTCGTCCACGGTGGGAGCCACGGGGGAGTGCTCGGCAAAATAGGCCACGATCATATCGCGGATGGAGTTGGAGGACTCCCACTCCTTGGTGCCGGCGATGAGGCCCTGGCTCTTCAGGGCGGAGGAGTAGCGGTAGTTGTTCACCGCCAGAGTCAGCTCCTGGTCGTCCTGGAGGGGCTCGCCCTGGAACATGACGTTCTGGATCCGCTGGCCCTTGGGCTGGGACAGGTCGATCTCATAGTCCACCCCGGCGAACATGTCGTAGAGGTAGTCGGGGTACTCGGGGTCGAAGGAGATGTTGATGTCCCCCTCCTCCCACTGGTTGTAGCACTCGGCGGACCACTCCATGTAGGCCTTGAGCTCGGCGCCGGTGACGGGGACC
>DWYC01000080.1 GCA_019118925.1 Candidatus Flavonifractor intestinipullorum | reverse complement strand
CCGTTCTCGTTGATCATCCGCACATACTCCTGAGGCACGCTGGAGGAACCATGGAGCACGATGGGGAAGCCGGGCAGACGCTTGGAGACCTCCTCCAGGATGTCAAAGCGCAGGGGCGGGGGCACCAACTCCCCCTTCTCGTTGCGGGTGCACTGGTCGGCGGTGAACTTATAGGCGCCGTGGCTGGTGCCGATGGCGATGGCCAGAGAGTCACAGCCGGTCTTGGAGACAAACTCCTCCACCTCTTCCGGACGGGTGTAGGAGGCGGCGTGGGCGGCCACCTTCACATCGTCCTCGATGCCGGCCAGGGTGCCCAGCTCGGCCTCCACCACCACGCCGTGGTCGTGGGCGTACTCCACCACCTTGCGGGTGATCTCAATGTTCTCCTCAAAGGGCTTGGAGGAGGCGTCGATCATCACGGAGGTAAAACCGCCGTCGATGCAGGACTTACAGGTCTCAAAATCCGGGCCGTGGTCCAGATGCAGGGCGATGGGGATGTTGGGGCACTCGATGACCGCAGCCTCCACCAGCTTCACCAGATAGGTGTGGTTGGCGTAGGCCCGGGCGCCCTTGGACACCTGGAGGATCAGGGGAGCGTTGACTTCCCGGGCGGCCTCGGTGATGCCCTGGACAATCTCCATGTTGTTGACGTTGAACGCGCCGATGGCGTATCCGCCGTCATAAGCCTTCTTGAACATCTCGGTCGTGGTAACCAGAGGCATAAGGATCAACTCCTTCTTTAAATTACGTATAGATTTTACCATTGGCGATTGATAAATACAAGAGGGCATGATATAATAATGAAAAATTTAGATGAGTCACCCAAGGATCTAAATTTGAGAGCCGAATTCAAAAAAAGCTGCACAAACGAACCGGCAAAACAGTTTAAGTGGAGGTTTAAGCCATGAATCAACTCAAAGGCGCATGCATTATCGGTCAGTCCGGCGGTCCCACCGCGGTCATTAACGCCAGTGCGTACGGCGTCATCCGCACCGCTCTGGACAACGAGAACATCACCCGCGTGCTGGGCGCCGCCAACGGCATTAAGGGCGTGCTAGACGACAAGCTCTACGACATGAGCCAGGAGGACGCTGCCGAGCTGGAGTTGCTCAAGTACACCCCCTCCTCCGCCCTGGGTTCCTGCCGCTACAAGCTGGCCGACCCCGACGTGGACGACACCGATTATAAGCGCATTCTGGAGATTTTTAAGAAGTACGACGTGCGCTACTTCTTCTATAACGGCGGCAACGACTCCATGGACACCTGCAACAAGATCAGCAAGTTCATGCAGAAGTCCGGCTACGAGTGCCGCATCATGGGCGTGCCCAAGACCATCGACAACGACCTCAACGGCACCGACCACTGCCCCGGCTTCGCCAGCGCCGCCAAGTATATCGCCACCTCCTGCGCCGAGGTCTGGCAGGACGCCCACGTCTACGACACCGGCATGGTCACCGTCATCGAGATTATGGGCCGCCACGCCGGCTGGCTGGCCGGCTCCGCCGCCCTCGCCTCTCTCACCGGCTGCGGCCCCGACCTGGTGTACCTGCCCGAGGTGGACTTCGACATGGAGCAGTTCATCCGCGACGTGACCGAGATCTACAACAAGACCGGCAAGTGCATGGTGGCCGTGTCCGAGGGCATCCACTACGCCGACGGCCGCTTCGTCTCCGAGGCGGAGACCTCCGCCACCGACGGCTTCGGCCACGCCCAGCTGGGTGGTCTGGCCGTCAAGCTGGCCGACGTCATCAAGAACAAGACCGGCGCCAAGGTCCGCGGCATCGAGCTCTCCCTGCTCCAGCGCTGCGGCGCCCACCTGGCCTCCAAGACCGATGTGGACGAGGCGTTCCTGGCCGGTAAGGCCGCCGTGGAGGCCGCTGTGGCCGGTACCACCGACAAGATGGTCGCCTTCAAGTGCACCCGGGAGGGCGGCTATCACTGCGAGACCATTCTGGAGCCCCTGGACATCGTGGCCAACTTCGAGAAGAAGGTCCCCCGCGAGTGGATCAACGCCGCCGGAAACGGCGTGGAGCAGCCCTTCATCGACTACGTGCTGCCCCTCATTCAGGGTGAGACCGAGGCCCCCAAGGAGCACTCCCTGCCCCGCTTCGCCCGCCTGAAGAAGGTCCTCACCACCCAGATGTAATCGTTTCCCGTTCCAGCAAGGGACCGGGCGGCATTGGCCGCCCGGTCCCTTTTTTCTATGCCGGGCGCGCCCGCCTTTCCGGCCGGTCCCATGGGCCGGCGGAGAAAAACGGTAAACCCTATGCAGCCGGCATATTGTTTTTTCTCCATAGCTCTGTTATAATTTCCCCATATTTCCGCGACAAAAGGAGGGGTTTTATGCACTATTATGGAGAGCTGGAACTGGCCGTCCACGGCAGGCCGGAAATATTGCAGCGCATTCCCTTTGAGGAGATTGCCGCCGCCGCTCTGGACGCCAGAATCAAGGCATGGAATGGCTATCCCGGAGATGTGGAGGCGAATCTGAATGGGTTTGTTCGGGAAATGCAGGCCGAGGTAAAGCGGGTCCTCCGGGAGCCGGAGGAGGACGGAACGTCGGTTCTCTTCTACCAGGCGGATTTTGACGGCTCCCCCATCGAGATGGACTGCCTGGAGCTGCTCATGCGGCAGTATCCCGAGTTGGAAGCGGCTGTGCTTGCAAACGTCAAATTTGACACCGCCGACCCCTCCGGGCCGGAGTGGTTTACCTGCTACTCTCCCGCCGGAACGGACAAGCTGTGCGGTGCGCTTCCCTTCAACGGCTTTGGCAAGTCCGTCCAGCCCAGCCGCCTGTCCGTCACGGGTCTGGACGGCACGGTCTATGCGTTCTCTGTGGCAGAGCTGGCCGGACTTCTGGCGCAGAGCGACCCGGAATTCGGCCGGGGCCACGATGACGAGATCGTAGAAGGCTATCAACAGGAGCTGGCCTACACCCCGGATATCCCCTATGCCATCCCCATGAGTCTCGTGCGCGCTCCGGACGGGACCTGGTCCATCGCCGAGGATGACCCGGAGGACCTGGGGTGTCTCCCCGTGGAGGTGGACGGGGTAACCTATTACATCGGCGAGGACAACAGCGAATATTTCCTCCGCTGGAATTGGACCTGGTCCCCCGTCCCCTCCGACTGGGGATTTCCGGAGGACGCGGACTGGATCCCGTTTGAGCTGGACGGGCTCTTTGATATGGATATGGAAGATTTTGCAATTTAGGATATGTAACCGGAAGGTGGGGGGCGCCGCGGCGCTCCCCACCATTTGTGCGGGAGACGGGCCGTCCGGCGGAGGACGGGCGGCCTTAGACGCCCATTCCAGCAAATTTTTTCCCGCAGGAGGTGTCAAACCCCCTGCATCTGTGGTATGATATGGGTTACCGGGTGCGGGATGCATCCGGATAACGCGAAAGGAATGGTGGCCTATGGCCGATATGACCCGTATCGGACTCTTTCCCGGCGTCTCCCTGACGGCGGTCCATACCAAGAAATTCAAATCCTCCGTACTGGGGGTACAGTTCCTCTCCCCCCTCTCGGCCGAGACGGCCTCGGCCAACGCCCTGGTCCCCTCGGTCCTGCGCCGGGGCACCGCCCGCCATCTGGACATGGAGGCCCTCTCCGCCGCCCTGGACGAGCTCTACGGCGGCTCCATCGAGCCCGTGGTCCGCACCCGGGGGGAGACTCAGTGCGTCGGTTTCCTGGGCAGCTTCCTGGACGACGCCTATACCCTGGACGGCTCCCCGGTTCTGGAGCAGGCCGCCGCTCTGCTGGGGGAGCTCCTGCTGGAGCCCTACACAGAGCACGGCGTGTTCTGCCCCGACTATACCGCCGGAGAGCGCGCCAATCTCATCGACCGCATCCGGGCCCAGATCAATGAGAAGCGCAGCTACGCCGTCAAGCGCCTCAAAGAGGAGATGTGCGCCGGGGAGCCCTTTGGGGTGGACCGGCTGGGAGATGAGGCCCACGCCGCCGCCCTCACGCCGGAGCTCCTGTGGGCGCGCTACCAGGACCTGCTCCGCCGCGCCCCCATCGAGGTCTACTACTGCGGCTCCGCCGCGCCCGAGCGGGCGGCCGGCGCCCTGCGCGCCGCACTGGCCAAGCTTCCCCAGGGCGGTGCGCGGACGTTCCCCGGCCGTCCCGCTCCGCACGCCGCCCCCGACGTCCCCAGGGAGGTGGTGGAGGCCATGGATGTGACCCAGGGCAAACTCACCATGGGTCTGCGCACCGGCATTCAGGCCTGGGACGACGCCTATCCCGCTCTGCTCCTGCTCAACGCCGTCTTTGGCGGCACCACCACCTCCAAGCTCTTCCTCAACGTACGGGAGAAGCTCTCTCTGTGCTACTACGCCAGCTCCGGCCTGATGCACTATAAAGATGTGATGGTGGTCTCCTCCGGCGTGGATTTCGACAAGGTGGAGGCCGCCCGGGCCGAAATTCTGGCCCAGCTCTCCGCCTGCAAGGCCGGGCAGTTCGAGGACTGGGAGCTGGAAGGGGCTCGGCGTTCGGTGGTCAGCGCCCTGCGCTCCTCCGCCGACGCTCAATCCCGTCTGGAGGAATTCTGGCTGGGGCAGGCGGTGGCCGGCCTGAGCGAGTCCCCCGAGGACCTGGCCGCCCGGGTGGAAGCAGTCACCCGGGCGCAAGTGGTGGAGGCCGCCCAAAAGCTGGCCCTGGACACCGTCTATTTCCTCAAAGGCAAGGAGGCTTAAAGATATGCAGCAGCAGAACTATCCCCGGGTGGGCGAGACCCTCTGGCGGGAGGAGCTGGACAACGGCCTGACCGTCTTTGTCAATCCCCGCCCCGGGTTCCAGAAGAGTTACGCCTTTTTCGCCACCAATTACGGCGGCATGGACATGCGCTTCCAGCTGGAGGGCGCGTGGCAGGAGACCCCCGCCGGGGTGGCCCACTTCCTGGAGCACAAGATGTTCGACACCCAGGACGGCAACGCCCTCCAGGACCTGGCCGCCAACGGCGCCTCCCCCAACGCCTTCACCAGCTCGGCCATCACCGGTTACTACTTTGAGAGCACTGAGAAGTTTGAGGAGAATCTGAAGATCCTCCTCTCCTTCGTCTCGGTGCCCTGGTTCACCCGGGAGAGCGTGGACAAGGAGCAGGGCATCATCGGCCAGGAAATCCAGATGATCGAGGACGACCCCTCCTGGCAGGTCTTTATGAACCTGCTCCAGGCTCTCTACGAGCACAACCCCATCCGGGTCTCGGTGGCGGGCAGCCGGGAGTCCATCTCCCACATCACCGCCGATACCCTCTACGCCTGCCACCGGGCCTTCTACACCCCCTCCAACATGGTCTTGTGCGTGGCGGGCGACGTGGACCCGGAGCGGGTGGTCCAGATTGCCCGGGAGGTCCTCCCCGCCCAGGGAGGCCCCGCCGCGGTGCGGGACTACGGGCCGGAGGAGCCCGCCCGGGCCGCCCAGCCCCTGCGGGAGGTGCGCATGGAGGTCTCCACGCCCCTCTTCCAGCTGGGCTTTAAGGCCGACCCCGCCCCCCGGGGGCAGGAGCGCCTGCGCCGGCAGCTCATGGGCACCCTGGCCGGGGAGGCCCTGTGCGGCGCCTCCTCCCCCCTCTACGCCCGGCTCTACCGGGAGGGGCTCATCAATCAGAGCTTCGGCGTGGGGTACGAGGCCTATCCCGGCTGCGCGTTTCTGGCCGCCGGGGGCGAGAGCCGGAACCCGGAGGCCGTCCGGGACGCCATCCTGGCCGAAGCCGCCCGCCTGGGCCGGGAGGGCATTGACCCCGCCCTCTTTGAGCGGCTGAAAAAGGCCGCCTACGGGGCTATGGTCCGCTCCCTCAACTCCTTCGAGAACGTCTGCGTGGAGCAGGCCCAGGGCTACTTCGCCGGGGTGGACTATCTGGACTTCCCCGCCGTCTTTGACTCCATCGGCCGCGGCGATGTGGAGGCGGTGCTGCGTACCTGGTGCGCACCGGAGCGCGCCGCCCTCTCGGTGGTCCGTCCCAAGGAGGAGGCATGAATACCGTTACCTTTCCCGGCCTGGGGCTGGAGTTCCACTTAAATCCCATCCTCTGCCGCCCCTTCGGCTGGCCCATCCACTGGTACGGGGTCATCATCGCTGCGGGCTTCCTGCTGGCCGTCCTCTACTGTACACGGGCCTCCAAGCGCTTCGGCATCCGGGAGGACGACATTCTGGACCTGCTCTTTTTCGCCGTGCCCCTGAGCATTGTGGGCGCCCGGCTGTACTATGTGATCTTTTACCTGGACCTGTACCGGAGAGAGGACGGGAGCCTGGATTTCGCCCGGATGGTGCGCATCTGGGATGGGGGGCTCGCCATCTACGGGGGCATCATCGCCGCCATTTTGACCCTGCTGGTCTTTTGCCGGGTGCGGAAAATCTCCTTTCTGGCCTTTGCCGACCTGGGCTCCTACGGGATGCTCATCGGCCAGGCCGTGGGCCGCTGGGGTAACTTCGTCAATATGGAGGCCTACGGCGGCGAGACGGATCTCCCCTGGCGCATGGGCATCACCGAGCTCGTAAACGGCGTGGAGGTCTACAAAGAGGTCCACCCCACCTTCCTCTATGAGTCTCTGTGGAACCTGTTGGGGCTGGTTCTGCTCATTCTGGTAGCCCGGAAGTGGCGTAAATTCGACGGACAGATCTTTTTGAGCTATCTGGCCTGGTACGGCTTCGGCCGGGGACTCATCGAGGGACTGCGGACCGACAGCCTCTATTTCTTCGACACCGGCATCCGGGTCTCCCAGATGCTGGGCTTCGCCTCCGCCCTGGCGGCGGCGGTGGTCCTGGCAGTGCTGTGGCGGCGCGCCAAGGGGCCGGAGGCCCTCTGGGTCAACCGCCCGGAGAACCAATGCAACCAAGTAGAGACAAAGGAGGAACCTTGAGCATGGCAGCGACGATCATGGACGGAAAGGCCCTGGCCGCAAAGGTCAAGGCGCGGGTGCGCGCCCAGGCGGACACACTGGCCCGGCGGCCCGGGCTGGCGGTGATCCTGGTGGGGGACGACCCGGCCAGCCGGGTGTACGTCAACGGCAAAAGGCGGGACTGCACCGAGTGCGGTTTTTACAGCGAGGAGTACGCTCTGCCCGCCGAGACCCCCCAGGCCGAGCTGATGGCTCTGGTGGAGACCCTCAATACCCGGGCCGACATCGACGGCATCCTCTGTCAATTGCCCCTCCCCAAGGGCCTGGACGAGATGGCGGTGCTGCGGGCCATCGCCCCGGGCAAAGATGTGGACTGCTTCCACCCCTTTAACGTGGGAGAGCTGATGATCGGCATGCAGTCCTTCCAGCCCTGCACCCCCGCGGGCGTGATGGAGCTGCTGGACGAATACGGCATCGACCCTGCCGGGAAGCACGCCGTGGTGGTGGGCCGCTCCAACATCGTGGGCAAGCCCCAGGCCATGCTCCTCCTTCAGCGCAACGCCACCGTCACCATCTGCCACTCCCGGACCCCGGACCTGGCCGGGCAGTGCCGCCGGGCCGACATTCTGGTCTCCGCCGTGGGCCGGCAGGGCCTCATCACCGGGGACATGGTGAAGGAGGGCGCCGTGGTCATCGACGTGGCCATGAACCGGGATGAGAACGGCAAGCTCTGCGGCGACGTGTGCTTTGACGAGGCCGCCCGGAAGGCCGCCTACATCACCCCCGTCCCCGGCGGCGTGGGCCCCATGACGCGGGCCATGCTGATGGTCAACACTCTCACCGCCGCCCGGCTCCACCAGAATGGATAGCCCGTTTCCTCCATAACACGCCGCAGGCGGGAGGCTCCGTTGGGAGCCTCCCGCCTGCCGCTTTCCGGGTCAGTCGTCAAATTCGTCTTCAAACTCGTCCTCCAGGCCGGTCTGGATGGAGTCGATGGGAACAGTGATAACGCAGGCCTCCTGTCCGGGGTGGATATCCGCCACCAGAACCGCCCCGCTGTGATAGGCCGCGTCCCCCTCCAGAGAGGGGACCTGGGCCGCAAGGGCCTTCAGCGCCTCCCCAAACGCCCTGAGCTCCTCCGCTCCGGGGTAAAGGGCGCGCAGTGTCACCCCATGGTCGTACTTCTCATAGACCCAATAATCCCCCTCGTAGTATCCAACGTCGGAGTCGGCCTCCGCCTTCAGGGGGAAGGGCAGCGTTTTCAGCCACTCCGTCACCTGTCCGTCCGCTTCGGGCGCATAGTCCAGATCCAGCAAAAAGTCCTCCCGAAAATCGTCCGTGCTGTTCTCTCCCACCTGGAACGCGCCGCCGGGCTCGTGCTGGTAGAGGGCGTAGTACCGCCCGCCGCTGCCCACATAGTCCAGGTCGGCCTCTCCGGAGAAGCCGGCCTCCGGTACCCGGGCCGCCACAAGGCCCAGGAAACAAACGATGTCCTCGCACGGTATGCCCGGCTCCAGATACAAGGCGCGCTCCGCCGGATCATAGCTCACCGCGCAGTCCCGGAACGAGCGGAAAGAGGCCAGATGTTCCCCCATAAACCGCTCCAGCTCGTTCAGCGCCTCCGGCGCTCCCTCGAATTGGATGGTAATGCTCCCGTCTACCTGTGACATAAGCTCTGCCCTCCCGGTCTGATTTTGTAGTATTATATCAAATTCTCTTCTATAATACAATCAGACTTTGGGCAGTTTTTGTCTTTGGTTCCCGCCATGGCGGCAGGGTGCTTCCACCTGCTTGGCCCTCTCCGGGAGCAGGTCGGTCATGCTCCGCAGACTCACGCCCAGAGTGGACAGGTTATGGAGCATGGCCGAAGCGGCCGGAGGCAGTACGCCCGCCACGCCCAGGCCGATGAGCGCCCCGTTAAAAGCGATGACAAAACGGTAATTGGCCGAGATGCGCTCCATCAGAGCCCGGGAGAGCCGCCGGAGGGTCGCCAGCTCGAAGAGGCTGCGGGCGGAGATGGTTACATCGGCGATCTCCCGGGCGATGGCCGCCCCGTCCCGGATGGCCACCCCGACGTTGGCCGCCGAGAGGGCCGGGGAGTCGTTGATGCCGTCGCCGATCATCATGACTGTACGGCCGGCCGCGCGCTGCTCCTCCACAAAGCGGGCCTTGTCCTCCGGGAGGACCTCGGCGTGGAATTCATCCACCCCCACCTGGGCGGCAATCGCCGCCGCTGTGCGCGCGCTGTCCCCGGTGAGCATCACCAGGCGCGTTACCCCCAGCTCCCGCAGGGCGGCCAGGGCCTCCCGGGCCTCGGGGCGCAGAGGGTCTGCAATGCAGATGACCCCCGCCAGCTCCCCGCCCACGGCCAGGTATAGATGGGAGTAGGAGTCGGGCAGGGCCTCAAAGCACCCGCGCTCCTGCTCGGGGATAACGCAGCCCTCGTCCTCAAAGACAAAGTGGGCGCTGCCGATGAGTACCCGCTGCCCGTCCACCGCGCTGGAAATGCCGTGGGCCACCAGGTACTCCACCTGAGAGTGCATCTCCGCATGGGAGAGCCCCCGCCGCTGGGCCGCACGCACCACCGCATTGGCCATAGAGTGGGGAAAATGCTCCTCCAGGCAGGCCGCCAGACGGAGGACCTCCTCCTCCGAACGGCCGCCGAAGGGGATCACCCGGGCCACCTCCGGGCAGGCCCGGGTGAGAGTGCCCGTCTTGTCAAAGACAACGGTATCCGCGTTGGCGGCCGCCTCCAGGTATTTTCCGCCTTTGACCGTAATGTGGCAGCTCCCGGCCTCCCGCATGGCCGAGAGCACCGCAAGGGGCATGGCCAGCTTCAGCGCGCAGGAGAAGTCCACCATCAGCACCGACAGCGCCCGGGTCACATTCCGGGTCAGCAGCAGGCTCAACACGCTCCCCGCCAGGGTATAGGGTACCAGCCGGTCGGCCAGATTGGCCGCCTTGCTCTCGGCGGTGGATTTCAGCCGCTCCGAGTGTTCAATCATGGAGACAATTTTGTCGTACCGGCTCTCCCCCTGCTGCTGCGTGACGGTGAGGACGCACTCCCCCTCCTCCACCACGGTCCCGGCGTATACCGCCGCCCCGGGGCGCTTGGCCGCCGGCTCCGGCTCGCCGGTGAGGGCCGCCTGATTCACCATAACCTCTCCCTCGGCCACCACGCCGTCCAGAGGAATCACGTTGCCCATGCGCACCACCACCCGGTCTCCGGTCCGCACCTGGTCCAGAGGGACCAGAATATCTTGCCCGCCGGTGCGCAGCCACACCCGGTCCACATTTAAAGACATGCACCGGGCCAGATCGTCCACCGATTTCTTGTGGGTCCACTCCTCCAGCAGCTCCCCCAGCTCCAACAGAAACATTACGGAACTGGCGGTGCCGATATCCCGCCGGACCAGCGAGAGCGCGATAGACAGCGCGTCCAGCAGCTCCACCTGAAGTTTCCGCCGCCGCAGGCACCCCAGACCCCGGCGCAGAAAAGGGACGGCGTGGTGGAGCGCCCGGAGCACCAGCAGCGGCTTGGGCAGGAAGAGGGTGCACGCCCCCTTCCAGAGCACTTTGCCCACCAGTTTCTCCTGATAGGCCCGATTCAGAGCCCGGCTGCTGTGGAGGGGTGCGAGCCCCTGCCTGCGGCTCTCCGCGTAGGAGAAGCGCCCCAGCGCCTCCACCACCCCCTCCCGGCTCCCCGGCCGGTAGCGGATCACTGCGCATCCGGTGCGCTCATGGACTGAGACCTGAAGCACGCCGGGCTGCCGGCGGAGCCAGGCCTCCAGCAGGTCGGCCTCTTCCAGCGTCATCTGTTTCCGGGCCGGACGCACCCGCATGCGCCCGCTGCTCTCGTGTACGATCACTGCCTTCATATTCGGAACCTCCAAACAGAACAGGAGAGGGCCGCCGGTGCGCCCCTCTCCCCTCTTATGCTGTTAAAGCGGCTTAACCCTCCGCCGGATCGGAAGTATCCTCCACCTTCTCCGCCTCCTGAGCGGCCCGGGCCGCGTTGATATCCTGCGCCTCCGCCAGGATGTCGGCGGCGTTCTCCTGAACGGTGGTCACGGTGGTCATGACCGAGTCCTTCATCCGCAGCGCCGCGGCCGTCATGTGGGTATACGCCTTTTTCGCGTCCCGGCTGGAGAGCAGTTTGACGCCGGCGGAGCCAAAAAGGGCGCCGCCCGCAAATAGAGCCAATTTTTGATACATATTCATCTGGAATTCCTCCCGCACTGTATGTTGTCTCTTTTATTTGTGCTGATAGCCGGTCAGGATCGCCATGACCATGCAGATCACGGCGCCCCAGGCCCAAAACCTGTGCTGTTTCAAGCAAATCACCTCCGGCACAGTCTGCGCGCTCCTGTTCTTTACAGGTTACCACAAGCGCTGGAGCGGCGCGCACGGTTTCAGTCCTCAATCCTCCCGTTCGGACATTTTATTGCGGGCGCGGCGGCGGTAATCCGAGGGCGGCATATGATAGCGCCCCTTGAAGGCCGCTCCAAACTGGCTGGCGCTGCCATAGCCCACTGCGGCGGCCACCTGCAAAATGGAGTCCTCGCTTTGCGCCAAAAGTTCCGCCGCCCGCTCCAGGCGGCGATGGCGCAGATAGCGGTGGACCGGCTCCCCATAGAGCCGGCGGAAGCCGCTTTTGAGCAGCGTGGGCGAGAGGCCGAACGTCCGGGAGAGCTGCTGAATGGTCAGGCGGTCTTCCAGATGGGAGAGCATATAGGCGTGAGCCCGGCGCACCGCCTGCACCTGGTAGGGGTCGATGTAACCCTCTCCCGCCGGATTCCGGAGAGAGAGCCCCGCCGGGTGGGCGGTGAGCAGGTAGAGCAGCTCCACCGCCTTAAAGGCGCCGTATTCCCCCCAGCGCTCCGCGGGCAGCCCGTGCAGCGCCGAAAAGAGCGCCTCGGTCCAGGCATCCCCCTGCAGAAGTGCGCCGCCGCCCCGCGCCTCCACCATCGCCTGCGCCCGGTCCAGATCGGGGGAAAAGGGCGGCCAGGGTCCTCCCCTCCGGTCTACCGCCGCCGCCAGACCCCGGGCATTCTTCCCGCTCTCCAGCTCCGCCCAGCCGTCTGCCGTCAGGAGCAGTACCTCCCGCGCCTCCGGGCGCAGGGCGGACCCGCCCGTCCGCTCCAGACGTACGCCGCGCTCCAGAACAAACAGCACCCCCAGACAGCTTCCCCTGGGAAGCGGCGGGAGGGGACCGCCCCTCCACAGGCAGGTCCACACCCCGGCCAGGGAGGTGCTCCATCCGGCGGCCGCAGCGGTTTCTCTGTATGTCATCGGATCTCCGGCCCCTTATCATTCAGATTGTTAGCAATAACTAACTCAATGGAATTATACGCTGCTAACTTCCCCTTGTCAAGGCCGCCGGTCCGGTCCGGCAGGAAACTTTTTCTTGACTTTAGCAGTAAAAAGTGTTAGAGTCTAACAAAACAGCACAACGCAATGACGGAGCCAAGTAGGCCCTGTGCGCCTTTTTCAGAGACCTGCCGGATGGGTGCGAGGCAGGGAGGGCCGGGGACCCAATACCCTCCCGAGCGGCCCGCTCAACGGCCTTGTGCCCAGTAGGCGGCGACGGGTGCGCCCGATACCGCGCCGGGACTTTGCGTCCCCTGAGGCCGCAGCGCGGCAAATTGAGGTGGTACCACGGGATCTTCTCGTCCTCTGCAACCCATGTCGGGTTGCAGAGGACGTTTTTTCATTTGGAGAAAGAGAGGTATGAGAACTATGGTGATTACCCAGCTCCTGGAGCGCAACGCCCGGCTCTACCGGGATGAGATCGCCCTGGTGGAGGTCAATCCCTCCCACGAGCGGGACCAGGCCAAGACCTGGCGGGAATTCGGTCTGATCGAACGCAGCAGCCCCAACGCCCCCTACCGCCGGGAGATGTCCTGGGGCCACTTTGACAAAAAGGCAAACCGCTTTGCCAACCTCCTGCTCAGCCGGGGCCTCAAGCGGGGGACCAAGGTGGGCATTCTGTTGATGAACTGCCTGGAGTGGCTGCCCATTTACTTCGGTATTCTCAAGGCCGGATGCCTGGCCGTGCCCCTGAACTTCCGCTACTCCTCGGAGGAGATCCGCTACTGTCTGGATCTGGCCGACGTGGAGGCCCTGGTCTTTGGCCCGGAGTTTACCGACCGCATTGAGCCCATCCTTCCCGACCTGGGCCGGGTGAAGCTGCGCTTTTTTGTGGGCCGCCCCGTGCCCAGCTTTGCCGAGGACTATCGGGAGATGATCGGCTACTGTTCCTGCGACGCGCCGCCGGTCTACCTGGAGCCGGAGGATCTGGCCGCCATCTACTTCTCCTCGGGCACCACCGGCTTTCCCAAGGCCATTCTGCACAACCATCAGGCCCTGTTCGCCTCCTGTCTCACCGAACAGCACCACCACGGCCAGAGCCGGGACGACGTCTTTTTGTGCATCCCGCCCCTCTACCACACGGGGGCTAAAATGCACTGGTTCGGCTCCCTGGCCAGCGCCAGCCGGGCGGTGCTTCTGCGGGGCGTCTCCCCCGAGTGGATTCTGCGCACCGTCACCGAGGAGAAGTGCACCATTGTCTGGCTGCTGGTCCCCTGGGCCCAGGACATTCTGGACGCCATCGAGAGCGGCCAGGTCAATCTGGAGCATTACCTGCTGGATCAGTGGCGGCTCATGCACATCGGCGCTCAGCCCGTGCCCCCCAGCCTGATCCACCGCTGGAAGAACGTCTTCCCCCACCACGCCTACGACACCAACTACGGTCTGAGCGAATCCCTGGGTCCCGGCTGTGTCCATCTGGGGGTGGAGAACCTGCGGAAGGTGGGGGCCATCGGCAAGCCCGGCTACCTCTGGGACGCCAGGGTTATGGACGACGCCGGCCGGGAACTCCCCCCCGGGGAGGTGGGCGAGCTGGCCGTCCGGGGACCCGGCGTCATGCTGGGCTACTACAAAAACCCCGAGGCCACCGCCGAGGTCCTCCGGGACGGCTGGCTCTTCACCGGCGACATGGCCCAGCGGGATGAGGAGGGCTTCCTCTATCTGGTGGACCGGAAAAAGGACGTGGTCATCTCGGGCGGCGAGAACATCTACCCCGTGCAGATTGAGGACTTCCTGCGCCGGTACGACAAGATTAAGGACGTGGCCGTCATCGGTCTGCCCGACGCACGGCTGGGCGAGATCGCCGCCGCCGTCATTCAGCTCAAGGAGGGCGCCCACTGTACTGAGGAGGAGATCAACGCCTTCTGTCAGGAACTGCCCCGCTACAAACGGCCCCGGAAAATCATCTTCGACGCGGTGCCCCGCAATCCCACCGGTAAAATCGAAAAGCCCGCCCTCCGGGAAAAATACGGCCGGGGCCGCCTTGTGGAGGCCCAGACCACCCATTAGCAGCTCCAGGCGGCGGTTTTCGGTAAAAATTCCGAAAACCATTGACGGGAGAGCCGCTTCGTTATAAAATAGTTCTAACACAGCCAACGCAATGACGGAACCAAGTAGAGACCCCATCCTCTGCACAGAGACCTGCCGGGCGGTGCAAGGCAGGCGGAGGAGGCGCCTTGAATTCCTTCCCGAGCGGCCTGCCCAACGGCCCGGCCCAGTAGGCAGCGACGGGTGCGCCCGATATCGCGCCGGGACATTCTGTCCCCTGAGGCCGCGCCGGCGGCAAACTGAGGTGGTACCGCGGGAGTTTTTCTCGTCCTCTGCAATCTTAGCGATTGCAGAGGACTTTTTTTGCGGGCGGCTGTGACACACCCGCGCCCCGGCCGCCCAACGTGAACCTGAAACCAGCGCCGTCCCGGCTCCCCGGGGCGGCCGAGAAGGAGGAGACCTGTATGAAAACCCTGATGCTCGGCAACGAGGCGGTAGCCCGCGGCCTCTTTGAGGCCGGCTGCTCCGTTGTCTCCAGCTATCCCGGCACACCCAGCACCGAGATCACCGAGTACGCCGCCAAGTACCCGGAGATCTACGCCGAGTGGGCCCCCAATGAAAAGGTGGCCATGGAGACCGCCTTCGGCGCGTGCCTGGCGGGCCGGCGCAGCTTCTGCGGCATGAAGCACGTGGGGCTGAACGTGGCCGCCGACCCCCTCTTCACCATCTCTTACACCGGCGTCAACGCCGGCATGGTCATCGCCGTGGCCGACGACGCGGGGATGCACAGCTCCCAGAACGAGCAGGACTCCCGCCACTATGCCAAGGCCGCCAAGCTCCCCATGCTGGAGCCCGCCGACTCCTCGGAAGCGCTCCAGTTTACCAAGCTGGCCTACACCCTCTCCGAGCAGTTCGACACGCCGGTGCTCTTGAAGATGTGCACCCGCATCGCCCACTCCCAGAGCGTGGTGGAGCCCGGCGAGCGCCTGGAGCCCGCCCAGAAGCCCTATGAGAAAAACCCCCAGAAGTATATTATGATGCCCGGCAACGCCATCCGCCGCCATCCGGTGGTGGAGGAGCGCACCCGTCACCTGGCCCTCTGGGCCGAGAGCGCCCCCATCAACCGCTTGGAGGCCGGCCGGGACCACGCCGTGGGCATTCTCACCTCCTCCACCAGCTATCAGTATGTGAAAGAGGCCCTGGGAGATACCTACCCTGTGCTCAAGCTGGGGATGGTCTGGCCCCTGCCCGAGAAGCTCCTGCGGGATTTTGCCGCCACGGTGGAGCGCCTGGTGGTGGTGGAGGAGCTGGACGGCTTCCTGGAGGACGAGTGCCGCGCCCTGGGCCTGGCGGTGGAGGGGAAAGCCCTCTTCTCCCCCCTGGGCGAGCTGAGCCAGAATCAGGTGGCCGAGCAGTTCGGCGCCGCCCCGGATGTGGGCGTGTCCCTGGATGCGGGCCTCCCCGCCCGCCCCCCCGTCATGTGCGCCGGCTGCCCCCACCGCGGGCTCTTCTACACCCTGCACAAGCTGGGCGTCACCGTGATGGGCGACATCGGCTGCTATACTCTGGGCGCCGTGCCCCCCCTGTCCGCCATCGACGCCACCATCTGCATGGGCGCGTCGGTCTCGGGCATCCACGGCTTCCTGAAGGCCAGCGGCCACAGCCGGGATGGAAACACTGTGGCCGTCATCGGCGACTCCACCTTCATGCACTCGGGGGTCACCGGCCTCATCAACATCGCCTACAACGAGTCCAACGCCACCGTCATCATCCTGGACAACTCCATCACCGGCATGACCGGCCACCAGCAGAACCCCACCACCGGCTACAACCTGAAGGGGGACCCCTGCACGAAAATCGACCTGGAGACTCTCTGCCGCTCGGTGGGCATCCGCCGGGTGCAGGTGGTGGACCCCTACGACCTCGCCCAGTGCGAGCGCGTCATCCGGGAAGAGCTCTCCGCGGCCGAGCCCTCGGTGGTCATCTCCCGGCGGCCCTGCGCCCTGCTCAAATACGTCAAGCACAAGGCCCCCCTCACGGTGCGCACCGACCGGTGCGTGGGCTGCAAGGCCTGCATGAAGATCGGCTGCCCCGCCATCTCGGTCACCGGCGGGAAGGCCCAGGTAGACGACACCCTCTGCGTGGGCTGCGGCGTGTGCCAGCAGCTGTGTAAATTCGACGCCCTCCAGGCGGGCGAGGAGGTCTGAACATGGAGACGAAAAACATCATGATCGTGGGCGTGGGCGGCCAGGGGTCCCTGCTGGCCAGCAAACTGCTGGGCCGCCTGCTGCTCACCCAGGGTTACGATATCAAGGTTTCCGAGGTCCACGGCATGAGCCAGCGGGGAGGCAGCGTGGTCACCTATGTCCGATTCGGAGACAAGGTCTACTCCCCCATCATCGACAAGGGGGAGGCCGACTGCATCGTCTCCTTTGAGCTCCTGGAGGCCGCCCGCTGGACCGAGTACCTGCGCCGGGGGGGCGTGATCGTGACCAACACCCAGCAGATCAACCCCATGCCCGTCATCACCGGCGCAGCCGATTACCCCGACGGCCTGGACCGGATCATGGAGCGCATGGGCCTGCACGTGGACGCGCTGGACGCCCTCGCTCTGGCCGAGGAGGCCGGCAGCAGCAAAGCGGTGAATCTGGTCCTCATGGGCCGTCTCTCCCACTACTTCGACATCCCCGAGGAGGCCTGGATGGAGGCCATCGCCCAGAGCGTCCCCGAGAAATTCCTGACACTCAACCAGCGGGCCTTCCAGCTGGGCCGGGCGCGCTGATGCCCGGCGTACTTCTGGTCGCCCTGGGAGGGGCGCTGGGCTCCGCCGCCCGGTACGGCGTGAGTCTGCTCCCCTTTCGCGGGGCGTTCCCCCTCCTGACCCTGGCCGTCAACCTGGCGGGGGCCGTGCTCATCGGCCTCATCGCCGGACTCGCCGGGGCGGGACGCCTCTCCTCCGGCTGGACCCTCTTCTGGAAAACCGGGGTGTGCGGCGGTTTTACCACCTTCTCCACCTTTTCGCTGGAGAGCCTCACCCTCTTTCAGCAGGGGCGCTGCGTCCTGGGCGGGCTGTATGTCCTGCTCAGCCTGGGGCTGTGCCTGCTGGGCGTGGCCCTAGGCACGCGGCTGAGCCGTCTGGCCGCCTGAGCGCCCCTCTCTCCCCCGCGATCCCTAGCCGATAGAAAAGAAAGGTTGTGGACCCTATGGAACGCTATTATCAGCCCGAGATCGAATGCGCCAGCCGGGAGCAGATTCTGGCCTGGCAGAACGAGCGCCTGGTCAAGCAGGTGAAACATGTGTGGGACAACGTGCCCTACTACCGCAAAAAGATGGAGGAAAAGGGGGTTGCCCCGGAGGATATCCGGTCGGTGGATGACCTTCACAAGCTGCCCTTCCTCACCAAGGACGACCTGCGGGAGGCCTATCCCTATGGCCTGCTGGCCAAGCCCCTGAAGGACTGTGTGCGCATTCAGTCCACCTCCGGCACCACCGGCAAGCGGGTGGTGGCCTTCTACACCCAGCACGACATCGACCTGTGGGACGATTGCTGCGCCCGGGCCATCGTGGCCGCCGGCGGCACCAACGAGGACGTGTGCCACGTCTGCTACGGCTACGGCCTGTTCACCGGCGGCCCCGGCCTCAACGGCGGCAGCCACAAGGTGGGCTGCCTGACCCTGCCCATGTCCTCGGGCAACACCGACCGGCAGCTCCAGTTCATGGTGGACCTGGGCTCCACCATCCTGTGCTGCACCCCCTCCTATGCCGCCTACCTGGCCGAGAGCATCCATGAGCGGGGCCTGCGGGACAAGATCAAGCTCAAGGCGGGCATCTTCGGCGCCGAGGCCTGGAGCGAAGAGATGCGCCGGGACATCGAGCAGAAGCTGGGCATTACGGCCTACGACATCTACGGCCTCACCGAGATCTCGGGCCCCGGCGTCTCCTTCGAGTGCTCCGCCCAGACGGGTATGCACATCAACGAGGACCACTTCATCGCTGAGATCATCGACCCCGTCACCGGCGAGGTCCTCCCCGAGGGCAGCAAAGGCGAGCTGGTCTTTACCTCCATCACCAAGGAGGCTTTCCCCCTCCTGCGCTACCGCACGCGGGACATCTGCGTCCTCAGCCGGGAAGCGTGCCCCTGCGGCCGCACCCACGTGAAGATGAGCAAGCCCATGGGCCGCAGCGACGATATGCTCATCATCAAGGGCGTCAACGTCTTCCCCTCCCAGATCGAAACCGTGCTGCTGGAGCAGGGCTTCACCGCCAACTATCAGATCCTCGTGGACCGGGTGAACAACTCCGACACGCTGGAGGTCCAGGTGGAGATGACTCCCGAGATGTTCTCCGACCAGCTCAGCCAGGTGGCCGACCGGGAGAAACAGGTGGTCGCCGCCCTCAAATCCATGCTGGGCATCTACGCCAAAGTCCGCCTGGTGGCCCCCAAGTCCATCCAGCGCAGCGAAGGTAAGGCCGTGCGCGTCATCGACAAGCGCAAGATCTGAGAGAGGAGCGTTTTTATGTCCATCCAACAGATTTCCGTCTTTTTGGAAAACCGGGCCGGCCAGCTGGCCGACATCACCGCCGTCCTGGCCCAGCACAACATCGATATGCGGGCCATCCACATCGCCGAGACCAGCGATTACGGCGTGCTGCGCATCATCGTGGACCGGCCCCAGAAGGCCGCTTCCGCCCTGCTGGAGCACGGCTTTGTCCTCTCCATGACCCCGGTCCTGGCCGTGGTGGTCCCCGACGAGCCGGGCGCTCTGGCTAAAGTTCTGGCCATCCTGGCCCGGGAGCAGATCGACGTGGAGTACATGTACTCCGTCTTTGGCCGGGTGAACGAGCGGGCCTGCATGATCTTCCGGGTGGGCGATATCGAGCGGCTCTCCGCCGTGCTCACCGCCGCCGGGATCGCCCCCGTGCCGGGGGAGGCCCTGGGCATTCACGCCGAATAATTGAGAAAAAGAGGTTTTCATCGCCATGCAGGAACTGAGCAGAAAGACCCAGTATTTTACCGATTCCGTCATCCGCCGGATGACCCGCATCGCCCTGGACTGCGGCGCCATCAACCTGGCCCAGGGGTTCCCCGATTTTGATCCCCCCAGGGCCATGCTGGACCGCCTGGAGGAGGTCAGCCACGCCGGCCCTCATCAGTACCCCATCACCATGGGCGCGCCCAACTTCCGGGCCGCTCTGGCCAGGAAGTGCGGCCGCTTCATGGGCCGCACCCCGAACCCCGACACCGAGATGGTGGTGACCATCGGCTCCACCGAGGCCATGGTGGACACCATCTTCGCCCTCACCAATCCCGGGGACAAGATCGTCCTCTTCTCCCCCTATTTTGAAAACTATCAGGCCCAGATCCTCTTCGCCGGGTGCGAGCCCGTCTTTGTCCCCCTGGTTCCCCCCGACTTCCACTTCGACGCCAACGTCCTGGAGGACGCCTTCAAGCAGGGGGTCAAGGCCATCCTCATCTGCAACCCCTCCAACCCCAGCGGCAAGGTCTTCACCCGGGAGGAACTGGAGTGCATCGCCTCCCTGTGCGTCAAATACGACGCGTACGCCATCATGGACGAGGTCTACGAGCACATCGTCTACGCCCCCCACCAGCACATCTACATGAGCAGCCTGCCCGGCATGTGGGAGCGCACCGTCTCCTGCTCCTCCCTGTCCAAGACCTACTCGGTCACCGGCTGGCGCCTGGGCTACGCCATCGCTCCCGCGCCCATCATGGACAAGATCAAGCAGTTCCACGACTTCAACACCGTGGGCGCCCCCTCCCCCCTGATGGAGGCCGCCATCGTGGGCCTGGAGATGCCCGACTCCTACTACGAGGAGTTCGCCGCCCACTACGCCCACATGAAGGAGATCTTCACCAGGGGTCTCACGGATCTGGGCATCCCCTTCACCGACCCCCAGGGCACCTACTTTGTCCTGGCCAACATCGGGCCCTATCTCAAGCCCGGTCAGACCGACGTGGCGTTCTGCGAAGAGATGGCCCGGAAGGTGGGCGTGGCCGCCGTCCCCGGCACCTCCTTCTTCAAAGAAAACGTCAACAACATCGTGCGCCTCCACTTCGCCAAAAAGGACGAGACCCTCTATGAGGCCCTCAACCGTCTGGGCGATCTGAAAGCGAAACTGGGCTAAGCCGCCCTGTCTCAGAGCCGCCCCGAGGAGAGTTCCCCTCGGGGCGGCTTTTGGGGTGAAAAGAGGACCGCTCCCCCTTGTAAACAGGGGAAAGATCGTCTATAATGGGGTGTTGAAACCACGCCGCGCCGCGGCTTAAAGGAGTTAAGGAGTTTTGGAAATGCTGGACATGAAATGGTTCGACGAGATGGAGGCGCGCATCCCCACCGGGGAGGTGCGCACCCGTTTCGCCCCCTCGCCCACGGGATACATGCACGTGGGCAACCTGCGCACCGCCCTGTATACCTGGCTCATCGCCCGCCACGCCGGGGGCAAGTTCCTCCTGCGCATTGAGGACACCGACCAGGGCCGCCTGGTGGAGGACGCGGTGGAGGTCATCTACAACACCATGCGCAAGTGCGGCCTCACCTGGGACGAGGGGCCCGACGTGGGCGGCCCCGTGGGCCCCTACATCCAGACCGAGCGGCGGGACTTTTATGGGAAGTACGCCCGGCTCCTGGTGGAGAAGGGCCACGCCTACTACTGCTTCTGCGAAAAGACCCAGTCCGAGGAGGACGCCGGCGACTTCGACCGGGGAGAGGACCCCTGCCGCAGCCTGTCCCCCGCCGAGGCTCAGGCCAAAGTGGACGCCGGGGTGCCCTACGTCATCCGGCAGAAGATTCCCCGGGAGGGTTCCACCACCTTCTCCGACGCGGTGTTCGGCGACATCACCGTGGAGAACACCACCCTGGACGATCAGGTGCTGCTCAAATCCGACGGCCTGCCCACCTACAACTTCGCCAACGTCATCGACGACCACCTGATGGGCATCACCCACGTGGTCCGGGGCAGCGAGTACCTCTCCTCCGCCCCCAAGTACAACCTGCTCTATGAGGCCTTCGGCTGGAGCGTGCCCACCTACATCCACTGCTCCCCGGTCATGCGGGACCAGCACAACAAGATGTCCAAGCGCAAGGGCGACCCCTCCTATGAGGATCTGCTCTCCATGGGCTTCCTCTCGGAGGCAGTGGTCAACTATGTGACCCTGCTGGGCTGGTCGCCCCGGGGCGAGTACGCCGAGCGGGAGTTTTTCACCCTTTCCGAGCTCTCCGAGGTCTTTGACATCGGCGGCATCTCCAAGTCCCCCGCTATTTTCGACCTGGAGAAGCTGACCTACTTCAACGCCCACTACCTGCGCTCCATGACCCCCGAGCAGTTCCACGCGGTGGCCGAGCCCTATATCCGCCAGGCGGTGAAAAATCCCGCCCTGGACAGCCGGGAGATCGCCGCCCTGCTCCAGGCCCGGTGCGAGCGCCTGACCGATATTCCCGAAAAGCTGGACTTTTTCGACGCGCTGCCCGAGTACGACGTGGGACTGTATACCAACAAAAAGTCCAAGACCAACCCGGAGGTCTCTCAGAAGATGCTCCAGGCCGCCCTTCCCGCCCTGGAGGCCCTGCCCGACTGGTCCAATGACGCCATCCACGACACGCTGGTGTCCCTGGCCGAGACGCTGGGCGTCAAGAACGCCACGCTCATGTGGCCGGTTCGCATCGCCGCCGCCGGAAAGGCCGTCACCCCCGGCGGCGCGGTGGAGATCTGCCGCATTCTGGGCCGGGAGGAGACGCTCCGCCGTCTGCGCCATGGGCTGGAGCTGCTCACTGCTCAGGATCTATAAAAAGGAGGATCATTTTTATGAAAGCCTATGATACCGTTCATAAAACAGAACTGGAGGTGGACCGCCAGGGTCTGGTGGATCTGATGCTCAGCAACCGGCAGGTGGATCTGATTCTCAAGGAGAAAAAGACCGACGAGGACGGCTACCTGACCTGGGATGTGGAACACTGGAGCACCGTGGACGGCCGCCGCTTCATCCGCTGCTACTCTCTGGAGGGCCGGGTGCTGCGGGACTCCACCGCCCACAACAAATATGACCTGGACAATTCCTTCTTCCCTGAGGAGGCCAAGGAGATCCAGATCAGCTGAGTGCGGCAAAACAGAGCGCCGCTCCGCGCCCATACAGGTGCGGAGCGGCGCTCTTCACGTCTCCGCCGGGAGTGGTCCTCCCCGGCCCAGATCCCAGTTCTGAAGAATGCGAAGACGGTAATAATCCGGATGGAAATAGTTCTGATTATACATCACTTGCTGGTCGGTAATGTCGTAAAAGACCTGACTGCTGCTCTGAATGGAGTGTCCGGCCGGCAGCTTCAGCAGCCGGCTCAGTCCCTCGTCCACCGCGAGGGGCACATACTCGCTCAGGGCGTGGGCCACCTCCCGGTTCATAAAGTCCTGAATGAGAATGTGCACATAGGCAAAGGGCATCTGCTCCACGTCGGAACGCACCAGAAGAGCCTCCGGCATCCGGCTGACCGTATAAATAGCGGGCTGCTCATCCGCCAGATAGACCAGACGGTTTTCCAGCAGCAGTTCTCCCTCGGGCACGTGCAGCACTTCGGCCTCCTCCCGTCCGGCGGGAACCCGCTCCTGACTCAGAAGCTGGAGCCCGGTCCGGTATCCCTTCTGACTCAGGTGGTCCAAAAAACTGTAGGTCCGGTTTGCAAAGTCCAGCGTGCTGGGATGCACGTAGTTGCCCGAGCCATGGCGCTTGGTGATATATCCCTCCAGCGCCAACATCATCAGCGATTCGCGCAGCGTCACCAAACTGATACCCAGGCGGTTGGCCAGGGCCGCCTCTGAAGGCAGCTTATTCTTCTCAAAGGTCTCCGAGCGAACAATCTCCAGGATCTTGTTCTTAATGGCCATATAGGCGCTGTAATTGGATTTGGACATTTCAGCTTCCTCTTTTCTCTCATCTCTTCGGGGAGGCCGTGTGATTCCTTCTTCGAACCGCTTTTCCATCTACCCTTATAATACATCAATTTCTTCCATATTTCAATAATGATGGATAAAAAATTTTACTTTTTCTCGAAAAAAGAGCAAAAAAATTCCCGCTGAACATGCCATTTCAGCGGGAATTCTTCATAAATCAGAACATTTCGCGTTTGGAAGTGAAATCACGGTCCGACCGTGATACGCTGAGTCCGGGAGAAGTGTCCTCCAGGGGCGAGCAGCGTAGCGCCGGGGCGGGCGGACAGGTCGTGTCCGGGTCCGGGATAGCCGGTCCAGGGCTCGATACAGACAAAATTGGGGATGCCCGGCTTGCTCCACAGCAGCACGTAGGGGAAATCCCGCGTGTCTACCCGGAGATAGCGCCCCGTCTCCTTCTCTTCCACCTGGACCCAGGCCGAGTTCAGGTTGGGAAAACAGATGCTGTCGTTGTCAAAGACCTCCGGTTCCAGCGCGAAAAGGCATGTGCCGTCCGGAGATTCGGGCTGCTCAAAGCGGATCTGATAGTCCTGAGGGGTCTTATCCGGGTCGAAGGGGCAGCGCAGGCCCGGATGGAAGCCCAGCTGGATGGGCATGGGACGGCTGTCCCGGTTGTAGACGGTGCAGGTGGTCACCAGAGACCGGCCCAGAAGGGCGTGCCGGGTCTCAAAGGTAAAGTTCCAGGGCCAGCGCTCCCTGTCGGCCTGCCAGTCGAAGCGGAAGAGCAGGCTTTCCCGTCCCTGCTCCACCAGCGTGTGCTCCACGTCCCGGAGAAAACCGTGCTGTCCGCCGTAATAGCGGCGGCCCTGGTCCTCGAACCAGCCGTCCTCCAGCTTGCCGCACCAGGGAAAACACACCGGGGCCCAGCGGCCCCACACGTCGGCCTTCCCCTCCCAGAGCCAGCCCCAGGGCGTGCTGCCCAGTCCGGTCAGGAGGCGGGGCTCCGCCCCGTGGGCGCTCACCGTCAGAGCCAGATTTCCATTTTCAATGGTATACTCCATCGCTGCAACCTCCTCCGGCCGGACTCAGCAGCCCAGAGCGGCCATGCGGGCGGCGATCTCGGCCTTGACGGCCTCCACCACGCCGGAGAAATCGCTGTCGGTAAAGGGGATATCCTTGCGGAAGGACTTGTCCCGGGCGGAGAACTCCACCACGCCCTTGGAACAGGTCTTGGGGCTGACCACCAGGCGCAGAGGGCTGCCCAGCAGGTCGGCATCGGAGAACATGGACCCGGCGCTCACCGTGCGGTCGTCGTAGAGGACCTCCACCCCGGCGTCCTGGAGCTGCTGGTAGAGGGCGTCGCCCTTCTCCTGCACATCTCCCTTGTTGGGGTTGAGGGCGCACACTTCCACCTGCCAGGGGGCGATGGACATGGGCCAGATGGGGCCGTAGTCGTCGTGATGGGCCTCGCACACCGAGGCGGCCAGGCGGCCCACGCCGATGCCGTAGCAGCCCATGATGGGATACTGCCGCTCGCCCTTCTCGTCCAGGTAGGTCATCTCCATGGACTTGGTGTACTTGGTGCCCAGCTGGAAGATGTTGCCCACTTCCACGCCGCGGCTGATGCGCAGATGGGGCTGGCCGCACACGGGGCAGATGCCGCCGGAGACCGCCTTGGCGATGTCCACCAGCTCCGCGCCGGGCAGATCCCGCTCCATGGACAGCCCGCCGAAGTGATAGCCGTCCTCGTTGGCGCCGCAGTAGAGCATGGCGCAGCCCTTCAGGGAGCGGTCAAAGACCACCGTCACCCCCTCGGGCAGGCCCAGAGGCCCGATGGAACCCGGGCAAATGCCGCTCTCCGGGTCGATATCCAGGGCGGGATGGATCTCGCAGCCCAGGAAATTGCGCAGCTTGGTCTCGTTGACCTCCAGATCGCCCCGGACGAAGGCGATGACATAGGAGTCGTCCTCATTGCGCTGGTAGACCACCGCCTTGGCCGTCTGCTGGGCGGTGATGTGGGCGAACTGGCACAGGTCCTCAATGGTCTTCACGCCGGGGGTGGCCACCTTGGTCAGGGGCTGCTCGGGGACGGCCTCATTGTGGACGATGCACTCGGCGGCCTCCATATTGGCCCGGTAGCCGCAGCTGTCGCACAAAACGATGGTGTCCTCCCCGATGTCGGTGAGGAGCATGAACTCGTGGGAGACGCTGCCGCCCATCATGCCCGAATCGGACTGGACGGCCACCACCTCGGGCACGCCCACCCGGGCGAAGATGCGGTGATACGCCTCCAGGCAGCGCTGGTAGTACTGCTCCAGGTCCTCCTGGCTGGTGTGGAAGGAATAGGCGTCCTTCATGGTGAACTCCCGCACCCGGATCAGGCCGCCCCGGCACCGGGGCTCATCCCGGAACTTGGTCTGGATCTGGTAGATCATGAAGGGGTAGTTCTGGTAGCTGGTAGCGGTATCCCGGGTCAGCTGCACCGAGGCCTCCTCATGGGTCATACCCAGCACGTTTTTCGTGCCGTTGCGGTCGGTAAAGCGGACCATCTCGCTGCCGATGCTGTCATACCGGCCCGACTCCTGCCACAGCGTGGCGGGCATCACCACGGGGAAGAGGACCTCCTGCCCGTCGATGCGGTCCATCTCCTCCCGGATGATGTTCTCAATCTTCCGGGTCACCCGGCGCATGGGCGGGTAGAGGGAAAAGACGCCGCTGGCGACCTGTTTGATATAGCCGCCCCGGATCATCAGAATATGGTTGGCAGATTCGCAGCCGGCGGGCTTCTCCTTGAAACGCACGCCCAGCAGTTGGCTTACTTTCACGGACATTCACTCCTCAGGTCATCTCTCGGTCTTTCCGACCGAATTTTTTCTCTTTATCTTAGCACACATTTGCAGAAAAGGAAAGAGGGAATTGCGCCTCACTCTTCCTCTTCCATCAGCCGGCGGAGTTCCTCCGGCGTATCGCGGTAGACCGCCCGGTCCTCCTCCAGCCCGGCGGCGGGCATGTACTTGGGGTCCATGGCGTCCCGCAGGCCGTCCCCCACAAATTGCAGGGCGAACACGGTGGCCACAATGCACAGGCTGGGCGGAACCCACACCCAGGGGTAGTCGGAAAAGACCGTCACATTGGTGGCATACTGCACGATGTTGCCCCAGGAGGCCTGGGGCGTGCGGATGCCCATGCCCAAAAAGCTCAGGCTGGACTCCGACAAAATGGCCCGCCCCACCCGCTGGGCCAGGGCCGCCCACACCGGCGAGATCACATTGGGCAGCACGTTGCGCCGCAGAATGGTGCCCGTGCTCCCCCCCAGGGCCTTCACCGCAAGGATATACTCCTTCTCCCGCACCGAGAGGGTATTGGCATACACCAGCCGGGCGATGGAGGTCCAGCCCAGCACCCCGATGACCACAATGATGTTCCACACCGAGGCGCCCACCAGCGCCACCATGCACAGCACCAGCACCGTGGTGGGAAAGGACTGGAACACATCGGCGCAGCGCATGATCCAGTACTCCCATCCCCCCCGCCGGTAGCCCGCCAGCAGGCCCAGCGGCACCCCCAGCGCCACGCTGATGGCGGCGGCGGCAAAACCCACCAGCAGGGAGATCCGTCCGCCGCAGATCAGCCGGGCGAACACGTCCCGGCCCACGTCGTCGGTGCCCAGCCAGTGGGCCCGGGAGGGAGCCGCCCAGAAGCCCGCCGCGCGGTCTGTGACGTTGGGCTCCAGCCCCAGCAGAGGCGGGAGCAGGAGCACAAGCAGCACCTCGGCGGCCAAAAAACACAGCCCCGCCATGGCCCGGCGGTCCCGGCGCAGCCGGCCCCAGAACCCCCGGCCGCCCTCCGGCCGCGCCCTCACCGGACGGCCCTCCCCTGGCGCACCCGGGGGTCGGCCAGGCCGTAGATCAGATCCAACAGCAGATTGGTGGCGAACACCGTCAGTGCGATGACCACCGTCACCCCCATCACCAGGGCGTAGTCCCGGCTGAGGATGGCGGTGAACATCAGGCTCCCCATCCCCGGCCAGCCGAAAATCCGCTCCACCACCACCGAGCCGCCGATGATATGGGGGATGTGAGTGAGCACGGTGGTCAAAATGGGGAGCAGCGAGCCCCGGAACACGTGGCGCAGCAGCACGGCCCGGCTCCGCAGGCCCTTGGCCCAGGCGGTGCGGATGTAGTCCTCCCCCATGGTCTCCAGGCAGGCCGAACGGGTCTGTTTCACCAGTTCCCCCAGATTGCTCAGGCAGATCACCGACGCCGGGAGAATCAGATGCCGCAGCAGGTCCCCCAGACTCCCCGACGCGCCGGTGGTGTACATCCGCGCGGAGGGCAGCCACCCGAGCTGAAGGGAAAAGACGTACACCAGAAGCAGGCTCAGCAGAAAGCCGGGCACGCCGAAGCTCACCATGGAGCAGGCCGAGGAGAGCTTGTCCCACGCCGAACGGGGCCTCCAGGCCGCCAGCACCCCCAGCGGGATGGCCAGAATGATGGCCAGCACCACGCCGCTGCCCGTCAGAATCAGAGAGGGGCCCACCCGCTGGGCGATGCTCTCCGAGACGGAGCGGCCCGTCTGCCAGGACTCCCCCAGGTCCCCGTGGAGCAGATCCCACAGCCAGTGCGCATAGCGCACCGGCAGCGGGTCGTTCAGGCCCAGCCGCTCCTCCAGAGCGGCCTGGTCGGCGTAGATCACGTTGCCCCCCTCCCCCATCAGGTCGGCGATGGTTCCGGGGGCCAGGCTGAGAAAGCAGAACACCAGAAGCGTAATGCCGAAAAAGACCGGGATGACGGTCAGAAGCCGTCTGCGAACATATCGGATCAAGGCTCATTCCTCCTGCACTTCCGGCTCCCCGGAGGGGGAGCATGGGCCGTTCGCGGCAGCCCTACGGAGGTTTTTCTCTAAATCAAGCTGTGGATCAGTTTTTCACCCACTCCCAGACATTTTCGTTGGAAAAACTGGCGGCGGTGTACTCGATGCCCGAGACCGTATTGGACGTCACATGGAGCCCTGTGCCGAACCACAGGGGGATGAAGGGACGCTCCAGAGCCAGATAGGACTCCAGCTCGGCCACCGCCTGGGTGCGCTCCTCCGCGTCATCGGCGTTCTTCACCGCGGCGATGCGCGTCTCGTACCCGGTGAGGTCGTCCACCCGGAAGATGTTGTTGTCCTCCGTAAAGCGGCTCTCCACAAACCAGAGGGGCAGCGCGCTGGGGGTGTGGCTGGCGATGCCCATGTCATAGGTCCCGTCGGCCATGCCGGCAAACATGGTGGTGGAGTCCACCGTCTCCACCGCCACCGAGATGCCCGCCTCCCCCATCTGCTGCTGCATCAGGGCGGCCAGCCCCTGCCGGTTGGAGGTGCAGGCCAGGCGGTAGGTGGTCCCGTCGTATCCGGCGGCCTCCAGCAGCGCCCGGGCCTCCTCCGGGTTATAGGCGCTGTTGAACGCCCCGGCATAGCTGGCGCAGGTGGGGAGCACCGATGTGCCCGTCACCGTCCCATAGCTCTGGGTAGCCTGCTCGCACAGGAGCTCCTTGTCCAGAGCGAGCTCGATGGCCCGGCGGATGCGCCCGTCGGAGATGCTCTCGTTGTTGAGCATGAGCTCGAAGAAGGTATTGGGCACCTCGCCCTCCTCCACCTGGAAGCCGGCGGCCTCGGCGGTGGGCAGGTCGGCGGCCGACAGGCTCCCGCCGATGGCGTAATAGTCCAGATCGCCGGCGATAAGGGCGGTGAGGAGGCTGTTCTTGTCCATCACCGTGATATCCAGCTGGTCAAAGCCCGGCGCGCCCAGGTGATATTCCTCATTGGCGGAGAGGACCAGAGAGCTGCCCATCACCTCCGAGAAGAATTTGCACGGGCCCGAGCCCACGGGGGCGCTCCAAAGCTCCATCTCCATGGTGTCCTCCGCCGCCACGTCCTCCATGAGATGGGTGGGCAGGACATAATACTCCCGGTTCTTGTCCAGCAGGAAGTCTTCCGGGGTGGTGGGGACCTTAAAGGTGAGTTTGAGGGTATACTCGTCCTCCACCGTCACCCCCACCGTTTCCCCCGGGAGGACGGAGC
>DWYC01000079.1 GCA_019118925.1 Candidatus Flavonifractor intestinipullorum | reverse complement strand
GCTGGGCGTGGCCGTGGGTGCGGCCGGAATGTACATCTGGGGCTGAAGCCGGCCCGGAAGAGGAGGTAAGATCATTACGAGGGAGGAATACCGTCCCGATCTCCGGGATATCACCGATGCGGAGGCCGAAGCCCTCTGCGCCCGCCTGCGGAGCGATCTGATCCGGTCGGTCTCCCGTACCGGCGGGCATCTGGCCTCCAATCTGGGTGCGGTGGAGATTACGGTGGCGATCCACCGGGTGTTTGACACCAGCCGGGACCGGCTGGTCTTTGACGTGGGCCATCAGTGCTATGTCCACAAAATGCTCACCGGCCGGGCCGGCCGGATGGACACGCTGCGGACGTTCGGGGGGCTGGCCGGCTTCCCGAAACCGGCCGAGAGCGTCCACGACGCCTTCATCGCCGGCCACGCCTCCGACTCGGTGTCGGTGGCGGTGGGGATGGCCCGGGCCCGGACCCGGCGGAACGAGGACTACCACGTGCTGGCCCTGATCGGGGACGGCGCCCTCACCGGCGGTCTGGCTTACGAGGGGCTGTCCGACGCGGGGGGGAGCGGCGAGCCCCTCCTTGTCATTTTAAACGATAACGGCATGTCCATCACCAAGAACGTGGGGGGCGTGGCGGAGCTTTTGGCCCGGCAGCGGCTCAAGCCCCAGTATCTGCGCTTCAAGGCGGGCTACCGGAAGGCCATGGGGGTAGTGCCCGGCGGGCGGCATATCTACCGCCTCACCCACCAGCTCAAACGGGCCATCAAGGGCACGCTGCTGCCCAGCAGCCTGTTTGAGGACATGGGCTTTACCTATCTGGGTCCGGTGGACGGCCATGATGTCAAGCGCCTGACCCGCATCCTGCGCTATGCCAGGGAGCTTCGGACGCCGGTGCTGCTGCACATCCGCACGGTGAAGGGCAAGGGCTATCCGGCCGCCGAGCGCAACCCGGACAAGTTCCACGGGGTGGGCCGCTTCTGCATTGAGACGGGCGCGCCGGTGCAGCCCCCGTCTCCGGACTTCTCCGCCGTATTTGGGCAGGAGATGTGCCGCCTGGCCCGGGAGGAGCCCCGGCTGTGCGCCATTACGGCGGCCATGGCCCCGGGCACGGGGCTGAGCGAATTTTTTGAACGCTTTCCGGACCGGGCCTTCGACGTGGGCATCGCCGAGGGCCACGCCGTCTCCATGGCCGCGGGGATGGCCAAGCAGGGCTTGCTGCCCGTCTTTGCGGTTTACTCCACCTTTTTGCAGCGCAGCTACGACATGCTCCTCCACGACGTGGGGATTCAGGGCCTCCATGTGGTCCTGGGCGTGGACCGGGCGGGGCTGGTGGGGGCCGACGGGGAGACCCATCACGGGGTGTTCGACCCGGCCTTTCTGGCCACGGTGCCCGGCCTGGCGGTCTATGCCCCGGCCAGCTTTGCCGAGCTGCGGACCATGCTCCGCCGCGCGGTGCTGGAGGAGACCGGTCCGGCGGCGGTGCGCTATCCCCGCGGGGGCGAGGGCGCCTACCGGGGGGACGCCGGGTGGGAGACCTGCGTGCTCCGCCCCGGGCGGGACATCACGCTGGTGAGCTACGGCGTGCTCATCAACCAGGTTCTGGACGCCGCCGAGGGTCTGGCCCAA
The DNA here is from genome assembly GCA_019118925.1 of Candidatus Flavonifractor intestinipullorum. Taxonomy (GTDB): domain Bacteria; phylum Bacillota; class Clostridia; order Oscillospirales; family Oscillospiraceae; genus Pseudoflavonifractor_A; species Pseudoflavonifractor_A intestinipullorum. Next base: position 6,122 of record DWYC01000079.1, on the reverse strand, counting down.
CGGGGGATCCAGGCGGAAGTAGTCAAGCTGGGGCGCATTGCCCCGCTGGACCTGGCCCCGGTGGCCGAGTCGGTGGGGCGCACGGGACGCCTTCTGGTGGCGGAAGAGGCCATGGCCGCCGGCGGCGTGGGAGAACGCCTGGCCGCCGGACTGCTGGGCGCGGGCGTGCCCCTGAAGAGCCTGACGCTGGCCAATCTGGGGACGGGGTATATCCCCCACGGCTCGGTGGAGCAGCTCCTGAGCCTGCACGGGCTGGACGGGGCGCATTTGATGAAACGAGTAGAGGAGGTCCTGCGCCATGGCGAAAAAGCGGCTGGACGTGCTGCTGACCGAGCAGGGATATTTTGAAAGCCGTCAAAAGGCCCAGGCCACGATTATGAGCGGTCTGGTATTTGTGGACGGCCGGCGGGTGGACAAGGCCGGGGCCGCCGTGGCGGAGGACGCCGCCATTGAGGTCCGGGGCAAGGCCATCCCCTATGTGAGCCGGGGGGGTCTGAAGCTGGAGAAGGCCATGAAGGTCTTTCCCGTCCGGCTGGAGGGGAAGATCTGCGCCGATATCGGCGCATCCACCGGGGGGTTTTCCGACTGTATGCTCCAGAATGGGGCGGCCAAGGTGTACGCCGTGGATACGGGCTACGGAAAGCTGGACTGGAAGATCCGCAGCGACCCCCGGGTGGTGGCTCTGGAGCGGACCAACGCCCGCTATCTCACCCGGGAGCAGATCCCGGAGGCGCTGGATTTCGCCTCAGTGGATGTGTCCTTCATCTCGCTGCGCCTGATTCTGCCCGCCCTGCGTGGGGTGCTCTCCGACGCGGGGGAGGTGGTCTGCCTGGTCAAGCCTCAGTTTGAGGCCGGCCGGGAGAAGGTGGGGAAAAAGGGCGTGGTCCGGGACCCCAAGGTCCATCTGGAGGTGCTGGAGCACTTTCTGGAGCACGCCGGAGAGGCGGATTTTACCGTCCGGGACATGACGTTTTCCCCCATCAAGGGCCCGGAGGGCAACATCGAATATCTGGGCTACCTGACCGCCGGACGGGGGGAGCCCTGGCCGGGGGACCTGCGGGAGCTGGTGGAGCAGTCCCATGAAGTGCTGGAGGAACATGCGCCGTGAAAATTGTACTTAGCCCAAACCCCTACCGCGACAAGGGGCTCAAGGCGGCCCAGTCGGCCGCCCGCATCCTCAATAACGCGCAGGTGGAGACCTGCATCTGCCTGCCCTTTTCCACCGAGGGGGCCAACATCGATTTTCCCAAACACGTGCACCTCTCCCGCATGGAGGAGGAGCTCCCCAATGCCGACGCGCTGGTGTGCTTCGGCGGGGACGGCACCATCCTCCACGCGGCCAAGGACGCCAACGCCTACGGCATTCCCATTCTGGGGGTTAACCTGGGCAGCGTGGGATTTATGGCGGAAGTGGAGCTGGGGGAACTCTCTCTGCTCTCCAAGCTGGCGGTGGGGAAGTACACCGTAGAGTCCCGCATGATGCTGGAGGTATCCATTCGCCGGGAGGGGCGGACGATCTTTTCCGATCTGGCCCTCAACGACGCGGTGGTCACCAAGGGGGCGGTGGCCCGGGTGGTGGAGATCGAGGTGCGCAGCGACAAAGTGCCCATCACCACCTACTCGGGGGACGGAGTCATTGTGAGTACGCCCACCGGCTCCACGGCCTACTCCATGTCGGCGGGGGGGCCTATCGTGGAGCCCACGGCGGAGAATATCATCCTCACGCCCATCTGTCCCCACTCGGTCATTAACGCCCGCTCCTTTGTTCTGGACGCCCGGCGCACCGTCACGGTGCGCATCAAGGATCTCGCCCGCAAGACGGCCTATCTCTCGGTGGACGGGGGTAAGGCGTTCCGCCTGCGGGGAGGAGACAGCCTGTACGTCCGCCGGGCGGAGGCCAAGACCCGCCTGATTCGTCTGACCAACCGCAGCTTCTATGAGATCGTGACACAAAAACTGGGGAGGATGTAACCATGAAGACAAAACGACAGCAGGAGATCCTTCGCATTATTGAGGAGAAGGATGTGGAGACGCAGGATCAGCTCCTCCAGGAGCTCAAGGCCCGTGGAATGCAGTCCACCCAGGCCACGATTTCCCGGGACATCAAGGAGCTGCACCTTATCAAGGAGCTGACGGGCTTTGGAACCTACCGCTACGCGGTGTCCGAGCGGAAAGTCTCCATCAATCTGGCCAGCCGCCTGCGTACTATTTTTAAGGAGGGCGTCACCTCCTTTGACGTGGCCCAGAACATCGTGGTCATCAAGACCATGCCGGGCCTGGCCAACGGGGCCTGCGCGGCGGTGGACGGGATGGAGATCGAGGGGCTGGTGGGCAGTCTTGCGGGAGACGATACGGCCATCCTCATCATGCGCACCAACGAGGCCGCGGCCAACTTCTGTGATGAGATCCACAAGATGCTCAAATAACCCAAAGCGAATCTATTTTACAGCAGGAGAGGGAGGAAGCCATGCTTTCACTGCTCCATATTGAACAGATTGCGGTCATCGAGTCGGCGGACATCCAGTTCTCCCCGGGCTTCAATGTGCTCACCGGCGAGACCGGCGCGGGCAAATCCATTGTCATCGACGCCATCGGGGCCATCACGGGGGGGCGCACCAGCCGGGATCTGATCCGCACGGGGGCCGGGCGGGCCCGGGTGGAGGCCCAGTTTGTCCGGGTGGCCCGCCTGCCCTGGCTGGAGGAGAACGGCGTCCCGCTGGATGAGGACGGAGGACTGGTGATCCAGCGGGAGATTCTCTCCGACGGGCGGAACATCTGCCGGGTCAACGGCCGCCTGGTCAACGTGGGCCAGCTGCGGGAGCTGGGGAGCCAGCTGGTGAACATCCACGGCCAGCACGACGGGCAGCAGCTTCTGGACGAGCGCAGCCACCTGGGCTATCTGGACAGCTTCGGGGAGCTGGAGGGCCTGCGGGAGGCGTACCGGGAGGCGTTTGACGCCCTGACGGCGGTGCGGCGGGAGATGGCCGCCCTGCGGATGGACGACGCCGAGAAGGCCCGCCGCCTGGACAGCCTCCAGTTTCAGATTGGAGAGCTGGAGCGGGCCCGCCTCCAGCCGGGCGAGGAGGAAGAGCTCACCGCCCGGCGCACCCTGCTCCGCAATGCGGAGCGGCTCATCGACGCGGTGGAGCGGGCCCATCTGGCCCTCTCCGGGGACGACGAGCAGGAGGGGGCCGCCGGACTCATCGCCACGGCGGAGGGGGCCCTCTCGGGGGCGGCGGGGATGAGCGAGTCCCTCGCCGAGGCGGCCAATCTGCTGGCCGAGCTGCGTTCAGCCGCCGACGATGCGGCCGAGCGGGTGCGGGACCTGCGCGCCGCTTTTGACTTTGAGCCCGGGGAGCTGGATCAGGTGGAGAGCCGCCTGGATGTGCTCTACCGCCTGAAAAAGAAGTACGGCGGCACGGTGGAGGAGATGCTCTCCTATCTGGAGCGCTGCCGCGCGGAGCTGGACGAGATCGCCTTTTCTTCGGACACCCTCTCCCGCCTGGAGAAGGAGCAGGCCAAGCGTTTGGCCCTGGCCCGGGAGAAGGCGGCCGCCCTCACCGAGGCCCGGAAGCGGGCGGGGGCCGAGCTGGAGGCGCGGATTCAGAGCGAGCTCACCCAGCTGGACATGCCCCGGGTGCGCTTCCGCACCGAGATCCGGCCCAAGGGGGGCGAGCTGGGCCTGGACGAGACGGGCGGGGACGAGGTACAGTTCCTCATGTCGGCCAACGTGGGGGAGGACCTGAAGCCCATCCAGCGCATCGCCTCCGGCGGCGAGCTCTCCCGGATCATGTTGGCGCTGAAGAACGTGCTGGCTGAAAATGAGTCCATCGACACCCTCATTTTCGACGAGGTGGACACCGGCGTCTCGGGCCGGGCGGCCCAGAAGGTGGCCATGAAGATGGCCGACGTGGCCCGGAACAAGCAGGTCCTCTGCGTCACCCATCTGCCCCAGATCGCCGCTATGGCGAGCGTCCACTTTGTGGTGGAGAAGGGGGAGCGGGATGGGCGCACCTATACCCGGGTGGAGCGGCTGGACCGGCCGGGCCGGGTGGAGGCGCTGGCCCGCCTCACCGGCGGGAGCCGCATCACCCCCGCCATCCGGACCGGGGCGGAAGAGCTGCTGCGCACCGCCGAGGAGTACCGGGGGAACTGATTCGGCCCGGCGCACCGTTCGCCCCCCCTTGACAAACAGAAGCGGGGACGGTATAATCGAGACTGCTCACATAGAGACTGCGTAGAAGAGGACGAGTAGCAGGCGCATTTCCTGCCCAGAGAGCCCCCGGACGGTGAAAGGGGGAGAGGAGGTGCCTGGGAATACCCCTCGGAGCAGCCCCCTGAACGCGTTTGTCCAGTAGGGGAGGCCGGGAGCGCCCGTTACCGCGCCGGAGTCCCGTACTCCCTGAGGTCCCGCCCGCGAGGGAGGGATAAACAGAGGTGGCACCGCGTAAGAAACTGATACGCCCTCTGTCCGAAAGGACAGGGGGCGTTTTTGTGGTTTCGGAACGGGAAAAGCGGTTGGGAGTGTTTTTTGTCTTTGTGGCGGCGGTGCTCTACAGCATCGGGGGGCTGTGCATCAAGCTCATCCCCTGGCACGGCATGTCCATCAACAGCGGGCGGAATCTGGTGGCTCTGCTGGTCATTGGGGGTTATCTTGCCCTGACAAGGCACCGGCCCCGCTGGAACCGGTGGATTGCCGTGGGAACCGTCTGCGTCTCCGGGTGTACGATTCTCTACTCGGTGGCAAACAAGATGACGGCTGCGGCCAACGTCATTGTCCTGCAATTCACCGCGCCCATCTTTGTGATGCTCTTTGCGGCGCTGATTTGGAGGCGGCGGCCGGACAAGCTGGATGTAGCGGCCTGCGTGGTGGTACTGCTTGGGGTGGCCTGCTTTTTTGTGGAGAGTCTGGAGTCGGGAGACATGCTGGGCAACTTCCTTTCGCTGCTCTCGGGAGCCATGTATGCGGTGGTCTTTCTGCTGGAGGATTTTCCGGACTGCGACCCCATCTCCGCTATTTTCTGGGGAAGTGCGGTCAGCGCCCTGACGGGGCTCCCCTTCCTCCTGCGGGAGACGGAATTTACCCCCACTGCGGTGACCAGCCTGATCGTCCTGGGCGCATTTCAGGTGGGCGTGGCCTTCATCTTGCTGACCATCGGCCTGAAAACCACCCCGGCGGTGACGGCCAGCCTGGTTTCGGGCATCGAGCCGGTGCTCAATCCCATCCTGGTGGCGGTCTTTTATCACGAGACTATCGGGCCGCTCTCCCTGTTGGGGGCGGTGATCGTGGTCGCCGGCGTGGTGGGCTACAATGTCCTCCGCGCCCGGAACAGGGAAGCGGTCCCGGCGGAGAAGTAGGAGGACGGTATGGAACGGGAAACGTGCATCCGCTGCGGCGGAAGGATGACGTGTCTGGGGCGGCAGGATTTGCAGAAAGGCGCGCCCGGCTGGCATCTGCGGGGCGACTTCGAGCGGATTGGGCGGGAGGACGTGCTGCCTGTAGAGGTGTGGGTGTGCGGGGGCTGCGGCCGCCTGGAGTTTTATCTGGCTCAGATGGCCGCCCCGGAGGAGCCCTCCGGCATCGCCCGGACCCCCTGTCCCTTCTGCGGACAGCTCCACGAGATGGACGACGCCAGGTGTCCCCACTGCGGGAAACGGTTATATTAAATGCAAGAATCAAATAAAAGGAGAACGACGAGATGACCATTTACGACGAACTGCAAGCCCGGGGCCTCATCGCCCAGGTCACCGATGAGGAGGAGATCAAGGAGCTCATCAACCACGGCAAGGCCACCTTCTACATCGGCTTTGACCCCACGGCGGACTCCCTGCACGTGGGCCACTTCATGGCGCTGATGCTCATGCGCCGCCTGCAGAAGGCGGGCAACCGGCCCATCGCCCTCATCGGCGGGGGCACGGGCATGGTGGGCGACCCCTCGGGCCGCACTGACATGCGCTCCATGATGACGGTGGAGACCATCCAGCACAACTGCGAGTGCTTCAAAAAGCAGATGAGCAAGTTCATCGACTTCTCGGAGGGCAAGGCTCTCATGCTCAACAACGCCGACTGGCTGATGAACCTGAACTATATCGAGCTCCTCCGCGAGGTGGGCGCCTGCTTC
>DWYC01000078.1 GCA_019118925.1 Candidatus Flavonifractor intestinipullorum | reverse complement strand
CGGGTGGCCATCGCCCGGGCCATCTCCACCGGGGCCCCCATCCTCATGGCCGACGAGCCCACCGGCGCTCTGGACTCCAAGACCGGCGCGCAGGTCCTGGACATTCTCCATCAGCTTCACCGGGAACAGGGCACCACTGTCCTGCTCATCACCCACGACAACAAGGTGGCCGCCGCAGCCCGGCGGATCATCCGCATCGCCGACGGGCAGATCGTGGTGGACTGCCCCCGAGAGGAGATTGCGCTATGAATCTGAGTCAATCTTTCCGGATGGCATTCAAGTCCATCCGCTCCAATCAGGTGCGCTCCCTGCTCACCATGCTGGGCATCATCATCGGCGTGGCGGCCGTAATTATCATGGTCTCGGTGGTCCAGGGCTCCAACCGGCATCTTAAGGAGTACTATGAGCGCCTGGGAAACAACCGCATCACCATTTCCGCCGAACAGTGGGGCGGCGGGGATATCTCCCAGCCCCTCTACGACTACTGTCTGAGCCTCGGCTCCCTGGTTCACGGAGTGACGCCCGACGCCACCACCGAGGGCCCCATCATCTACCGGGACAAGTCCACGGAAGATATGGAGAGCGGCTCTCCCACCATCAAGCTGGGCAGTTCCCAGTTCTCTCTGTGCAACAATTTTCAGATCGAGAAGGGGCGGGATCTCTGCCAGATGGACATCCAGTCCAGCCAGCAGGTGATCGTCCTGGGCGCACGTGCGGCGGAGTACCTGTTCAATTACCAGAACCCGGTGGGCAAGACCGTGCTGGTCCACGGCCACCCCTTTGAGGTGGTGGGGGTCTACCGGGCCAAAGATCCCGATTCGGAGTACTCCATGGACAACATGGCGGTGGTGCCCTACACCCTCAACCGCCTGCTCAACCGCCGGAGCACCCTGGACTCCTTCACCGTCCGGGCCGCCAGCAGCGAGACCTCCGCCGAGGTCTCCTCCCGGGTCTCCGGTTTTCTCAAGGGGCTGATTGATACGGAGCGGGGCTATTTCAGCGTCTACTCCGAGAATCAGGATGCCCAGCGCTCCGACGACCAGAACCGGATGATGAGCATGGTCCTGGGCGGGATCGCCTCCATCTCGCTGCTAGTCGGCGGCATCGGCATTATGAACATCATGCTGGTCACCGTCACCGAGCGCACCCGGGAGATCGGCATCCGCAAGGCCATCGGCGCACGGCGCCGGTCGATCCTGGCCCAGTTTCTCATTGAGGCGTCGGTGGTCTGCGGCATCGGCGGCCTGCTGGGTATCGCCATCGGCATCGCCGGCACTCTGATCGCAGGGCAGATTATTCTGCGCACGGTGATTCTGCCCGACCTGCCCATGTCCGCCGGCGCCTTCCTGTTCTCCGTGGCCATGGGGGTGGGCTTCGGCATGTACCCGGCGGCCAAAGCCTCCAAGCTCCAGCCTGTGGTGGCCCTCCGGGCCGACTGAATAATCCGCCCAAGCGGCAGATAGGAGATGCTTTTATGGAAATCACATGCCAAACCGACTACAGTCAAAAAGCCCTGGCCGCCATGTCCCTGGCGGCGCGGAAAACCATCCGCCGACGCTCCAACCGGATCTGGAGCATCTATGCCTGGGTCCTGTCCGCGGTGTTGCTTATGTCCATTCTGGTCCTCCACGACAGCCCGCTGTACACCGCTCTGGAGGGCGCACTCCTCGTCCTTCTGGTGACGCTCCAGTTTAAGCAGGACGCGTTCAACGCGTTCTTTGCCCGGCGGCGCCTCGTCCCTGAGACCCGGGCGAGCCGCACCGTCTTTTATCCCGACCACTATGTGGTCATCTTTCCCGCCGCAGAGACGAAATGGCAGTACAGCCGGATTCGGATCCCGGTGGAGACGCGGGACTACTTCGTCCTGCTTCTGGGGAAATATCACGCCCATGCCGTCCCCAAGGCAGCCCTGAAGGGCGCCTCTCCGGAGGAATTCCGAGCCTTCCTGGCGGAGAAAACCGGAAAGGCCGTACGGAAGATCGGGAGGTGGAAGCAGCCATGAAGCGGCTTGGAATCGCAGCGGGCCTGGCGGCCTGTCTGGGCGGACTCGTCTGGTACCGGCGCAATTGGCGGATGCCTCTGAAGGAGTACACCCGGTGGGCCCTCTATATGGCGGTGCTGGACGACGCGATCTGCCGCCGCGAGCTGGATGGCCTCCAAATCGGCGGGGAGTGCATCCGCTTCCCGCCGAAAGCGGACTCGCTCCAGTACCGTTACCACCTCTTTTTGCAGGGGAACCGGAAAAAGAGCCGGGAAATGCTCCGGAGCGAGACTATGCAGCTGGAACAGCGGCTGCGGCAGGCCCGGCTGGAGGCCGGCCTTTCCGGGGGCGAATTGGACGCAGACCCCCTTGACGGCGCCGCCGCGCTGTGATACACTACAGACACTCTCCCCCCAGGGATGAGGAGCTATACGACTGACGGAAGTGGAGCGAACCACATGAAGTATAGCGGGCGCCGTCCGGGCGCTTTTATGCCGACCGTCTGGGCGCACCAACCTAGGGTGCGCCCTTTTTTTGTATGTCATGGGGTGTACCGCCGAGCACATGAAGGAGGAATCAGGGATATGAAAACCGACATTGAGATCGCCCAGAGCACCCAGCTCAAGTCCATTCAGGAGATTGCCCGCACCGCCGGAGTACCCGGGGAGTACCTGGAGCTCTACGGGCGCTATAAAGCGAAAATCGACTACCGGCTTCTCAACGAGACGCAAGCCCCCAACGGCAAGCTGATCCTGGTCACCGCCATCAACCCCACCCCCGCCGGCGAGGGCAAGACCACCACCACCGTGGGCCTGGCCGACGGGATGCGCCGCCTGGGCAAGAACACCCTGGTGGCCCTGCGGGAACCCTCTCTGGGCCCCGTGTTCGGCGTCAAGGGCGGCGCCGCCGGCGGCGGCTATGCCCAGGTGGTGCCCATGGAGGACATCAACCTCCACTTCACCGGCGACTTCCACGCCATCGGTGCGGCCAACAATCTGCTGGCCGCCATGCTGGACAACCATATTCAGCAGGGCAACGCCCTGGGCATCGACGTCAA
>DWYC01000077.1 GCA_019118925.1 Candidatus Flavonifractor intestinipullorum | reverse complement strand
ACCAGGGTGTCGAAGTCCTCCCCCAGCATCAGGTCGTTGGCCACCGCCTTGGCCGGGTCCAGCAGGGGGTGCCGGGCCCGGCGGAGGAAGAGCCCCCGCTTGACGATCTTGGGCTGGGCGGCCTTCATCCGGTAGGAGAGCTTGGCCCGGGCGAAGATCACGTCCAGCAGGATGAGCAGGTCGTAATTCTGGGAAATGTCCTCCCGGTACTGGGCGCACTCGGCGGAGAGCTCGGCCAGGATGCGCTCGATCTCCTTCTCCTCCCGGGCCTGGAGCTCCCGGAGCTCGTTGTTGGCCTTCACCACGCCCATGGGCTCGATGAAGAAGGTGGAACCCGAGGAGGACACATCGTGGACCAGGCCGGGCACGTCGTTCTTGTGCTCGGACTTGACGGGCACCACATAGCGGTCGTTGCGCTGGGTGATGATGGCCTCCTGAAGGTATTTGGACTGGTTGGAAGAGAGGAGTTTTTGCAGAATATCCCGCACTTTTCCGGCGGTGGCCCGGATGTGGCGGCGGATGGAGGCCAGCTCGGGGCTGGCCGAGTCGGCGATCTCATCCTCTCCCACAATGGAGCCGGTGATCTTCTCCTCCAGATAGCGGTTGGGGGTCAGAGAGGCGAAGAGATGGTCGATGCACGTCTTGCTCCCCCCGGCGCGGCCGTCGGCGTACTCCTTGGCCGAGCGGGCCGAGCGGAGGACTGCGGCGATGTCCAGCAGCTCCCGGGTGTTCAGCGCGCCCCCCATCTGAGCCCGCTGGAGGGAGGCCCCCACCGGCTTGACGCCCGAAAAGGAGGGCGTTCCGCTCAGGGTCATCAGATTGGCCGCGGCGGTGGTCTGCTCCAGAAGGCGCTCCACATCGTCGGCGTCGGTGAGGGGGCGCAGGGCGAGGCAGCGCTCCTTTCCCTCCTGCGTCACCGCCTGCTCGGCCAGGCGCTCCAGCACCCGGGGCAGCTCCAGCGTCTGAATGGATTTTTCAAACAAATCGGTCATAGACACACTCCAAACGTTTTGCAGGGGCCCATTCCGCCCCGCGTTCCTGTTGCAGAGCTTATCATACACCAAAATTCCGCCCTTGAACAGCCCCAGTTGTCCGCCGTCCCGCCGGGCGGTAAGTTTTCCCTTCTGCATAGAACGCCCCCGTTTTCCATATCCTCGTACTACAGCGACATTTGAAAACCCGATTGGAGGATGAACCATGAAGCGATGGTGCGCGGCCCTGGCGGCCGTTTTGCTCCTGAGCGCTCCGGCCGGCGCAGCCGGCGCGGCGCCGGCCGTGGAGGCCCAGGCCGCAGTGCTGATGGAGCAGGAGACGGGTACGGTACTCTTTGAACACAATGCCCACGACAAGCTGGAGCCCGCCAGCGTCACCAAAGTGATGACCCTGCTGCTGGTGATGGAGGCGGTGGACAGCGGCCGCCTGACCCTGGATGAGCCGGTCACCGTCTCGGCCAACGCCGCATCCATGGGCGGCTCCCAGGTCTATTTGAAGGAAAACGAACAGATGACGGTGGACGAGCTGCTCAAAGCCGTGGCGGTGGTCTCGGGCAACGACGCGGCCGTGGCCCTGGCCGAGCACCTCTCGGGCAGCGAGGCGGCCTTTGTGGAGCGGATGAACCAGCGGGCAGCCGAGCTGGGCATGTCCGACACCCACTTCGTCAACTGCACCGGGCTGCCGGCGGCGGGCCACCTGACCAGCGCCTACGACATCGCTGTGATGTCCCGGGAGCTGATGCGCCATCCCGGCATTCAGAATTATACCACCATCTGGATGGACTCCCTCCGGGGCGGACAGTTCCAGCTGAGCAACACCAACAAGCTGGTGCGCTACTACGACGGCTGCACCGGCCTCAAGACGGGCTCCACCGACTCGGCGGGATACTGCCTCTCGGCCACCGCGGAGCGGGACGGCCTGTCCCTCATCGCCGTGGTGCTCAAGGCCGACACCTCTCAGCAGCGCTTTGACACCGCGCAGAACCTGCTCAACTTCGGCTTTGCCAATTACACGCTTCTGGACGTGCAGCCCGGCGCGGCCCTCCCGCCGGTGACCGTGCTCCTGGGCGAGCAGAGCCAGGTGCAGCCCGCCGTCTCCGGCCCGGCCCGCGTCCTGGTGGAGCGGGACAAGCTGGACCTTGTCACCACGCAGATCCGCCTGGCCGGGGACGTGGAGGCCCCCGTGGAGGAGGGGCAGATCCTGGGCGAATTGGTGGTTCTGGTGGACGGTCAGGAACGGCAGTCCATCCCCCTGGTGGCCCGGAGCGGCGTGGAGCGCATATCGGTGGGCGGAATTTTTTCCCGTCTCCTCCGGGCGCTTCTTCTGGCCGGGTAATCGTTTCCGGGAGAACGCTTTGACAACGTTCTCCCGGTTTTTTTCACGCAATCCGCGCCGTTTCGCACGCTTTTTCCCCCTCCTTTCGGGAAAAGAAGCACTCTTGACGCAGGTCCTTTTCTGTTGTATAATTTATACAAAATAGCCTGTTTCTCATCAAAAGGCTATTATCACCTATGACAAGGTAAACCCGCCAAAGCCCTTTTAGATTTGGTTGTTTTTACCAGTAAGGAGAGATTGCCTATGACCCCCAAACCGACGGCAGCGGACAGCGCCCTGGAGGCTTTTTCCAGCGGCAACGCCATTCGTGCGCAGGACTACCTGGGCTCTCATGCCGAGACCCGTGACGGGACTGCCGGATATGTCTTTCGCGTCTGGGCTCCCCACGCCACGGCGGTGGCCGTGATGGGCGACTTCAATGGCTGGGACCAGACCAGTCACCCCCTGGAGCTCGTCAAAAACGGCGTGTGGGAGGGATTTGTCCCCGGCCTGAAGCGCTATGACTCCTATAAATACGCCGTTACCGCCAGGGACGGGCGCGTGCTGGCCAAGTCGGACCCCTACGCCTTCCACGCCGAGACCCGCCCCGGCACCGCCTCCAAGATCTACGATCTGGGGGACTACCAGTGGGGGGATCAGGGCTGGATGGCCGCCCGGAAGGCCAATCCCATCTATCAGCATCCTTTGAATATTTATGAGGTTCATCTGGGCTCCTGGCGGCGCACGGGCGAGGACACCTTCCTCAGCTACCGGGACATCGCCGGTTACCTGGTCCCCTATGTGAAGGAGATGGGCTTTACCCATGTGGAGCTTCTCCCCGTCACCGAGCATCCGCTGGACGCCTCCTGGGGCTATCAGTGCACCGGCTACTTCGCCGCCACCAGCCGTTTCGGCACCCCCGACGACTTCATGTACCTGGTGGATCAGCTCCATCAGGCGGGCATCGGCGTCATTCTGGACTGGGTCCCCGCCCACTTCCCCAAGGACGCCTTCGGCCTCTACGAGTTCGACGGCGAGCCCTGTTACGAGTACGCCGACCCCCGGAAGGGAGAGCACGCCGACTGGGGCACCCGGGTGTTTGACTACGGCCGGTATGAGGTGCGCTCCTTCCTCTTCTCCTCCGCCCTCTTCTGGCTGGAGCAGTACCACGTGGACGGCCTGCGGGTGGACGCGGTGGCCTCCATGCTCTACCTGGACTACGGCCGCCAGAACGGCCAGTGGTGCCCCAATATGTTCGGCGGGCACGAGAATCTGGAGGCCGTG
>DWYC01000012.1 GCA_019118925.1 Candidatus Flavonifractor intestinipullorum | reverse complement strand
GAAGGGAGAGCATATCAACCTGACTCTGCCCGAGTATGTGGACCGGTACGTATATAACGAGGACTACCAGGCGGCGCCGGTGGTGACCCTGGACGGGGTTCAGGCCGCCGGAAACGCCCTGGAGAACGTGCAGGAAGTCTTTTCCGACTGCCGGTTTGTTGAGTATTATTATCCGGGCATTCGGCCGGAAAACGAGAGCTTCGACTGGTGCGCGCTGAAGGTTGTCCTGGCGCCCTATAACGAAGAGTGGTACTTAGTGGGTCTCATCCACAGCGAGTGGACCATTTAAGCGCGGGGTAAGACGGGCTGGAGTGTACAAGAGAATATGGAAAAGTGGAAAAGGAGGACGGGGTCCCTCCTTTTTCTGCATATTTGGCCTTTTTCTGGAGTAAGAAAGGAGTGCGAAGTCGCAATGGAGCCACCGTGGCTATATAAAATGCACAAAATATAAGTGGGAAATCACAAATAAATTGTGCATTATATAAAATATTTCGTATAAAAAGAGGATAAGATCAGAATTGCTTGCAAAAAGATATCCGCATCAGTTAAACTTAGACTATCCAAAAGGAGCGGAAATCAAAATTTAATGTAGTTTCCGCTCGAGCAAAGGAGTTGGAAGCATGACTATGGAAAATCTGTTCTGGATCGGATTGGCGGGCGCGGCTTTGGCCCTCCTCTTCGCGTGGAGTCAGCGGTGCAAGGTCCTCAAGTTCTCGGAGGGCACGGAGCAAATGCAGAAAATCGCCGCCTCCATCCGCAAGGGAGCCAACGCCTACCTGAAGCGGCAATACACCACTGTGGCGAAGATCTTCGCCGCCGTCTTTGTGATCTTGCTGGTCCTGGTGGCGGCGGGGCAGCTGGACAACTGGTTTATCCCCTTTGCGTTTGTGACCGGCGGCTGCTATTCCGCCCTGGCGGGCTTTATCGGCATGAAAATCGCCACGTCCTCCAACGCGCGCACGGCCCACGCAGCGCATGAGAGCCTGAACCGCGGACTGAGCGTGGCCTTTTCCTCGGGCGCGGTAATGGGCTTTACCGTGGTGGGCCTGGGCCTGCTGGACATTTCGGTGTGGTTCCATATTCTCAAATACATCGCCGGATATGACGCCGTCCGTATCGCTCAGACCATGGTCATGTTCGGCATGGGCGCCTCCTTTATGGCGCTCTTCGCCCGGGTGGGCGGCGGTATTTTCACCAAGGCCGCCGACGTGGGCGCCGACCTGGTGGGCAAGGTGGAGGCGGGCATCCCGGAGGACGACCCCCGCAACCCCGCCACCATCGCCGACAACGTGGGCGACAACGTAGGCGATGTGGCCGGTATGGGCGCCGACCTCTATGAGTCCTATGTGGGTTCCATCCTGGCCACCTTTGCTCTGGGCGCGGCGGCCTACACCGGGGAGCAGGTCTGGGGCGCGCTGCTGCTGCCCCTGTCCATCGCGGTGCTGGGCGTGGTGTGCTCGGTGCTGGGCACCTTCCTCATCCGCACCAAGGAGGGCGCCTCGCAGCGGGAGCTGCTGGGCTCCCTGCGCAAGGGCACCTATACCGCCGCCATTCTGGCCGCCATTCTGGCCGCCCCGCTGACCTATTTCATTCTGGGCAATATGGGGGTTTACGTGGCCATCCTCTCCGGCCTGGTGGCGGGCTGCGCCATCGGTTACTTCACCGAGTACTACACCTCCGACACCTATAAGCCCACCCGCAGCCTGGCCGGCGATACGGAGACGGGCGCGGCCACCACCATCATCGGCGGTATCTCCCTGGGTATGAAGTCCACCGCCGCGCCGGTGGTCATTGTGGGTATCGCCATCATTGTCTCCTTCCTGGCCGCCGGCGGCTCCCTGGACACCGGGAACGCCGCCGTGTACGAGGCCAGTTTCAATAAGGGCCTCTACGGCATCGGCATTGCCGCCGTGGGAATGCTCTCCACTCTGGGCATTACCCTGGCCACCGACGCCTACGGCCCCGTGGCCGACAACGCCGGCGGCATCGCCGAGATGAGCGGCCTGGGCGAAGAGGTGCGCAAGCGCACCGACGCGCTGGACTCCCTGGGCAACACCACCGCCGCCACCGGCAAGGGCTTTGCCATCGGCTCGGCGGCTCTGACCGCCTTGGCCCTGATGGTCTCCTATGTGGACGTGGTGGAGAAGCAGACCGTGATGGACCTGTCCATTACCAATCCGGCGGTGCTGGTGGGTGTGTTCGTGGGGGCCATGATGACCTTCATCTTCGGCGCGCTGACCATGAGCGGCGTGCAGCGGGCGGCCGAGTCCATCGTGGTGGAGGTCCGCCGGCAGTTCCGGGAGATCAAGGGCATTATGGAGGGAACCGCCGATCCGGACTACGCCTCCTGCGTGGATCTGTGCACCCGGGGTGCGCTGCATGAGATGGTGGTGCCCTCGCTGCTGGCCATTGTGGTGCCCATTGTCACCGGCTGCATCCTGGGCCCCGAGGCCGTGGTGGGCCTGCTGGGCGGCGGAACGGTCACCGGCTTTGCCATGGCGGTCTTTATGTCCAACGCCGGCGGCGCCTGGGACAACGCCAAGAAATACATCGAGTCGGGCGAGCACGGGGGCAAGGGCTCCGAGTGCCACAAGGCCGCCGTCATCGGCGATACGGTGGGCGACCCGTTCAAGGACACCTCCGGCCCGTCCCTGAATATCCTCATCAAGCTGGTCTCCACGGTGTCCATCGTGTTCTCCGGCCTGGTTCTGACGGTCAGCCAGTTCTTCCTGGGCTGAGAAAAATCCGGCAGTTTGTCTGGCCCGGGCGCACCCATTCGGGTGCGCCCGGGTTCTTTTACCATGACAAGAAGGTTGACATACCGGGCAAATATGGCGTATGCTAAAAGAAAACAGATTCCAACGCGGGTGCTGGCCGCCCGCGGAAGCGGAGGTCGGAACATGAAACTGGAAGAGCTGGAACAGGCCGTCCCGATGGATGTGCGGGGGACGCTCTCCCGCTTTGGCGGGAGCCGGGCCCTTGTGGTGCGCTTTTTGCGGAAATTCCCCCAGGACGGGGCCTATTCCGCCCTGGCGGCGGCGGTGGAGCGGCAGGACTGGCCGGAGGTGGAGCGCTCGGCCCACACCCTGAAGGGCGTGGCGGCCAACCTGGGCCTGGAGCGGGTCCGCACCGGCAGCGACGCCCTGGTCCAGACGGTTCGCCGGGGGGAGACGGAGGCGGTCTCCGCCCTCTTCCGCGGGCTGCAGGCGGACTATGAGGCGGCCTGCGGAGCCATTGCCGCCCTGGAGGAGTAAGGGGTTTTATGGAGAAACAGACCATCCTGATCGTAGACGACGAGGAGATCAACCGCGCCGTGCTGTCCATCACCTTTGGGGACGATTTTCAGATTCTGGAGGCCGCCGACGGCCGGGAGGCCCTGGCGTGCATCGACGCGCACCCGGGGGAGATTGTGGCGGTGCTGCTGGACGTGGTGATGCCGGTGATGGACGGCTTTGAGGTACTGCGGATTTTGGGGGAGCGGCAGATGCTTGAGCAGCTGCCCGTGTTCCTCATCACCGCCGAGAACTCCGAGGAGCGCCTGCGCCTGGGCTACGATCTGGGGGCGGTGGATATCATCGAAAAGCCCATCGTTCCCTACTTTATCCGGCGCCGAATTGGGAATGTCATCCAGCTCAACAATCTGGTGCGCACCCAGGACCAGATGCTGGCCGCCCAGGCCAAGGAGATTCTGGACCTGAACAGCTCGATTCTGGAGACTCTGGCCACCGCCATTGAGTTCCGGGACCAGGAGTCGGGGGAGCACGTGCGCCGCATCCGGCAGCTGACACTGCTGCTGCTGGAGGTGCTGATGGAGCGCTATCCGGAGAAGTACTGCTTCGACGAGGAGGAGCTGCGGCTCATTGCGGACGCCGCCGTCATGCATGACCTGGGAAAAATCGCCATTCCGGACAGCATTCTCAACAAGCCCGGCCGTCTGACGCCGGAGGAGTTCGAGATCATGAAGACCCATACCACCCAGGGCTGCGTTCTGCTGGACAACGTGCCCCGCCTGCGGGAAAATCCGGTGTACGCCTACGCTTACGACATCTGCCGCCACCACCACGAGCGCTGGGACGGGCGGGGCTATCCCGACCATCTCAAGGCCGGGGAGATCACCATCTGGGCCCAGGTGGTGGCCCTGGCCGACGTATACGACGCCCTGGTGGGCGAGCGGGTGTACAAAAAGGCCTTCTCCCACGAGAAGGCGGTGAGCATGATCCTCAACGGAGAGTGCGGGATGTTCAACCCGGAGCTGATGGACTGCCTGACGTTCGCCCAGGAGCGCATCTACGGCATGTATCACAAGCGCAGCGGCGAAGAGCCGGTTCAGCCGTAAAAAAAGACCGCCCCCGCGTCTACCGGCGCGGGGGCGGTTTCTTACAGCTCCAGCTGAGCGATGACCGATTTGAGCTGGGCGGCGGAGGTGTGGAGCGCGGCCTCTTCCTCCAGACTCAGAGGAATTTCCAGAATCTTCTCCAGGCCGTTTTTGCCCACGATGGAGGGAATGCTCAGACACAGCCCGTCCAGACCGTACTGCCCCTCCAGCACCACCGAGACGGGGAGGACCGACTCCTGATCCAGGACGATACACTCGGCAATGCGCCCCACGGCCATGGCGATGCCGTAGTACGTGGCCCCTTTGCGCGCAATGATCTGGTAGGCGCTGTCCCGGACGCCCTCGTAGATGCGCCGCATGGAGTCGGCGTGGTTGTAGTGGCCCCGCAGCTCGCAGAAGTGGTTCAGATCGATGCCCGAGACATTGGCGCCGCTCCACACGGCCAGCTCGCTGTCCCCGTGTTCGCCGATGATGACGGCATGGACATTGCGGCTGTCCACCTGGAGATGCTGGCCCAGCAGGTGTTTGAGCCGGGCAGTGTCCAGCACGGTGCCCGAGCCGATGACCCGCCCGGCGGGCAGGCCGGACATGCGCCAGGCGGCGTAGGTGAGTACGTCCACCGGGTTGGAGACCACCAGGAGCACGCCATCAAAGTGGCGGCGGCGAATCTCGGGGATAATGCTGCGGAGGATGGCCACGTTTTTGCCGATGAGATCCAGACGGGTCTCCCCGGGCTTTTGATTGGCCCCGGCCGTGACGATCATGAGGCCGCAGTCGGCGGCGTCGTCGTAATCGCCGGCATAGATGTCCATGGAGGCGGCGTAGGGGAGGCCGTGGCTCAGATCCATGGCCTCCCCCTCGGCTTTGGACCGGTTGGCGTCGATGAGGACCAGTTCGGAAAACAGGCCCTGCTGCACCAGGCGGAAGGCGATGGAGGAACCCACAAACCCGCAGCCCACAATGGCGGCCTTGCGTATATTGAGCATAGCGATCGCTCCTTTCCAGGATAGTAGTATGTCCCTCCCGAAGGCGCTCCATGTGC
This sequence comes from Candidatus Flavonifractor intestinipullorum, assembly GCA_019118925.1. Taxonomy (GTDB): domain Bacteria; phylum Bacillota; class Clostridia; order Oscillospirales; family Oscillospiraceae; genus Pseudoflavonifractor_A; species Pseudoflavonifractor_A intestinipullorum. The sequence continues at coordinate 10,589 of DWYC01000012.1, read as the reverse complement.
GCTTGAGCAGGAGAATTGTTAGCAAATGCTAACTTTCGGGGAGAAAAAGACGCCCGCCCTTCGTCCCGCCGGCCCGTCACAGCTGGTAGGCGGCAAAGACGTGGAGGAGCTCTTCCTTATTGCGCAGCCCCAGCTTGCGCAGTACAGCGCTCTGCTGGTTGGCGATGGTCTTGGGCGAGGAGGAGAGGGATACCTCCCGGCCCAGCATCCGGTAAAAGATTGACTGCTCTGCGGAGGAGAGCTGACCCAGAATAAGGGCGAGGATCATATACTCCTGCGGGGAGTGGCCCTGAGCCACAACGCGCAGGGTGTCGGGGATGAGGCCGAACTGGCTTTTGAAGAGGTAGGAGGAGGCAAAGGACCTCCGGCAGGCGTCCAGTACCACCTTCGGGTCCTCGTACACGGAGAGAAAGACCACCTTGGCCTCGGTATTCAGGCGGATCTCCCGGGCGGCGTCGATACCGTCCATGCGCCCCGGCGAGAGGGTCAGGTCCATCAGAACCAGCTGGGGGCGCAGAGCGTAGGAGAGTTCTACCCCCTCCCGGCGGGAGGCGGCCCGGCCGATGAGCTCCAGCCCGGACTGTTCCCGCAGCAGCTGGCCGGTGAGAAAGGCAAAATCGTCGTCGTCCTCCACCAGGAGGACCTGGATGGACTGGCTCACTGAGGTGGCCTCCTTTCCGGAAAGTAGAGTTGGAAACAGGCCCCGCCGCCGGGGAGATTCTGGGCGGTAATCGCTCCGCTGTGGGCCTGCATGACCCGCTGGCAGTAGAAAAGGCCCAGTCCCATGTGGCGGTCCCCCGCCTTCTGGGAGGTAAAGGGCAGGAAGAGGTCCTTTTGCAGGGCCTTTGGAATGCCGGGGCCGTTGTCGGAGACGGAGAGACGGGTAAAGCGCCCCGGAACGCCCCGCAGCTTTTCGCCGGAGCGGACTTCCACCCGGACGCGGCAGTCCTCCCCGGCGGCCTCCCGGGCGTTGTCCAGCAGGTTGCGCAGGACCTCCGCCGTGTGGGTCAGGTCACAGAGAAGGAGCGCCCCCGGCGGGCAGCTCAGGGAGACTTCTCCCGCCCCTTCCAGGCCGCACTCGGCCCAGAGCTCTTCCGGGCGATGGGGCGCAGGGGAGAGATGCAGCTCCCCCGAGTAGAGGCTCACCCGCCCGCAGAGCTCATCCAGATGGCGGGCCGAACGGGCGATGATCTCGGCCTCAGGGGGCGGAGGGTCCAGGTGCCGGCGCAGATTTTCTGCACACCAGGAGAACTTTGTCAGGTCTTTCCGAATGGCGTGGCTGATAAAGTGGACCCCCCGAAAGGCGGTCTGGGCCTCGCTGTCCCACTGGTAGCGGACGATTTTCAGACGCACGCCCATCATTCCGCCCCGGACCGCCATGGCCAGGTAAAAACCAAGCGCGGCCAGCAGCAGCACCGAACAGCCCTGCCACAGGTGCAGGAGCGGATAGAGCTGAAACGTGTGAAAGACAAAAATGGTAATGAGCCAGTACCACATCAGGGGCAGCATGACGGCGCTCACCAGCCGCTTCTGACGGGACACGGCCGGGTCCCGCTCCCGCAGGACGGCCTGGACCATCAGGACCGTGCAGCACACGCCGTAGGTCAGGTTGTAGATGCAAAAGCACACCCAAAACGGGACGCTGGTGCGCTGGAGCGCATAGCTCTCCCACGGCGGAAAGGCGGCGGCCAGCGCGAGAGCGGGCACGCACAACAGCAGCGCGCGCGTTCCGGGATGGGAGTGCCGGAACTCCCGGGCCTCCCGAAAACAGTAGCAGAACAGCAGGGCCGCCGGCATGGCGCAGAGGTAGAGACCGGCCGTCATCCAGGCGTAGAGGACCCGGACCAGGCCCTCCGGCTGGACCATCCCGGTGAGGAGCGGCCCCAGATCGTAATAGAAGAATTCTTTGAACGTCCCGAGGCTGAACAACATCCCGGCCAAACAACAAAGCTGGTTGAGCCGGTTGCGGGGATTGGAGAGAAATACCAGGGCAAAAAAGGCCCATATGAGCAGCGTGCAGAGCAGATTGACCGAGAGATACAGCGCGGCCCCCTCCTTCTCCAGACAGATGGGGCCGGATGCTGCGGGCGGAACGGCGTCCAAAGCATCCGGCCCTCTTTTTCCCCGGGCGGGCGCCCTTAGAACGCCCCGCCCATATGGAATATATCGAGATACCAGTTCCGGCCCAACCGGATCAGGGTCAGGTCAATGTCCTGCTGCTCGGCGGCGCGGCCGCCGGCGTCCCGAATGGTGAGTTCCACCTCCACCTCCAGGGCGTCGGAGAGATCCAGGTCATAGCCGTACCGGGCGTACCGCTCCTGCAGATCCATCCGTTCCCGGCTGGAGTAGGGTTCCCGCTCGTCGATCTTATAAGTATAGGACCAACTGGGGCCGTAGGCCTCGTCCAGAGCGCCGGTGGTGTAGGAGAGGACGGCGTTGAGGCCCTCTTCCGCGGCCGTGCGGCTGGAATAACCCAGTGCGCCGGTCACCTCATCGGGGATTACGTCCAGAATCCGGCCGGCGTCGGTCTCCATCACGCCCCGCATCAGCTGGTCCACGGCCTTTCGATAGCTCCGGCCGCCGAAGAGGACTGTCACGAGGACGACAACCAAAAGGACGGCGAGCGCGATTGCGGCCAGGCCGATGAGACGGTACTTCGTCCGCCTGGGCGCCGGGGAAGCGACGGTCACCGGGGGGACTGGGCCGGCGGGAGGGGCCGGCCGGACGGGATTCCCGCAGCCGGGACAGAAGGCGGCTCCGTCAGGGACGGGCGCGCCGCACTTTCCACAAAACATGAGCAGCCTCCTCGTGCATTCTTACAAAATGAGCGGTTAGCCAAAGAGCTCCTGGCTGGCGTTCTGGTCGATCTTCCCCAGGCGGACCGTGCCCTGATGGAGGGCCTTCCCGCCCAGGAGCAGAAGCACCACCGTCCGCACCAGGTCCACCACCAGCAGCGCCAGGGAGAGCAGGCGGTCCAGGGCGTTGATGGAGAAGCCCTCCATGGGGTTAAAGACGCGGGCCAGAGTATCGATGCAGCCCAGCAGGTCGGGCAGCAGCCCGATGCCCACAGAGAGGGCGGAGAAGGTCAGGCAGACCAGAAGGGCTTTTACGGCGGTCCAGCGCAGCCAGTCGTTTTGCTCCCGCAGGAGAATATAGCCCACCACCACCAGCAGGGGCACATAGCCCCCAAAGAGACCGGCGAAGTAGGCGACAGCTCCCAGCAGGCCCACGGAGATGCCCAGATTCGACTTCATATCAGCCCTCCTGACCGCCGACGGGGGGCAGTTTGGCCCCGCACACGTTGCAGAAGAGGTCGTCATTGCCGATGGCGGCGTGGCACTGGGGGCAGGTGCGGCCGCCCGTGGGGGCGCTCTGGGGGGCGGAGCGCACGATCCGCGCGCCGCAGGCGTTGCAGAAGGCCGAACCCGCAGCCACTTCCGCGCCGCAGCTGGGGCACTGATCCACGCCCTTGATCTGCTTGATCTGCTCCTGATACTGGGCGATCTCGCCGTAGGCGGAGAGAATGGCGGAGATGCGCTCGGCCTCCTCGGCGGCGGGGTCGTCCTTGTGGCGCTCGTAGTAGGACTGGCCGATCTCCCCGTACAGACGGGAGATGCGCCGCTCCGTATCGCTGATCAGGCCGTTAATCCGGGTGACTTCAGCAAAGTTCCGGGCCTTCGTGGCGGCCTCCTGGCCGGTATCGGAGAGCTTTTTCCCCAGTTGATCCAAAAACGACATATCAATTCCTCCTCACGATATGGATGGGATTGCGCCCGCCGGACGGAAATGGGCGGGAGAATGGGACGAAAACCGGTTCCTGCGGGGGCCCTTGCGACGGTTTCCGACCGCGATTCTACCTGAAATGATACCCAGCACGGCCAAATTTGTCAAGGCGTTGGGGTTATTTGGATGGCATTTCCGCTCCGGCGGGGGCTTCCGGCCCCTGGAGGGAGAGAAGCCCCTTGTCCAGACAGGCCTGGAGATCGAACTTCCGCTGTCCCCCTGCGTCCAGGGCCAGCAGAACAAGCGGGCCCTGCCGCAGCAGGACGGTCCCCGGCCCGAAGTGCCGGTGGGCCACCCGCACGCCGGGGCGGTAGTCCTCCGCCCGGCCGGCGGGGCCGCCGGGCCCGCCTCCGGAGGCGGGGGTGCGGGCGGGGAGGAGGGCGGAGACAAACGAGGACACCGGCGGGGCGCTCTGTCCATAGGCCTTGAGGTAAGTAAGAATCTCCAGCTTCTGCCGGGCCCGGGTCACCGCCACGTAAAAGAGCCGCCGCTCTTCCTCCAGAACGGACTCCTCCTCCGGCGAGAGGCGCTGTCCGTCTCTGGGCTCGGGGACACTGGGAAAGATTCCGTCCAGCACGTCGATGAGGATCACCCGGTCGTACTCCAGGCCCTTGCTGGCGTGGATGGTGGAGAGGACAAAGGGGCATCCGGGCCCGCCGCTTCCCCGGGCTACCACTCCCTCCAGCTCCTCCATCCGGTGGAGGAACTGCTCCAGGCCCGGGTTCTGGTTGGCCAGGGCCAGGAGCGGACCCAGGCGCCCGGTGTCCGCCCCCCGGTTTTTGAGATAGTCCCCGTAGCCCATGTAGCGCACGATGCGGTTGACCGCAAGAAAGCTCTCCTCCTGGAGCAGGTGGGTGAGATGGGTCTTTAGGGCTTTGACTTTTCCGACCACCCAGGGCTCCAGCCCCGGGGACTCCAGCAGCAGGGAGAGGACGGGGGCGTCGGGCTGCCCGGCCTGCCGCCGGAGGACGGCCGCCACCTGATCTTTCTTCAGGCCGCAGCCGAGCTTATAGTAGAAGCGCCAAAAGGCCTCCCCGTCGGTGGGGCGGAAGGCGAAGCGCAGGATGTCCAGAATGTCCCGCACCAGGAAGTGGCCGAAAAAGGAGCCCTCCCCCGCCCGGCAGCGGTAGGGGATTCCCTCCCGCTCCAGCAGGTCGATGAGGGGGACGGCGCTGTAGTGGTTGCGGTAGAGCACCGCCGTCTCCTCCCGGCAATCCCGGGCGATCTGGAGGAGGTAGCGGTACTGGTTCCGGCCGTCCTGGAGCACCGTGTGCCGGATGGGCGGGCCGTCGGGGTTGCGGGTGAACATATGCTTGTCCCGGCGGGCCCGATTGCGGCGGATGAAGGCCCCGGCGGCCGAGACGATGGCCGGAGTGGAGCGGAAGTTTTCCTCCAGAAAGAGGACCCTGGCGTTGGGAAAGACCTGGTCGAACTCCAAAAGCGCCTGGGGCCAGGCCGCCCGGAAGCCGTAAATGCTCTGGTCCTCGTCCCCCACCAGAAAGAGGTTGCCCGTGCCGGAGGCCAGCCGCCGGAGAATGAGATGCTGGATTTTGGAGGTATCCTGGGCCTCATCCACGCAGAAATAGCGGTATTTGCGCTGAAAGCAGGCCAGCACCGGCGGACAGGTGCGCAGAATGCGCAGGCCGTAGACCATCTGGTCGTCGTAATCCATCTGGCGGCTGCGCAGCAGGACCTCCTGATAGCGCCGGTAGAGGGGGAGAAACGCCTCGCCGCTCTCCAGTTTGAGGGAGGCCATCTCCGCCTCCCCCAGGAGCATATTTTTGGCGAAGGTGATCTGGGTGCGCAGGTCCTTCAGGTCGGCCTCGGTGGGGAACTGGCGGGTCTGGGCCTGCCAGACCTCCCGCAGCAGGCGGACGGTCTCTCCCTCGCTGGTGAGCAGGGAGAAGGCGGCGCGCCCGGTCTCCTGTTCATAGCGGCGGATGATCCGGGCGCACAGGCCGTTGATGGTGCGGAACTCCAGCCGCCCGGCCAGCTCCTCTCCGAAGAGGGCGGCGCAGCGCCGGCGCAGATCGTCGGTGGCGGCCTTGGTGTAGGTGACGGTGAGAAGCTCCCCCGGGTCCACCCCCCGGCCCAGCACCAGATAGCCCAGCCGGGTCACCAGGACGGTGGTTTTGCCGCTGCCCGGCACCGCCAGGAGCAGGGCCGGACCCGCGCCGTGCTGGGCGGCGGCGGACTGCTGCGGGGTGAGGGTGAGGCCGTACATGGCTTGAAAGGCGGAAAAATCCATAATACCTCCAAAAGAAACGGAAAAATGGCCCGGAGCCGTGGGCTCCGGGCCGTCAGGGGCGCGGAAGAGGTTACTCCGCTCCATACCCGTCGGGGTGGGTGCTGTGCCACTTCCAGGCGGTGGAGAGGATCGTGTCCAGCGCGGCATATTCCGGCTTCCAGCCCAGCACATCCATGGCCTTCTGGGAGGAGGCGATGAGCTGGGCGGGGTCCCCCGCCCGGCGGGGGGAGACCACGGCGGGGATGGGGTGGCCGGTGACCCGGCGGGCGGCGTCGATGACCTCCTTGACGGTAAAGCCCACGCCGTTGCCCAGATTAAAGACGTTGTTCTCCCCGCCGGCGAGCAGGTAGTCCAGAGCCAGAATATGGGCCTGGGCCAGGTCGGTGACATGGATGTAGTCCCGCACGCAGGTGCCGTCCCGGGTGGGGTAGTCGTCGCCGAAGATGCTGATCTGCTTCCGGGTGCCGTTGGCCACCTGGAGAATGATGGGGATGAGGTGGCTCTCGGGGTTGTGGGCCTCTCCGATGACCCCGGAGGGGTGGGCGCCGCAGGCGTTGAAGTAGCGCAGGGCCACGTAGCGCAGGCCGTTGGCCTGGGAGACCCAGCGCATCATGTGCTCCATGGCCAGCTTGGTCTCCCCGTAGCAGTTGGTGGGGCAGGTGGGGGCGCTCTCCACGATGGGGACCTGCTCGGGCTCGCCATAGGTGGCGGCGGTGGAGGAAAAGACGATTTTGTCCACCCCGTGGGCGGCCATGCTCTGGAGGAGCTGGCAGGTGCCGGAGAGGTTGTTTTCATAGTATTTCAGGGGGTTGGACATGGACTCCCCCACCTGGGAAAAGGCGGCGAAGTGGACCACGCCCTCGATGGATTCCCGCTCAAAAATGGCGTCCATGGCCGCCCGGTCCCGGATATCGGCCTGGTAGAAACGGGCCTTGGGGTGCACGGCGGCGCGGAACCCGGTGACCAGATTGTCGGCCACCACCACGTCGCGCCCGGCCTCCACAAGCTCATAGACGGTGTGAGAGCCGATGTATCCGGCTCCGCCCAACACTAAAATCGCCATGGGAAGAAACATCCTTTCTGTCCCGGGCAGAGTGGAGGGCGTATCGGCCCCTCCCGCCCGTACGCTCTGATTGTATCCTATTTTGGCCCGCTTGACAAGAGACGGGCGGGGGAGGAACTTCTTACGATTCCATTAATTTATCGTTTTTCAATAAAAAACAGTTGACCTCCGCTCCGAGCGGGTGGTATCCTCACGGTAGAGACGGAGGAAACGGACCGGAGGCGTTTATGGGCAGACGAAAAAGGAACTTGCGAAAAAAGCGCTGGCTGATGTGGACCGGCGCGCTGGCGGCGGCCGGAGTGCTGGCGCTGGGGCTGGACAGCCGTCTGGCGGTGCGGGAGTACCGGGTGGAGAGCGCGCATGTGACCGTTCCGGTGCGTCTGGCGGTGCTGACCGACCTGCACGCCTGCTTTTACGGGGAGGGGCAGGCGGACCTGCTCTCGGCGGTGGCGGAGCAGAGCCCGGACCTGGTCCTTCTGGGCGGGGACATTGTGGACGACGACCCCGGGATGCCCGAGGAGCGGGCCCTGGAGACGGTGGAGGCCCTGGCGGCGCGCTGGCCGGTCTACTATGTGACGGGCAACCACGAGTTCTGGACCGGCCGGGTGGAGGAGGTCAAAGACCGGCTGCGCGCCCGGGGCGCGGTGGTGCTGGAGGGCGTGTGCCGCACGGTGGAGGCCGCGGGGCAGACCATCCAGGTTGCCGGCGTGGACGACCCCGCAGTGGGGGAGGCGGCGTGGAGAGCCCAGCTCTCCGCCGCGGCTGCGGGCGTGGACGGGGAGCACTTCTCACTGCTGCTCACCCACCGGCCGGAGCGGGTGGAGGACTACGCCGGACTGGGCTTCGACCTGATTCTGGCGGGCCACGCCCACGGGGGACAGTGGCGGCTTCCCGGGCTGATTAACGGCCTCATCGCGCCCGACCAGGGCCTCTTTCCCCGGTACGCCGGCGGGCGCTACCGGCTGGGGGAGAGCGTCCTCCTCGTCAGCCGGGGCCTGGCCCGGGAGAGCACCCGCGTACCCCGCCTGTTTAACCGGCCCGAGCTGGTGGTGGTGGAGGTCGTCCCGGCCGGGGCCTAGAAGAGATTTTCCAGCGTGAGCTGTTCGGCCCCGGCCACCAATTGCAGGTGCTGCACCAGTTGGGCGGAGGCGGCGGCATATTCGCCCATCTCCCGGCACAGGAGCAGGCGCAGCGTCTCGTCAAAGCCGATCTGAATCTCGTCGGTGTCGGCGTGGCGGAGGGTCACGTGGAGCCAGCCGTCCCAGCTGTGCCAGTCCTCCCGGGCCTGCCGGATGAGGGCCTCGGCGCCGTCCCAGTCCTCCCGGCCCACCCGCTCTTCGGCCTGGAGGAGAGTCTGAGCCAGGGAGCCGGTAAAGCGCTCCAGAGCCAGGGCGTTGCCCAGCGCGGCGGCGAACATCAAAAGGAGCAGAGCCGCCGGAAACCAGAGCCGCTTCATGGGGCCTCCTCCTTGGGGACACAGGTGATGGAGCCCTTTTCGTCGATGGTCAGGAAAAAGACCTGGGCGGGCCGGGAAAAGCCCCGGTCTTTCAGCTGCCCCAGGAGCCAGGCCGTGTCCAGACCCCGATCCTTCAGATTGCGGGAGAGGACCCGGCCGTCGCTGATGAGAACGGCGGGGAGTCCCTTTTCCGCGGGGGAGAGGCCCATCTGAGCGGCGGTGACCGGCTGGTCGGCGGCGCGCAGCAGCACCGAGAGCTGGCCGTTGGTCTCCAGAATGGCGTATTTCACGCTCTCCAGACCGGCCACGCCCTGGCAGCGGAGCTCCTCGTGCAGTTCGTCCAGAGTGAAGCGGTTGCGACGCATTTCCCGCTGGTCCACCACTCCGTCCCGGACAATGACGCTGGGCCGCCCGCACAGCAGCACCCGGAAGGGCAGGCTCTTCATGGTCAGCAGCGACAGGAGCAGCGTCAGACTCAGCAGGGTGAGAATGGGCACGATTCCCGAGAGCAGGGGAATGCCGTAGTCCTGCATGGGCACGGCGGCCAGATCGGCGATAATCAGGTCTAGTACCAGCTCCGAGGGCTCCAATTCCCCCACCTGACGCTTGCCCATCAGGCGGATGCCCACGATGATGAGCAGATAGAGTATGATGGTGCGCACAAAGGCCACGGCCATGGCCGCTCCCTCCTCTCCGTGAGACTGCCTCCACAGTATGACACCGGCCGGGCCGTCCTATGCACGGCCGTGATTTCGTGAAAAAAGAGGGGCGAGGGGCGGCGTGGAATTTGTCCATATCGCTCAATTTTCGTTTTCCGAAAAAAAGAAATTGCAAACGCAACTTCTTTGGAATAAAATTGAACAAATCAGTAGAAAGGCGGGATAGGCATGCAGAAGAACGCGGCGCTCATTCTGGCCAACGGCAGCGTGTTCCGGGGACGGAGCATCGGCTCGCCGGAAGAGCGGGTGTGCGAGATGGTGTTCAACACCTCCATGACGGGCTATCAGGAGATTCTGACCGATCCGTCCTATGCGGGGCAGGGCATTGTGATGTGTTACCCCCTCATTGGAAATTACGGCGTCAATCACGAGGACAACGAGTCCGGCCGCCCCTGGGGCGAGGCGTTTGTGGTCCGGCATCTCTCCGAGCGGGGAAGCAATTTCCGCTGTGAGGGCAGCCTGGACGAGTATTTAAAAACATATGGGATTACGGGCATCCAGGGAGTGGACACCCGCGCTATCACCCGTATACTCCGCAGTGAGGGGACCATGAACGGCATGATCACCTGTGCGGAGCATTTTTCTGTCCCGGAGGTGCTGGAGCGCATCCGGGCCTACCGGGTGGAGGGCACCGTGGAGCGGGTGACCCGGCCGGCGGCGGAGACCTTCCCCGCCCAGGGGGAGCGGCGCCACCGGGTGGCCCTGATGGACTACGGCGTGAAGGAGAACATGATCCGCTGCCTCCAGGCCCGGGGGTGCGAGGTCACCGTCTACCCCGCCCACACCACCGCCCGGGAGGTCCTCGCCGGGGGCTACGACGGGGTCATGCTCTCCAACGGACCGGGCGACCCCGCCGACAACGTGGAGATCATCCGGGAGGTCCGGGCGCTCTACGACGCGGGCATTCCCATCTTTGCCGTGTGTCTGGGTCACCAGCTCATGGCCCTGGCCACCGGGGCCAGCACCCATAAAATGCGCTTCGGCCACCGGGGCGGCAACCACCCGGTGAAGGACCTGGATGCCGGACGGGTGTATATCACCAGCCAGAACCACGGCTATGTGGTGGACGCGGCCACGGTGGACCCCGCCGTGGCCCGGGTGTCCCATGTCAACGTCAACGAGGGCAGCGTGGAGGGCCTGCGGTATTTGAACGGCAATGTCCTCACCGTGCAGTTCCACCCAGAGGCCAGCCCGGGTCCCCGGGATACGGAATCGCTCTTTGACCGCTTTGTCCGCCGCATGGAAGGAGGGGAATGGTAATGCCGAAGAATCCGGAGATCAAGAAAGTCCTGGTGCTGGGCTCGGGGCCCATCGTCATCG
>DWYC01000076.1 GCA_019118925.1 Candidatus Flavonifractor intestinipullorum | reverse complement strand
CCACCCGCTGCTGCTGTCCGCCGGACATCTGCGAGGGATAGTTGTGGACCCGGTCGCCCAGCCCGACCCGCTCCAGAGCCTCCCGTGCAATGCGGCTGCGCTTCTCGGCGGGAACCCCCTGATAGATGAGGGGCAGCTCCACGTTCTCCAGGGCGTCCAGGGCGGGGATGAGGTTGTAGCCCTGAAAAATAAAGCCGATTTCAACGTTGCGGATGCGGGAGAGCTCGTCGTCGCTCATACGGCTGGCCAGCTTCCCGTTGAGCGAGTAACTGCCCCGGGAGGGCAGGTCCAGACAGCCCAGCACGTTCATCAGCGTGGACTTGCCGGAGCCGGAGGAGCCGATGATGGCCACAAATTCTCCGCGGTCGATGGAGAGCGTGACTCCGTTGAGGGCGCGCACCTCGTTTTCCCGGCCCTCGTTATAGATTTTATAGATTTGCTGCAATTGGATCAGGCTCATCATGCGCCTCCTTCCATCAGGACATCAGGTCGAAAGAACTGTCCGACTCCACCAGTTTCTGGGTAAAGATCTCCATGCCCTCTTCCATGCCGCGTTTGATCTCCACCTGGGCGCTGCTGGCCAGGCCCGTCTCCACCGGGACGGCGTAGAAACCGGAAGGAATCTCCACATCGGCCCCCAGGTCCACGGCGTTTTCCGGCCGGCGGTCGGCCTTGACAAAGAGGCAGTTGCCCTTTTCGGTGTACTGTACGGCCTGGGCCGGAACCACCAGACAGTCCTCCGACTGGGCCAGCACCAGCTCGTACTCGATGGACATGCCGTTCATCATGGCGCCGTCCCCGTTGTCCACCCGCACCACGGCGGGGAAGAAGGAGACGCCGTTTTCCGACTTACCGGTGAGGCTCACGCTCTCCACGGTCCCCTCGAATTCGGTGGTCTCGCCCCCCAGGCCGGTCTGGGTTATGGTGCAGGACATGCCGCTCTGGACCCGGTTTACATTGCGCTCGTCCACCTGAATCTCAATGCGCATCACCGATGTGTCGGCCAGCAGGATGCCCAGTTGGCCGGCGTCCGCTTTTTCGCCCTCCTCCAGGAGACAGGTGAGCACCGTGCCGGTGATGGGAGCCTTGACGCGCATGGCGCCCTCCTGCTCCAGGGCCTTCTGCACCTTCTCCCGGGCGGAACTCAGGGTCTCCTGCGCCGTCTCGGCGGCGGTGCGGGCGCTCTCCAGGGACTCCCGGGCGGAGACGACGGACTCCCGCTTTTGCTCGAGCTGCTTGTCCAACTCCTCCGGGCCCAAAACCAGAATGGTCTGTCCCTTTTTGACGGGAGTGTGGTTGCGCAGGTGATTTGTCTGGAGGGGACCGGCCACCTTGGCCGTCACCTCCCGGGCCTCCTGATAGGCCAGTTTTCCGCTCTGATAGGGGTAGACGGCCTCCCCTCCGGCGCTCAGGGCGGCGGTAGCCGCCATGCCCTCGGTGAGCGTCCCCGGGTTGTCCAGAGCCACCACCACTTCGAAGCACTTGGAGCCCTCCGGCGTGATGTACTCGACCAGATTGATTTCACGGATGGCGCCGGGGAGCGTGGTCATGACCGAGGGAATGGAGACGCTGGCCGCCTGGCCCACCTGAAGGCGGTCCAGATAGGCGTAGCTGTAGTAGAGGCTCAACTGAAGCCGGCCGGAACTGACCAGGGTGGCCAGCTTCTGCCCGGCGGAGATATCCGCGCCGGGCAGAAGGGAGGCGACGTCCACCAGTTTGCCGTCAAAGGGGGCGGCCACCGTCAAATCCGCCCGGGAGGAGGCGAGCTTTTGATACTCTGCCTCTGCCTCGGTGAGCTGTTTTTGGGCGGCCTGGAGCCGCTCGGCGGCGCTGGATACGCCCTTTTCCGCCTCGGCCAGGCTCTTCTTGGCCTCTTCCGTGGCCTTTTGGGCCTCGGCAGGGTCCAGTTCATAGAGAATGGTCCCCGCCTCCACCCGGTCGCCCTCCTTTACGTGGAGGGCCAGCACGGTGGCGCTCACCGGCGGATTGAGGGAGACCGACTCCCGGGCCGCGGCCGCGCCGGTGCCCCGCACCGTGCTCCGAATGGTGTCCCGGGTGACATGATCGGTGACAATCTGCGCTCCGCCGCCCCTGGAACCCAGCAGGCGTACGGCTCCGAAGCCGGCCGCCCCCAGCAGGGCGGCCGCCAGAGCGAGAGAAGCGATTCGTTTGGGCAGCCGTCTGGTCTCGCCCTCACCTTGTTTGAATAACCGCATTGTCTTACGTCCTTTCCATCTGTTCTGGCGGGCGGGACGGCTGCGCCGTTTCGCCCTCGTATTGAGCAAAGAAAGCCTCGGCATGCTGGAGGCGGTATTGATTCCCCTGCCGGATGAGCAGGAGGGGGCTGGAGCGGGCGGGATAGCGGAACAGGCGGGGCAAATCCACAAAGCCCTCCCCGTCGGCCAGGCCGCTGTTGACGCAGGCCTGATAGGAGACGGATGAGATTTCGCCGCTCCACTTCAGCGAAAAGGCCGGTTCAACCGCCCACATTTCGGCCCCCAGGCCGGGATACCGCTGGAAGAAACCGCGGCACCAGGCGCGGATCTGCTCCGGAGTGCGCTTGTTGAGCGCGGCGGTGCCGCAGTGCTCCAGAGCCCGCTCCAGAATATCCTCCCGCCCCAGCAGCCTGGGCGCCTCCACCCGGAAGTCCAGCAATTCATACCCGTCTCCGGCGCGGTTGGCCCGGATATAGTGAAGCATGCTGTAGATGGCCTGCCGGGCGGCCTCTGTGGGGGTGAGGCTCTGGGAGCCGTCCACCAGGAAGAAGGGTTCCGCCGGAGAAAGGGGCTGCCCGATGGGCTGGACGGGTCCCGTCCCCTGGCGGGCGTCCGTCCAGCCGGCGTCGGGGTGGTGCAGGAGCTTCCAGCCCCGCCAGCTCTCAGGCTGCTCCGCCATCTGCCGGATGATCGCCCCCTGGGCCTCCCGGCTGAGCGGAAGGGCCGGGCGGGACATCCTCCAGAAAAGGACGGAGGAGAGCACCGCCGCTGCGGCGACAAGCAGGAATATGTACCGTCTGCGTACCATCTTCACACGCTTCCTTTCTGTGTGCAAACTGCCGGGTCCGCTGCCGGTCCGGCGTGGGATAGGAACAGCATAGCGGGAGAATCTTAAATTCCCATGGGGTGCAAATCTTAAAAATCCTTAATTGAAACACAAAGCGGCCCCGCCGGTTCCGGCGGGGCCGCTGACATGGATATTATTCAGATGCTCCGGCCGCCTTGGGCAGCCAGACGGCGGTGCGGTACTCGTTCCCCTGCTGAGTGATCTCCATCCGGCCGCCGTTGCGCTCCAGCAGGGCGCGGATGGTGGGCACGCCGATGCCCCGGCTGTCGGCGGGGCGGCGGGTTCCGGCCTGATTTTCCAGCTCCACCGCCACCGCCCCGGTCTCCTCCCGCACGGATAGGCGGATGGGCGAGGCGGGATCGGCGTATTTTTTCAGGTTGGTAAAGAGATTGTCAAACACCCGGCAGATATCCTCGGTTCGGACGGAGAGATGGTAATCTCCCTCCAAGACCGGCGGCTCCACCGAAAAACCCGCGTCCGTCAGGTCAAAGCACTGCTCCGCGAGCAACTGCCCGAGAAACACGGGGCCGGAGACGGTCTCCTTCTCCTCCGTCAGTTCGGAGGAGTCCCCCACCTGAAAGTGGCGGAACATCTCGTCAGAGAGGGCCCGCATCTGGAGCGCCTTGTCGGCCGCCCGGCGCAGGTATTCCGCCCGCTGGGCCTCGTCCCGGCATTTTCCGTGCCGGAGGATTTCCAAGTACCCCATCAGCTTGGTCAAGGGGGTGCGCAGATCGTGGGAGAGGGAGGTGATGAGACGGCTGTTGGCCCGTATGGCCTCATTTTCCCGCTCCATCTGCTCCAGTACGGCCCGGCGCATCTCTTCAATGCTCCGCCCCAGCTCGGAGAGTTCGTCCCGCCCTTTGGACACCACCTGGTAGGAGAGGTCGCCTCCGGCGAGCACCTGCATATCCCGGGAGAGCCGGGTGATGCGCCGGATGAGCAGGGCGGTATAGGGGATCAGGATCAGGAAAAAGCACACGGCGGCGCACAGCAGGGACAAAATGCGGCAGGCCCCATAATAGTAGAGATAGGCCGGCATGGGGTAGGCGTAGAGCAGGCCGTCGGCACAGGCGATGAGCTGCCCGCCATAGTCCTCCAGAATTTGAGTGTCCAGGACGGCGGGGCTCTCCAGATACAGGTCCACCTGGGGATGCTGCCGCAGCCACACCGTATCCCGGAGGGCCTGCTGTACGGTGAGACTCCGGGTGCTTACGTAGTGCTGAAACTCCGCCGGAGCGTCTCCGTACCGGCCGTACCAGTAGGTCTCGAACCCCGGGGACTGGAGCACTCCGGGCAGAACGGTGTCATACAGCAGAGCCTGAAGGGCCAGAGCGGCTGCCAGAGCCAGGGCGGCCACCGCCAGAAATTTCAGCCCCAGGCGGGAGGGCGCATGACGTCTATTCAATGCGGTACCCCTTTCCCCACACCGTTTTGATGAGCTCCGGGTTCTGAGGATCGGCCTCCACCTTCTCCCGCAGCTTGCGGATATGGACCATCACCGTGTTGCTGGAGGGGGCGAAATAGGGCTCCTCCCACACGCTCTCGTATAAATTCCGGGCGGAAAAAATCTTCCCGCGGTGGAGCAGCATGAGGCGCAGCAGGCGGTACTCCTTTTCCGTCAGGTTGAGCTGCCGCCCTGCGCACCAGGCCTCGTTGCGCTCGCAGTTGAGGCGCAGGCCCCGCCACTCGGCGTACTGATCCACGCCGGAGTCGAGCTTTCCCTTATAGACGTGATAACGCCGGAGCAGTCCTTTGACCCGGGCCATCAGCTCCGGATAGGAAAAGGGCTTGGCCAGATAGTCGTCGCCTCCGGAGGAGTAGCCCATGGTCAGATCCGAGTCCTGGGTCTTGGCCGTGAGGAACAAAATGGGGACGTTCCAGCGCTCCCGCAGGCGCAGGCACACCTGATAGCCCGAGATACCGGGCATTTTTACATCCAGAATCACCAGATCCATGTCGGGCGTGAAGCGGGCCAGGGCTTCCTCCCCGCTGGCGGCCTCGGTGACGGTAAAGCCTTCGCTCTCCAGCAGGACCCGGACCACATGGCGGATCTCCTCCTCGTCGTCCACCATCAGGATATGGGCGCTCGTCTGGGCCATGGTGAGGGCCCTCCTTTCTGTATACTCGAAGCGGGAAATTTGCCGCCGCCCTCATTGTACTGTATCCCGGGCGGCAAATCAAGGCGCGCCCGGGGGAAGGCCGGCCGCTTCGCCGGGGGACGGGCCCACATAGAACTCCGCCAGGTCCTCCAGCCGCAGGCAGGCCAGGCGGCGGTGCGGATTGCTCCGGCTGCCGCACCCGCAGTCCAGATCCAGAATACCCTCCCCGTGCCAGATGCGGAAATCCTCGTCCATCCGGCCGGTGAGGAACGCGGTGGGCGTGTGGCCCACAAGACACAGCGCCCCTGGACAGGGCGTCCGGCTGTCTGCGCTCACCCGGCCCCAGAGCCGGCTCTCCCGGTCCGCTCCGGGGCAGCCGTGAACCAGGTGGAATCTCCGGCCGCCCACCTCCAGATCCAGGTGATCGGGCAGGACGGACAGGAAGCGCAGGATGCGGCCGCGGACCTGGGGCGTGCAGCGGTAGACCAGATCCCGGTAGGTGGCCATACCGCCGTTCTGCCGCCAAAGCTCCCGGGCGCCATACTGGTTTCGGGGGCCCAGCGTGTCCAGACACATCTGCTCGTGGTTTCCAAGAAGCAGCGTGATATTGCGGCGCTCCAAAATCTGCTTCAGGAGCTCCACGCCATGGGGACCCCGGTCGATGACATCGCCCAGGATGTAGAGATGGTCCCGGCTGGAAAAGGAAATCTGCTCCAGCATCGCCTCAAACCAGTCCAGCTCGCCGTGAATATCCGCCATGCAGTAGTTCATATTCCGCACCTCCCAAAGAAAACCGGGTACCCGCATCGTACCACACCCGGGGCGGAGATACAAGCGCCCATGGCCGCATACCGGCCGGCACGAGGCGCATAGATTGAAGTTGAGACTTCATCAAGGGCAGGAGGCGAACCCTATGGACAAAAAAACCGGCGCAAAGAGCGCCTGGCGGATAGCCCGCCGTTTCGACGGAAACAGGGACCCCCGGGCGCTGCTCCAGGCGCTGATTCAGGCCCACAGCAAGTAATTCCAGTACAAACTAGATGAAAAGGAGGCAGGGCGGGCGATGAAGATCTGGCACACGGCGTGCTATCTGCGCCTGTCCCGGGAGGACGGCGACAAAGCGGAGAGCGACAGCATCGTCAACCAGAGGAACCTGCTGGAGCGCTATCTTGCGGAGCACCCGGAGCTGGAGCTGGTGGACTTCTATCAGGATGACGGGTTCACCGGGACCAATTTCGACCGCCCCTCCTTCCGGAAGATGGAGGCAGACATCGAGGCGGGGAAGATCAACTGCATTCTGGTTAAGGATCTCTCCCGGTTTGGGCGGGATTATATTGAGATGGGCCGCTACCTGGAGCGCATTTTCCCCGTTCAGGGCGTCCGGTTTATCGCGGTCAACGACCACGTGGACAGCGAGCAGGGTCGGTATGACATGCTTCTGCCCATGAAAAATCTGTTTAACACCCAATATGCCCGTGATATCTCGGAAAAAGTCCGCTCAGCCATCCGCACCAAGCAGCAGCGCGGGGAATTTGTGGGAGCCTTTGCCAGCTACGGCTACCGAAAAGACCCGGAGAACCACAACCACCTGGTGATTGACCCGGAGGCCGCCCGGGTGGTACGGCGTATTTTTGATCTCTTTGAACAGGGAAACGGGAAAATCCGCATTGCAAAACAGCTCAACGCCGAGGGAATCCCCAGCCCCAGCGAGTACAAGCGCCTGCTGGGGGAGCGCTACCACAACGGCCGAAAACTGGGACAGACTACCTACTGGACCTACGCGACCATCCACCGTATTCTGCGCAGTCAGATGTACGCGGGGAATATGGAGCAGGGGCGAAACTGCCGCCCGATGATGCACGGCAAGGCAAAACAGCGCAGCCGCTCCGACTGGACCGTGATCCCCGACACCCATGAGGCCATTGTCGGCAAGGACCAGTGGGCGCGTGTACAGACCCTCCTGGACGCGCGGACGCGGACCTGGAACGTGCAGGAAAACCGGAGCCCGTTTGCGGGTTTTCTGTGCTGCGGCGAGTGCGGACGGGCTATGGTCAAGACAAAGAGCGGAAGTGAAATCTATTACACCTGCGGCTCCTATAAGCGCTACGGCCCTACGGTCTGCAGTCAGCACCGCATCGCCCATGCGGTCCTGGAGGAGATCGTCCTCCACGATCTGAACCGGGTGATTGACTCCGTACAGGACAGGAGGGTGCTGGCCGAAAACGCCGGCGGCCCATCTGCAAAGCCGGCCGTTCAGGGGGAGGAGGAGCGGCTGAAAGACGGACTGGAGCGGATCTACCGGCTGAAAAAGTCCGCCTATGAGGATTTTCGGGAGGGGCTGATTGGCCGGGACGATTTCATCCGCTACCGGGAGGATTACGAACGCCAGGAGCGGGAGATGAAGGCCATGCTGAAGCAGACGGACCAGCGGCAGGAGCAGGAGCCCCCGCAGCGGCCCTGGGTCCAGTCCTTCCTCCAACACGGGAGGCTGACGGAGCTGGACCGGGCCACGGTGGCGGAGACCATCCGGAAAATCCGGATTTTTGAGGATGGACATATCGAGATTACCTATGCCTTCTCCAATGAGCTGGGCCTTCTGGAGAGCGAGGGAGGGATTGTGGTTTAGGCCGCGATCCCTCCCCATTTATTTTAAAAATCCAGCTTCTTTTTTGCAAAATGCGATTGAACTTGCAAAGATTGAACTTGCAAAGAGAGTTTGCTAAATTGTTAGTAAATCGACGGTTCATTTTCTAAATTCGGAGTGGAGGGACACCCATGCTGGCATCAGACCTGCTGGCCTTCTGCCGGACGCCGCGCTCCCGGCAGGAGATTGCCGACTATCTGGGGGTCAGGACGGTCTTCTACGCCATGCAGCGCTATGTGAAGCCCCTGCTGGCCTCCGGCGCTTTGACGCTGACCATCCCGGAAAAGCCCCAGAGCCGGAACCAGCGCTATGTCGCGTCCGGCGCGTTTGCCCCGCTGGGCGGGAAATAGGCTGAGTGTTTCTGCCGGCCTGCGGGGAAAAGTGGCATTCAATTCGGCCGGTCTGGTTGCCGGTAGGATCACCCCCGCGTGTGCGGGGAAAAGACGCCACCATAGCCTTCTTGAGAAAACAGACCAGGATCACCCCCGCGTGTGCGGGGAAAAGTACTCGACCTCAGGAATCCACGCGCTCTCCGAAGGATCACCCCCGCGTGTGCGGGGAAAAGTCGGCCGTGTACTTACTCATAGCGTTATACTTAGGATCACCCCCGCGTGTGCGGGGAAAAGCGAGACACCTGCGCCGACAAATCCGCGGTATACGGATCACCCCCGCGTGTGCGGGGAAAAGATGCCTTTTAAGGCCGCGAAATATCACGACTACGGATCACCCCCGCGTGTGCGGGGAAAAGGCTCCGCCGCCATTCGTGGCCGCAAGAATCGGAGGATCACCCCCGCGTGTGCGGGGAAAAGGGCGCAAAAGACATCACAGACTGCTCAGGGCTAGGATCACCCCCGCGTGTGCGGGGAAAAGAT
>DWYC01000075.1 GCA_019118925.1 Candidatus Flavonifractor intestinipullorum | reverse complement strand
CGTCGTCCATGAAGCTGTGAAAGACGAAAGCAACACCCGCACCCAGGAGATCGAAATCTACTACCGTTTTATCGGCAAAGTGGAGTAAAAACGCAAATTAACCATTTATCTCTTTAAGTTGGGGAAACCGGGCGTTCTGTGCCCGACTCCGATCTGTTGATCGCTCTATCGCAGGCACTTGAAACCCCGGTAAGCACTTTGCTCGGAGAAACGGTTATGGAGTCCAAAGCCGGCGACATAAAGGCGCTCTCCGAAAAGCTGGAGGTTATCAACTTACAGCTGGCCCGGAGGAAGAAGATGCGGCGGGACATCATTCATTGGTCCCTTATCGCATTGTGCGCGGCCATAGCTGTCACGTTCGCGGTCTTAGCGGAGTTCGGCAGTCCTTACCTGGGCTGGGATTACAGCGACCCCGAAACCGCCGTGGTTGGAGTCTTTTTTCACGCGTTTGAATGGCTGTTTGTCCGGCTGGCTCCGGTGGTCTTGATGGGCGCAATCGCCGGAATTTTTTTGACCCGGAAGAGAGTATAATATTATTAAGGAGGGGACATCCTTCCTGAGGACAAGCAACCGGCGCGGGACCGCCTGAACGGCCCCGCGCCGGTTGCTGCTTATGGTTTGCTGCCTGTGAGGAATCCCTTGATTGTTAGCCCAGGACTTCCAGCCATGCGGTGGCGAGCTCCACCAGGTCGGTGAGGTCCACCACGCCATCCCGGTTCACGTCCGCCTTCCGGGCCTCGTCCCAGTTCGCGTCGCCCTCGGCCGCACGGTAATAGGCCTGCGCCGCGGTGATGTCCGCCTGATCGAAGTCCCCGTCCTCGTCGATGTCGTAGGGGTCCTTCGCCGACACACTGGTGTTGGCCGTAGCGCCCGTCACATCGGCGTAGTAGAGGTCGTTGTCCCCCGCGTAGGTGAAGATCGCCTGCTCCACGGTGACCTCGATGTTGCCCTCCTGTTCAGCGGAGGAGCGGATCACGTAGGTGAACATGTCCGTCAGCTCATCGGTCAGGGCGGCCTCCTCCAGGGCGGTCAGCTCGTCCATGCCGTAGGCCAGGACCACTTTCACCCGGCGGGAGCCGTCCTCCAGCTCCTCTTCGTCCAGGACGTACTTGGAGAAGCCCTCGGCGGCCTCGAAGGCGCCGCCGGTGAAGAGCCCTTCCTGGTCGCCCTTGATGTTGAAGATCACGGTCACGTTGCCCAGGTTCTCCTTCTCACCGGAGAAGGAGAAGGTGTAGGGCACCCGCTGGTCCTGCTTCACCATATCCGCGCCGCTCACCGCCACGCTCAGGTCCTTCTCCACGGGGGCCGTCTCGTTCTTCACCCGGAAGCTGCGGAACGTCACATCCATGGAATCGGGCTCCGTGCTGTAGTTGGTACCGTTGTTGGCCGTGAGCACGATGTTCACGTTGTCCAGATCCAGAGTCCGGGTCTCCAGCTCGATAAAGGTCTCCCCATCGGTGGAGTAGGAGCCGGTGTAGGTGTCGCCCACCTTCTTGATCCGCAGCCAGATGGCAGTGGTATCCACCTTGTCGGAGGCGTTGGCGTTGTCGCTGAAGACGCCGTTGGTCTCATACTTCAGGCCCACGTTGGCCGCGCCGCCGCTGGCGCCCTGGTAGCCCACTTTCAGGAAGTTGTCGTCGTCCTCATAGACGAACATGGACACCTGCTGATAGCTCTGGTTGGGCACCCGGTCCAGAGTGATCTCCGCCTCCACTTCCCAGTCGCCGGGGGCGGCCTGCAGGAACATGTTTTTGGCCGTGGCGGTATCGTCGATGGTATCGCCGGCCTCGGTGGAGATGGTCAGGCCGTTCTCGCTCAGGCTCCACATATCCGCGTTCTCACGGATGATGGACCAGGTGGAGCGCAGATCCTCTTCGGTGGCGGTGGTAAAGTCAAAGTTCTGCATCCAGCGTACGAACGTGATGGTGTAGACCACGCTCACTTCGCCCTTGGTCACGGTCACGGTGGCGGTATGGTTTTCCGCGCTGGCCTGCTCCACGGTCACAGTGGCGCCCGCCACAGCGGTAGCCTCCACCACGGGGAGCGTGTCAAAGCTGTCCACCGCGACGGAGTACTCGGTGGTGTCGGGGTCAAATCCGGAGAGAAGCGCGCCGTCCACGGTGATGCCGGTGGCGGCGATGGTCTCGTTGACCACCACGGGGTAGCTGTCGCTGACCGTCACGCCGTTCTCGGTGACGGTGGCGGTGATGGTGGCGATGCCGCCGGCCACCGCGGTGACCACGCCGTCGGCGTCCACGCTGGCCACGGCGGGGTTGCTGCTGGTGTAGGTCACGGTCACGTCAGCGCTGGACAGGTCCGCGAAGGACTGGTCGTTGTAGCTGGCGCTCAGCTCAGTGGTGATGGTCTTGCCCGGGGTCGCCACATCCAGCTCATGCCCGCTGGGGATGGCGGTGGCCACGTGCAGCTCGGGCGTCAACTGACCCTCGAGGGTGAACTGAGCGGTCATCTTCTCCGCCTGCTGGCTGTCGGCGCCCACCTGGATGGTGTAAGTACCCTGATCGTAGCTCTGGATGTTGTTCTCCTCGTCCCAGTACCACAGGTCGGACACGTCCAGAGTGATGGAGAAGTGAGCCTTCCCGCCCGCGGGGATGCTCTGCTTGTCAAAGCCGGCCAGGCGCTTGGCGGGGCGGTTCACCTTGTCGGCGCCGGGGGAGACCACGTAGACCTCGGCCACTTCCTGGCCGTCCACGTCGCTGGTGTTGGTGACGTCGAACTCCACCGTGATGGTGTCGTCGGGGGTGACCTCACCGGCGCTGATCTCCAGCCCCGAGTACTCAAAGGCGGAGTAGCTCAGGCCGTAGCCGAAGGGATAGGTCACGTCGCCCGTGAAGTACTGATAGGTGCGGCCCAGGTTGCCCTCGGAGCCGTCGGTGGTGTCGCTGCTCATCTGATAGTCTTTGATGTCGGCCAGCTGCTCCACATCGGTGTACCAGGTGAAAGGCAGCTTCGCGCTGGGGTTGGCCTCGCCGAAGAGAAGCCGCCCGGCGGCGTTGCCCTGGGCCTGGCCGTTGTAGGTGGACCAGAAGATACCCTTAACATCGTCCTTGAAGGGCTCGATGTTGATCTGGCTCACCGCCTGGAGGTAGACCACCGTATTCTCGTTGAGCGAGGCGACGGTGTTGATGACCGCAGACTGGTTGTTGGGCAGGTTCAGGTTCTGGCCGTCCCGCTCCTCCGCGAAGCCGTTCTCACCGGGACGGGTGCCGGCAAAGACCACCACCGCGTCGGCGTTTTTAATGGTCTGCTGCTCCTCCTCGGTGAACTCGGCGCTCCGGCTGACCTCGTTGAGGACGAAGTAGATGGGCTGATCGGTGTAGCCGCCGCCCAGGTTGAGCTCAATGGTGTGATCCTCATAGTTGCTCCAGCTGTCGGTGTCGCCGTCACCGGTCACGGTGCCCAGCAGGGGGCCGGTCACCGGGTTCATGGCCCGGACTTCCACCTGAGTGGGGTTGGCGTTGCCGTCGCCGCCGGACATGGGGATGATCATCTGCGCCGCATCGGTGAAATCAATCACGCCCGGGTCAAAGCGGAACCAGCAGCCCGCGTTGCTGTAACCCACGTTGACGGGGTTGTTATTGGTCTCCAGGCGGCAGCCGTTGAACTCGGCGGCCTGGTTCAGGTCGATGGTGCGCAGCTCGTTGCCCTCGGCATCCACAAGGATGGGGCTGCGTACGTTCATCATGTACTGAGCGCTGCTGCCCTGCACCGCGGGGATGTAGGTAAACTGGGCCTCCGGGTTCGCCCGCTCCAGAGCGGCCTGGATGCCCTCCACCGCAGTGCTGGTATGCTGGGGCTCGTTGGTGGAGTAGTCGCCCAGAATGAGCTCGTCCGCCAGATCGCCCACCAGGACGAAATTGCTGATCTCGCTGCCGTTCAGCGGCAGGAAGTTCTCCTCGTTCTTGAGCAGAACCACCGCGTTGTCGGAGCTCTTCTCCGCCAGGGCCTGGTTGGCATCGCTGTGGATCACGTTATCGATGCTGCCGTACACGCCGCCGTCGGGATCAAACTCGCCGGTCTTCATCCGCGCGGTGAACAGGCGCACCAGAGACTTGTCCACGTCGTCCTCGGTGAGCAGGCCGGCGGCCACGGCGTTGCCGGTGCTGGAGCCCAGGACGCTGCCGCAGTTGAGGTCCACGCCGGCCTTAATGGCATAGGCCGCGGTCTCGGTGGTGCCCCAGGCCTTGTCGCCCCAGCCCTCGGGCCGCCAGGTGTGGTTGTGGGCCACGTCGTTGAGGGCGCCGCAGTCGGTGACTACATAGCCGTCAAAGCCCCAGGTCCGGCGGACAATGCCGTCCAGAATGGCCTCGTTGACCGACATGGGAACCCCGTTGACGGCGTTGTAGGAGGTCATGATGGACTGGGCCCCCGCGTCCTCCACGGCATACTTGAAGGCCTTGGTGTAGTACTCCCGCAGCTCCCGCTCCGTGAGCTCCGAGGAGCCGTTGTGGCGGTTCTGCTCACTGCTGTTGGCCAGGAAGTGCTTGGGGGTGGCGACGGCCTTGAGATAGGTGTCGTCCGTACCCTGCATCCCGGTCACAAAGGCCGAAGCGATCATGCCGCTCAGGTAGGGGTCCTCGCCATAAGTCTCCTCCGCCCGGCCCCAGCGGGGATCGCGGGCCATGTTGATGGTGGGAGACCAGTAGGACAGGCCGTGGTCGTTTTCGTGGCTGTTGAACTTGTCCCGGGCCTCGTCGGAGGTAGCGGTCGCCATCTTCTCCACCAGCTCGGTGTCCCAGGTGGCCGCGATGCCCAATCCAGTGGGGAAACTGGTGGCGGTGCCGTCCCGGGCCACGCCGTGGAGCGCCTCGCTCCACCAGTCATAGGCCCGCACCCCCAGCCGGGGGATGGCGGGCGCGGTGCGCGCGGTGAGCTGGCTGTACTTCTCCTCCGGGGTCATCCGCGAGACCAGGTCGGCCGCCCGCTCCTCAAAGCTCAAGCTCGTATCCAGATAGGGATACGCCGTGGCCTCCGCCGCCAGGACCGGCAGCGCCATCGTCTGGGCCAGAAGCAGACCGGCCACACCGGCCGACAGCATCGCCCGCAACGTCTTGTTTGCGCTCACAATAGAACCTCCTTTGTACTACTTGTTGATACAAATTACTTGTGAAAAGCCCGTTTATTTCCTCCTTTCTTCCGCTCCCACCCCGGGCCAGGGTGGAAATTCATTCACTTTTGTAAATGTCATTACTTTAATTTATTTATCAGTTTAGACCATTCTTCTCCCTTTGTCAATCGCATTCAAGGTAAATTTTCACAAATATTTTGTCAAAAAAGCCCTCCTCAACGGATGAGGAGGGCTGCCGCGGGATTCACGCGGTTCTGGCACCGGGGAAGAGCCGCCGGAAGAGAAAGCGCACCAACGGGCCGCAAAAAAAGACCTGCCAGAAAAAGGCCATGGGGAAATTGCAGGCCGCCGTCTGGAGCCAGGCCGGCAGGAAATTGAGCCCGGGGCGCTGGAAAATCAGCACGGCCCATGCGCTCATGATGGGGCACATGAACGCCACCGTGACGCAGGCCCGGACCGTGGTGACCAGCACCGGCGGGTCTACCCCCGGCCGGGCCATCCGTGCCGCGATTTTCGGGGCCAGACGGTCAATCAGACAAAATCCCATAACGAAGCAGATGGGGAACATCATGCGCATCTCCCACAGCGCGGCGGGAACGGCGGCATAGGTCAGCTCCCCCGCCCGCCGGGCCGTATTGTACAGCTCCATGGCCAGCACCATGAAAAAGGTCATCAAAACCCCGTAAATCAGCTCTTGCCCTCTCGTTTTCGGCATAAAAAATCCTCCTCAATTTCATCTTTCGCAAACAAAAGGCGTAGTCTATTCCAAAATAGACTACGCCGTAACGACTTATTTCTATTGGAGGATAAGACCTGAGCCCGGTCTGCGTTTGAGAAAATCATAGCAGATTTTTCGCTCCCGCGCAAGAGGAATTCCAGCCGGAGTCCCCAAACCGGGCGCGCTCACCCCTCCGCCGGGAACAGGACGCCCTCCCCCGGGTCCACCCCGGCCGTCAGGCGTTCCCCCACCCGCCAGGGCGGCGCCTCCCGGAACGTCCGGCTCCAGCGCTGGCCGTCTGCGCCCGCAAAGAGCACCCGGGTCTCCGCCCCTTGGAACTGCACGCCGGACACCGTCACCGGGATGCCGCTCTCCGCGCCCGGACACAGGGCCTCCCCCCGGAGCATCAGGTCATAGGTTCCGTCCGGGACCGCGGCGGCGCAGCGGCAGCAGGGGCAGGTAAACACCCCCGCCTCCACCCTTCCCCGCAGATAGCCGCAGTTGCCGAAATAGTCGGCCACCGCCCGGGCCGCCGGGCGGCGGTATACCTCCCGGGGCGTCCCGGTCTGGACGATGCGCCCCTCAAACATCACCGCCACCCGGTCGGAGAGGGAGAGGGCCTCCTCCCGGTCGTGGGTCACCAGGACGGTGGTCATGTGGAAGTCCCGGTGGAGCTCTTTCACCAGCGTCCGCATTCCCTCCCGCAAGTTCTCGTCCAGGGCGGAAAAAGGCTCGTCCAGCATCAACAGCTCCGGCCGGGCGGCCAGGGCCCGGGCCAGGGCCGCCCGCTGCTGCTGCCCTCCGGAGAGCTCTCCGGGCCGGCGCCGGGCGTACTCGCCCAGCTCCACCCGCTCCAACAGGGCCTCCGCCGCCCGGTTCCGCTCCGCCCGGGGCGTTCCCTGCATTTTCAGGGGAAAGGCCACGTTCTCCAGCACCGTCAGATGGGGGAAAAGGCGCATGTCCTGAAAAAGGATCACCGCCCGCCGCCGGTGGACGGGAATTGGGGCCAGATCCCTCCCGTCCATGGACACGCGCCCCTCTTCCAGCGGCAGCAGGCCCGCCACCGCCTTGAGCAGCGTACTCTTCCCGCAGCCCGAGGGGCCCAGCAGGGAGAGAAACTCCCCCGCCTCCACCGCCAGGGAGACCCCCTTTAAAATCGATGTCCGCCCGATGGACACCGAAAGGTTCTCGATTTCCAATTTCACAGGATCACCCGCCGTTTCTGAAGGAGGTGGAGCAGGCCCTCCAGCACAAAGAATACCGCCAGCGCCGAGCCGGCGAAGGCCACCGAGTAGATGGCGGACAGGGAGCGGTCCCCGCTCTGGATATAGGGCACCAGCACCAGGGCCAGCGTCCGCACCCGGCCGCCGCCCACCATGAGGGTGGTAAAATACTGGCTGCTGGAGAGGATAAAGCCCATGCTCATGGAGGAGAGC
This sequence comes from Candidatus Flavonifractor intestinipullorum, assembly GCA_019118925.1. Classification (GTDB taxonomy): domain Bacteria; phylum Bacillota; class Clostridia; order Oscillospirales; family Oscillospiraceae; genus Pseudoflavonifractor_A; species Pseudoflavonifractor_A intestinipullorum. The sequence continues at coordinate 28,706 of DWYC01000075.1, read as the reverse complement.
ACCCCCGGCAGCAGGGCGGGCAAGCTCGCCTGGAAAAAAGCCCGGACCGGGCCCGCGCCCAGGACGGCGGCCTGTTCCTCATACTTCACGCCCACCGCCCGGGTCACATCGGTGAGAATGGTAATGCAGTAGGGCATGGCCACAATGGTGTGGACCAGCACCACCCCCGCCGCCGTGTCGGCCAGGCCCAGCCGGATGAGGGTGATCTGGATTCCCATGGCAAAAACGGTGCCCGGCACCAGCAGGGGCAGGAAGGTCCCAAAGCGCACCAGACTCTTGCCCGGAATGTCGTAGAGCTCGGTGGCCCGGGCGGTGAGCAGGCCCACAGCGGTCCCCAGCACCGCCACCACCAGGGCCAGCAGCGTACTGCTCCCCACCAGCGCGGGCAGGCTGGCCGTCCCGAAGAGAAGCTCCCGCACGGTGCGCAGCGAGTACTCCTCCGGCAGCAGGTCCGGCCAGGGCCAGCGGGCCGCCGCGCTCCACACCAGCAGCAGCGCCATAGGCAGCAGAATGCACAGCCCCGCCGCCGCCAGAATCAGGTTGAATATGGGGTGCCGCTTCACGCCGCCACCCCCAGTCTCCGGCACAGGCGGTTCAGAACCAGGCCGTACAGCAGCGCCATCCCCGCCGAAAAGAGCAGGATAATCCCGTTCATCGCCATGGCCGACGGGCGCTGGAGGAGATCGGGACTGGTGTAGAGCTGATAGGCCTCCACCGGCAGGGCCTTGGGCAGGGTGGGCCCCAGCAGCAGCGGCAGTTCATAGCCGCCGAAGGCGAAGAGGAAGATGATGAAAAAGGCCCGGGCGATGGCGGGCAGGCTCAGGGGCAGGGTGATCTGGAAGAAGCTGCGCAGGGGCGAGGCCCCCAGGTTCTCCGCCGCCTCCCCCAGGGTCTTGCTGATTCCCGCCATGAAGGCCAGCACAAAGTAGGCCACAAAGGGGATCTCCTTCCACAGATAGGCCAGAATGGCCCCCCCGTAGCCCGGCGTATAGAGCAGCTGGGGAAACTCCGCCGGGTCGCTCAGCAGGCCCAGAGCGCAGGCCAGCCGGGCAAGCAGTCCGGTCTGGGAAGCGATCTGGATGACAAACACCGCCGCCACCGCGTGGGGAATGAGGATGGGAACGCGGATGAGGTAGAGCATGCCGCCCCGTGTCCGCCCGGTCTGGACCAGGGCGGCGCACACCGCCACCCCCAGTACCGTGGCAAACACGGCCGAGAGCAGGGCGATGCGGAGGCTCACCCACAGCGAGTCCAGAAACGTCTCCTCCCGGAACAGCGCCCCATAGTAGTCCAGCGTGGGCTCGGTCAGTCCGAAAGCGGGGATATACCCCAGGCTCTGGGCCAGGATATTCCCGACCGAGACCAGCAGCAGCGCCATGACCGCCAGGAACGGGAGGAGGAGCAGCAGCGGCGTAAGCTTCCTTTTTCTCATATTCCCTCCAGAATCCAGCGGGGTACGGCCCAGCCGTACCCCGCTGTGGTGTTTTCTCCCGGTGAGCTTACCGGCCCACCACTTCTTCCAGCCAGATCTCCTCGAGGATGGGGACCAGGTCGGCGGGCATCTCGGGCAGGCGGTGCTCCAGCAGCTCCGCCTGCGTGAGGACCCCCTCGCCCAGGTCCACCGCGTCAAAGGCGGCCGCCTCCTCTTCGCTGAGTTTGGCCTGGTCCACCACGGGCAGCTCCCGCAGCTGCGCATACTGGGTCAGCTGCAAGTCCGCGGACAAAATGGCGTTGATGACCACCATGGCCCCCGCCTTGTTGGGCGCGTCGAAGGCGATGCCCATGTAGTTGGTATTCCCAATGGTGCCCTTGTCAAAGACAAAGGTGCGGGTGGTGCCGGTGTAGATGCCGTCGGCGATGCCGGTGGCCACCGAGAAGGGGCCGTAGCTCATGCTCATGACCAGTTCGCCGTCGGCAAACATGGCGTCCACCGTGGTGGAGGAGTCGGGAAACGTCTTGCCCTCGTTCCACAGGTAGGGGTTGAGCGCCCGGAGGTACTCCATGGCGGGCTCCACCGCGGCCTTCACGGTGTCGTAGTCGGCCTCCATGGTCTGGAACTGCTCCCAGCCGCACAGTTCGTAGACGATGTTGCGCACAAACGCGCTGCCGGTGAAGTCAGGCGGCGCGGGGTAAGTCACCTTCCCCGGATAGGTCTTACAGTACTCCATCAGCTCCTCCGCCGAGGCGGGGGCCTCCGGCGTGACGGCGCTGTCGTTGTAAAAAACCATCTGGGCCTTGGCATAGGGGGCCTCATATCCCTCGATGGGCATACAGAAGTCGTTGAGGGTCTCCGGGTCCTCCAGGTCGATGTAGGCCTCCATATTGGGGAGCTTATCGGTAAAGGGGCCGTAGAGCAGCCCCATGTCCTTGGCCGAGTAGAAGTTCTCCCCGTTGATCCAGATCATGTCGATGCTGCCGGTGGTGCTGCCGGCCTGCTTCTCCCCGGAGAGCTTGGCCAGGATGTCCTCGATGTTCATCCCCACCACCTCCAGGGTGATGTCGTAGCGCTCCTTCACATAGTCGGCCACGGTGGTGTTGAGCCAGTTGTTCCGGTTCTCATCCCCGCCCCAGCCGTAGAAGGTGACGGTGGTCCCCGCCGCAGCCGCTGTAATTTCCTCCCAGGAGGCGCTCTCCAAATCCAGCTCGCCTGCACCGGTGTCCGTCCCTCCCGAACAGGCCGCCAGGCCCAGCGTCAGCACTCCGGCCAGGAGCAGCGCCCCGCCCCGCCGGGCTATTCTCTTTCGCATCGTTCTCCCCGCTTTCTGTGTCCCAGTCAATGGGTGAGTTGTCAATAGCATACCGGACTTTTATTGGAATGTCAACAAACCGCTCCTTTTTATCGAAAAACAGCATAGACACCGGGGGAAAAATCAGCTATAGTGATACCAGCCGGCTTCTCCGGCGGGAAAGGATGTACGCGGTTGAACGAGATCATTGTGGACTTTGACAGCACCGTCGGCCTGGAGAGCCGCCCCATGGACGACGCCCTGGCCCTGCTCTACCTGCTGGGCCGGCCGGAGGAGGCCCGGGTGGTGGGCGTCACCTGTACCTTCGGCAACGACACGGCGGGCCAGGTCTACCGCTCCACGCAGGATTTCCTGGCTCAGGTCCGGCCGGAGCTCCCCTTCTTCCCCGGCTCGGAGGCCGGCGAGGACCCCCGCAGCCCGGCCGCCCGCTTCCTGGCCCAGGCCGTCCGGGAGCGCCCGGGGGAGCGCTCCATTCTGGCCATCGGCTCTCTCACGAATCTATACGGGGCCTCCCTGCTGGACCCCGCGTTTTTCGAGAACGTAAAGGAGCTGGTGTTCATGGGCGGCATCACCGCCCCCCTCCTCTACCACGGGCAGCCCCTGGACGAGCTGAATTTCTCGGTCAACCCCACCGCCGCCGCCCATGTGCTCCGCGGGGGGCGGAAGATCTCCATTCTCACGGGCAACAACACCCTGGAGCCCTCCTATCTCCCCATGGACGAGTTCTGCGCCCAGCTGGAGTCGGCCGAAACTCCCTCGGCCCGGTACATCCGGCAGCTGTGCCTTTACCGCTTCGCGGACAAGGCCCGCCGCTATGGGGAGGCGGGCTCTTACTGCTGGGACGCGGTGGCGGCGGTCTATCTCCTGCACCCGGAGCTCTTTACCGGCCGCCTCACCCCCTGCCGCATCACGGAGGAGCACCTGAAACAGGGCTTCCTCGCCCCGGAGCCGGACGGCGCAGGGTCCGGCCTGGTCACTTTGAACCTCCCCCAGGTAACGGACGCCGCCGCCTACCGGGCGGAGATGTACCGGGGCTGGCGGGACTTCCGCCTGCCCGGGGAGGAGGACCGGCATGGCTAACGGGCGCGCCCTGATCTGCTTCACCCGTCCCCCCGTCCCGGGGGAGACCAAAACCCGCCTGCGCCCCGTCCTCTCGGGGGAGGAGTGCGCCCGGCTCCACACCGCCTTCCTCCAGGACCTCTCCGCGGTCTACCGCCAGGTGGAGGCCGACCTCTATGTGGCCTACGCCCCCCACCCCCGCTGGGAGGAACTGCGGCCGCTCTTTCCCCAGGCCGCCGGGTTCTTCCCCCAGGAGGGGGCGGACCTGGGGGAGCGGATGCACCGCGCCCTCTGCCGGGTTCTGGCTCTGGGGTACCGCGCCTGCCTGCTCACGGGGAGCGACCTGCCCCTCCTCACCCCCGGCCATCTGGAGCGGGCGTTTCAGGCCCTGGAGGGGGCCGACGTCGTGCTGGGCCCCACCCCAGACGGGGGCTATTATCTGGTGGGCCTGCGCCGGCCCAGTCCCGCCCTCTTCACCGGACAGTGCTACGGCCACGGCACCGTCTATGAGAATACCCTTTCCGCCGCCCGGGCCGCCGCGCTCCGGGTGGCCGCGGCCCCGGTCTGTTCCGACGTGGACACGCCGGAGGACCTGGCCGCCCTGTGCGCCCGGCTCGCCGGTGCGCAGGGCCACACGGCCCGCCTTCTGGCGGGCTGGAAAGAGAGGTTATCGCCATGATTCATTCCGAACCCTTCCGCTCCTATCTCCGCAGCGGGGCGTTTCTGCGTCCCCTGGGCCTTCCGGAGGGGACCGAGCTCTCCTTCTCCCTGTTGGGCCAGGGGGAATACAACCTCAACTACCTCTTTTCCCACCCCGTCACCGGCCGGAAGCTGGTGCTGCGCATCAACACCGGCAGTCAGATGCACCTGGAGCGGCAGATCGCCTATGAGTTCGCCGCCCTGCGGGATCTGGAGTCCACCGGGCGCACGCCCCGGCCCCTTTTTTATGACGACGCGCGCCGGGAGATCCCCTGCGGCGTATTGGTGATGGAGTGGCTCCCGGGGCGGCCGCTGCGCTATGAGAGCGACTTGGACGAGGCCGCCGCCATTCTGGCGGACATCCACGCCGCCCCCGTCCCGCCGGAGAGCGCCCTTCTGCGGCCGGAGCACCCCGCCCAGGCCATCTATGCCGAGTGCCTGGAGATGGCGGCCCACTACTTCACCTGGGACGGGGCCGATCCCGCCGTCTGCCGCCTGCTGGAGACTCTGGCGGAGGAGGTGGGCCGTCTCCCCCTGGACGCCCCCTCCGGCGCCCCCCGGTGCATGGTGAACACCGAGTTAAATTCCAATAACTTCCTCATCAACCCCGGGGCGCGGAGCTATCTGGTGGACTGGGAAAAGCCCCTCCTCTCCGAACCCGCCCAGGACCTGGGGCATTTCCTGGCTCCCACCACCACGTTCTGGAAAACCGACGTAATCCTCACACCGGGGGACATCCGCGCCTTTCTCGCCCGCTATGCCGCCCATTGCGCCGGGCGGCTGGACCTGACGGATCTCGCCCAGCGCCTGCCCCTCTTCTTCACGGTTACCTGCCTGCGGGGGGTGACCTGGTGCGCCATGGCCCTGCGGGAGTACACCCAGCCCGGGCGGCCCCTCACCAACGCCGGCACCCTGGCCAAGCTGCGGGCCTATCTGGACCCGGACTTTCTCACGCTCCTGCTGGAACGGTATGTGCGCCGGGACTTTCTTGCGGAGGGCGGCCGATGAATCCCCTCATCTCCCTCATCGTCCCCATCTACAACGAGTGCCGGGCCGTGGGCCCCTTTCTGGACCGGCTGGACGCCCTGCCCGGGCGTTGGGAGGTCCTCTTTGCCGACGGCGGCAGCCGGGACGGCACCGTGGAACAGATCACCGGGCGCTATCCCGTCCTCGCCTGTCCCAAGGGCCGCGCCCGGCAGATGAACGCCGCCGCCGCCCGGGCCCGCGGGGAGGTGCTCTGGTTCCTCCACTGCGACAGCCGTCCCCCCGCCGGCGCTTATGAGCAGATGGCCTGGGCCGTTCAGGCCGGGGCCGGCTGGGGGTGCTTTCACATCCGCTTCGACGGAAAGGGCCCCCTTATGGTCACCAACGCCCTGGCCTCCGATTTCCGGGCCCGGCGGGGCATCGCCTTCGGGGACCAGGGGATCTTTGTCACCCCGACGCTCTTTGAGGCGGTGGGCGGCTTTCCCGACCTGCCCATCATGGAGGACTATGAGTTCTCCCGGCGCATGAAGGCGCGGAAGATCCCCATTACGCTGCTTCCGGGAAGGATGGTCACCTCCTCCCGCCGGTACGAGTCCGCCGGGGGCGCCCTGGGCACCCTGGGAGTGATGGCCCAGATGTTTTACCTCCGGCATCTCTACCGGAAGGGGACGGATATTCAGGAGATCGCCCGGCGCTACCGGGACATCCGCTGATGCAAGAGGAGAGCCGTGTCCGGCGACACGGCTCTCCTGCTGTCTCTAGCGTGCGTTTAACGTGGTTTTGATCCGGTTGCCCCAGCTCCGGCGGCGGCTCTCGCCGAAGAGAAGCTCCAGCAGATGCCGCCCCTTCCGGCCCTCCCCCCGGAAGGCCCCCAGGCAGCCCTCGCAGCTGCTGAGGATCACCCGGTCCGCCGGCAGCTCCTCCAGCCGCCGGGCGCGAATCCGGGCGCTCTTCTCCGGCTCCCGGGTGTGGAGCATGCGGTAGTTGCCGCAGCAGCGGGTCTGCTCCCCGGTGTGCTCCGGCTGGCAGCAGTCGCACCCGCTGCGGGCCAGCAGCGCCCGCACCGCCTCCTGCTGCTCCCGGTCCCCCCGTGTGGGGCAGGGATCGTGCCAAATATAGCGCCCCGGCCGCCGGGGCAGCTCCTCCGGCGAAAGATGCCGCTCCAGCACCGGCCAGATGGAGAACACCTCCGCGCCGCCCAGCGCGCGCAGCTCCTGCATGCAGTTGGGGCAGGCGGCGTAGATGCGCTTCACCCCCCGGCGCGCCAGCAGGCGGCGCAGCTTCTCCCGGCGCGCCCGGGCCTCCTCCGGAAACAGGCAGGCGCTGGGCTGGCCGCAGCAGCAGGTAGACAGCCCGATGCCCGGCTCCGCCCGCTCCAGCACCTCCCTGGTGCGCTCCAGCACGGCTCCGTCCAGATTCATCAGCGCACATCCGGGCCAGAACACCGCCTCCGCCCGGGACAGGCGCATCATCGCCCCCCGGAAGGAGAGCCACTGGTGCAGGCGCATTCCCCACCGGCCCGACCGGCTCACTTCTCCGTCTCCTGTCTGGCCTGGCGCTCGGTGTAGATGCGCCGGATGATGCTCACCAGAATGGCCAGGGAGAACAGGCACAGCAGGCCGGTCACCAGATACCGCACTCCGCCGGTGAGCATCCCCCCCACATAGGAGTAGATGATGGTGGCGGGCAGCTGCCCCAGCCCGGTGGCCAGGAAAAAGGGCCAGAACCGGATGGGGGTCAGACCGGCGAAGTAGCTCACCGCGTCAAAGGACACGAAGGGCAGCAGCCGGCAGATCAGGATGGTCTTGGAGCCGTACTTTTTAAAATACCCCTCCACGCCGGCCAGGGCGCCCCGTCCGGCGAACTTCTCCACCACATCCCGGCCCAGGCCCCGGGCGATAAAAAAGCACAGGGCCGCGCCCGCCATGGCGCTGCTCCAGGAGAGAATAGCCCCCTGCCACCAGCCGAAGATCGCCGCGTTGGACAGAGTGATCAAAAAGGCGGGCAGCGGGGCGATCACCGAAGAAAAGGTCATCAGCGCAAAGGAAAACACCGCCGCATAGGGGCCGAAGGAGCGGATATACTCCGCCACCGCGTTCACATCGGCGGAGGCCAGCACCCCCGCCGCCCGGTCCACCGCGCCTTTTACCGGGGGCAGCGCGAAATAGGCCGCGCACAGCAGCACGAGCGCCGCCACAATCAGCCACCGGGCCAGGCGGCGCTTGGGTCGTTTTGTCGTTTCCATTTCTTTACGCTCCCTTCTCCTTTTTCCCCGGACCGGGAAAGAGCTTTTTCCCCAGCAGGGTCGTCACCACCAGCAGCAGCACCAGCAGCCCGATGGCAATCCAGAACCCGGGAGAACCCGCGTCCATAGCCTTGTCCCCGATGTTGATAAAAGCCAGCGTCCCGGGGATAATGCCGATGGCCGAGGCGGCCATATAGGTCCCCAGAGGCATTCCGCTCAGCCCAAAGGCGTAGTTGATGAGGTTGTAAGGCACCGCCGGAATCAGGCGCAGCACCACCAGCAGAAGGAAGCCCTTCCTGCCCCCGATCTGGGCCAGCCGGTCCTGCCAGACCGGGCTGAGCCGGGTCTGAATCAGGCGCTCCACCCGCCTGCGGCCCACCGACCGCGCCAGGAGGAACATGAGGGCACAGTTGCACATGGCCCCCAGAAAGGTGTACAAACTCCCATACCACAGCCCGAAGAGCAGCCCGCCCGCCAGAGCCAGTACCGCCACCGGGAAAAAAAACGCCGGCAGCAGCGTAAAAAGGCCCATATAGGCCGCCGGAGCCCAGGCCCCGCAGCGCTCCAGCAGTCGTTCCAGATCTTCCTGGGAGACCACCGTGCTCAAAAGCCAGCTCACCCCCAGCAGGACGGCCGCCCCGGCCAGCGCGGTCAAGATCGTTTTGATTCGCATAGGCACTCCATTTCTCCGCCGAAATACCCATCCAGTTTACTCAACGGCGCTTTTTTTGTCAATACGCCCTCTCTGTGCTCCAGATCCGTCCCATTGTGTTCCGGCTGTCCGCCGCCCGCCATTTCTCCGGAAAGAATTCTTTTCGCGCGCATCCGTCCCCATATTGCGGACATTTATCTCTTCTCCAAATGTATGATCTGCCCAATATCATATTTTTCGATGGGATATCCTATGGGATTGACCGTTTCTTTTCCCCATATTATAATAAGTTCGCTTATCCAAGTGTGTGCAGCAGACAAACAAACATCCAACGGAAAAGGAAGGTATTTGAAATGAAACGAATGTTCAGCGCGCTCTTGCTGGCCCTGTCCATGCTCCTGGCTCTGACGGCCTGCGGCGGCCAGACTGCCAGTGAGCCCACGCCTACGCCCTCCGCCGCCGCGCCGGGCAGCGAAATCACCGCCCCCGAGAGCGATGTAGCCATGCAGTATATCTCCGTGGAGGACGCCGCCAACGTCCTGGACGACGAGAGCTATGTCTTCTTCGACGTCCGCAAGGCCGCCGACTACGACACTTCCCACATCCCCGGCGCCCTGAGCTACGACATGGACGCCGCCAAGAACGGCGACTTCGACGCCGGCGTCGCCACCATGCAGGAGGCCATTGACGGCCTGGACAAGAACATCGTGGTCATCTGCTACTCCGGCAAGACCTACGCCCAGGCCACCACCAACGTCCTCTCCGCCCTGGGCTACGACATGTCCAAGGTCTACACTCTGGAGGGCGGCTTCACTGCCTGGAGCGAGACCTATCCCGACAACGTGGAGGCCTAACCGCCCTCTTCCATCTCAGAGAATAAGGCCGCCGGTTCCAACGGAACCGGCGGCCTTTGTTTCTAAGCTCCGCGCGCTCCGGAGCTGCTCTTCTCCCCCATCTGACGGAGCATCTGCTCCCGGGGCACCATCTTCTGGTCGTAGAACGCAATTTTTTCGTTCAGCCGGTCCAGGGACCGCTGCATGTCCTCCATGCGGGCCCGGAGCTGTTCCCGCTGCTCCATGAGCAGCGCTTTCCGTGCGCCGATGGTCTCATCGCCTTTGCGGAAGAGCTGCACGTACTCAATGAGGGCCTCAATCTGAACCCCTGCGGCGCGCATACACTTCATCAGCTCGATCCAGCTGCACGACTCCTCGTCGTAATCCCGGATCCCGCTCTTGTTGCGGGGTACCGGCGGAATGAGGCCGATCCGTTCATAATAGCGCAGGGTGTCGGCAGACAGACCGTATTTCTGGCTCGCCTGTGCGATTGTCATAACATACACCTCCCGGGGCTGCGGCCCCTGTTGTCTCCGGCTCTATCCTATCACCTGGAGCGGGCTCCATGTCAAGGGCCCCCTCCCAGTTCCGCTGTCCGGGTACACACCCGCTCCACAAGCGCCCGGTCATGGCTGAGCACCAGCAGTCCCAACCCCCGCCGCCCGGACTCCTCCATCAGAAAGCGCCAGATCTGGGCCTGGGTGATGGCGTCCAGCATGGCGGTGCTCTCGTCGCAGAGGAGATAGCGGGTGGCCGGGCCCAGGGCCCGGGCGATGCAGAAACGCTGGAGTTCCCCGCCGGAGAGCTCCTGGGGATAGCGCCGGAGCCAGTCCGGCCGGATCTGGAGGGCCTCCAGCAGCCGTTCTTCCACGGGTCCGGCCTCATACAGGCTCTCCCGCAGGGGGAGGAGGGGGTCGACGGCGCTCTCCGGGTGCTGCCAGAGCATCTGCACCGGGCAGGGAGCTCCGCCGCCCGGCAACGGGTTCCCGTCCAGCCGGATCTCGCCCCGGGTGGGCCGCTCATACCCCGCCAGGAGTTTACACAGGGTGGTCTTTCCCCTTCCGCTGGGGGCGGAGAGGCCCAGGCGCTCTCCCGGCTCCAGTCGGAGGTCCACCCCCTCCAGAATCATCCGGCGGCCCCGCCTGGGATAGCGGAAGGACACCCCTCGGGCCTCCAGGCTCATACGCGCTCCCCTCCTTCCGGAAAGCGGCAGCGGACCATCCCGTTTCGAAAGGGGACATAGGGGACCGAAGCTTCCCGGCGGCATACCGCCCGGCAGCGGGCGCACCGGGGTGCAAACTGGCAGCCGTCCGCGATCTCGCCGGGGCCGGGCTGGCTGCCCGGGATCGGCTGAAAGCCGTTGCAGGGCAGGGCGTTCCAGAGCGCCCGGGTATAGGGGTGGCGCAGGCGCCCGGCGGCAAAATCGCTGGCGTCCGCCTCCTCGATGGTCTCCCCGGCGTAGAGGACCAGCACCCGGTGGGCAATGGTGAGGGCCAGCTCCAGATCGTGGGTGATGAAGAGTACGCCCGTCCCCTCTTCCGCCCGCTCCCGAATATGGCCCAAAATCCGTCCGGCGGCCCGGGCGTCCAGGCCGGGGGTGGGCTCGTCCGCGAGGATAAGCCCGGGCTGCTCCATCACGGCCGTGGCGATGAGCACCCGCCGGGCCATGCCTCCGGAGAGCTCGAAGGGATAGAGCCGCTCCACCTCCGGCCCCAGGCCGTACCGGGCGAGGACGTTCCGGCTTTTCTCCCTTGCGGATAAGTCGCTGCGCCCCTTTCGGAGCTGCGCGCCCACCTCCATGCGGGGATCCAGATAGGTCACGCCCTGAGGAATCAGGGCGATCTCCCGGCCCCGGAGGGTCTCCAGCCGCTTCCGGGTCAGGGGCTCCCCCTGATAGAGAATCGTCCCCTCCATCGCGCTGTTATAAGGGAGGATGCCCAAAATTCCGTGGGCCAGCAGGCTCTTGCCCGAGCCGCTGGCGCCCACGACCGCCACCACCTGGCCGGGCTGAACGGAAAAGGACAGGTCGCGGATCACGGGGAGCCGGCGCCGGCGGGTCCCCCGGTCGTACTGCGTAAAGGAGATGGACAGGTGTTCCACCTGCAAAACGGGGTTCATTGTGCGTGCCCTCCTTTCACTGATGGGCGCTGGAGGGGGAGAGCAGACGGCGCAGATGCTCTCCCACCGCCGCAAAGAGCAGGACCACCCCCACCAGGGCCAGGCCGGGAAAGAGCGCCAGCCACCACCGGCCGGTGGTGAGATAGCGCATGCTCTCCGACAGGATCACGCCGATGGCGGGCTGCTCCGACGAGAGGCCGAAGCCCAGAAACGTCACGCTGGCCTCGTGGAGAATGGCGTGGGGAAACTGGAGAATGAGCCCGGTGAGGACCTGGGGCAGCAGGTGGGGCAGCAGATGCCGCCGGACCACCCGCAGCCGGGACACCCCCAGCTTTCGGGCGGTCTGGACGTAGACTGCCTGCCGGAGCTGGAGCACCTCCCCGCGGATCACCCGGGCCAGGGAGGGCCAGTGGCTCAGGGACACTCCGGCCGCCACCCCTACAAAGCCCCGTCCAAAGGCCAGAGAGATCAGCATCACCAGCAGAATATGGGGAATGCCCAGAAACAGGTCCATCAGCCAGGAGAGCAGCGCATCCGCCGCCCGGCTGAGGGCGGAAACCACCCCCAGAGCCAGGGCGATGGCGGCGCTGACGCAGGCGGTCAGCGCCCCAATCCGGATGGAGAGGGACAGGCCGGCGAGGGTCCGGGCGAGCATATCCCGGCCCATCCAGTCGGTGCCGAACAGGCAGGAGAGTCCCGGGGCCAGATTGACCCGGGAAAAGTCGGTCTCCATCGCCCGCTCCCGGCACAGCATCCCGGCCAGAGTGACGGCCAGGAGCACCGCCCCCGCAGCCAGCAGGAGCAGGCGCGTCCTCTGCCGCCGGTTGAGTGCGTTCACCCTTTGGCCGCCCCCCTTCGGATCTCGGGGTCCACCGCGCCGTAGAGCAGGTCGGCCGCCAGGCTGCCCCCAAAGACGACGGCGGCGGTGATCACCGTGATGCCCAGCAGGAGGGGCAGATCGCCGCCCAGCCCGGCGTTCACCGCCGCCTGGCCCAGTCCGGGATAGGAAAACACCTGCTCCACCAGCACCGACCCGCCGATGATCTCACTCACCGAGGCAAATTGCAGCGTAATGGCCGGCAGGGCCACATTCCGCAGGCCGTGGCGCAGGACAATCCCGCCCAGGGATTCTCCCCGGGCCCGGGCGAAGAGGACGTAATCCGACTCCATCACATCCGCCATCTTCTCCCGGGTATGGAGCGCAATGCCGGATACGCCGGTGACGCTCAGGGTGAGGGCGGGGAGGAAGGCGTGCCGGAGGCGCTCCAGGAACGAGACCTGCTCCGCCGCCGCCCCGATGGGGACGGACAGGCCGATGGGAAACCAGCCCAGCCATACGGAGAACACCATGAGCAGCAGCAGCGCCAGCCAGAACGCCGGGGTACTGGAGAGGAGCAGGCACCACCCCCGGATCAGCCGATCGGGCCACCGGTCCCGAAAGGCCCCCGCCAGCACCCCCAGGGTCAGTCCCAGCGCCCCGGAGAGGACCCAGGCCGACAGGAGCAGCCCCAGTGAGTTCCCCAGCCGCTCCGCCACGATTTGAAGCACCGGCTGACGGTAGAGAAGGGAGGTCCCCAGGTCCCCCCGCAGGGCGGCGGACAGCCAGCCCAGATAGCGCTCCGGCAGGGGGGTGTTGACCCCCCAATAGTCCTCCAGCTGGGCAATCTGCTCTTGGCTCATGGAGCCCAGGGCGGCCTGGCCCACGTTGGTCTGGAGCGGGTCCATGGGGGAGGCCGCCATGAGCAGAAAGGCCGCCAGGCTCACCCCCAGCAGGAGGAGCAGCATCCGGAGCAGTTTTTTCCCCGCGAATTGCAGGCGATGTCGCACGGGGTTCCCTCCTTTCCTGTGATTCCGCTTCGCGTCCGCTCAGCGCTCCCCGCCCGCGCTCCAGCTCCACCGGTCCACATTGTTGACGATGGACCAGCCGTGGCCGTGGGGGTGGATCTTCTGCTCCGCGATCTGGAGCCCGTCCCGGACCCAGTAGAGGTGGTCCACGTTCACCAGCCACACCCAGGGGATGTCCCCGTCCTGAGTGACGCCGGCGGCGCCGTCCCACTGGGCGAGCTGCCAGAGCTGGTAGGACTCCTCCAGATCGGTGCTGGCCAGGGCCCGGTCCATATACTCGTCCACCGCCGGGTTGGCGTAGGGGGAGTACTGGGCGGACCCGGAATCTCCGACGGTATGGTAGAGATTGTAGAGCTCCATGGGGGTGTGGGCGCCCCAGCCCCAGACAAGGGGCTGGGACAGGGCCCGGTCATAGGCGGTATCCCAGCCAACCCCCTCCTGGGTGCAGGCGATGCCCAGCCGCTCCATCTGGCCGGCAAAGTCGGCGCACAGGGCCTGACGCACCGAGTCGCCGGTGGAATAGAGCAGATTCAGTTCGGCCCGCACGCCGTCTTTGTAGCGGTAACCGTCGCCGGATAACGCCCACCCCGCCTCCTCCAGCAGGGCGGTGGCCCCCTCCGGGTCGTACGCCACTTCTGAGGCCGGGTTGTACCAGGGCAGGCCGTCGCACACGCTGTACGCCGGCGAGCCGTAGCCATTGAGCACATGGTCAATCATCGCCTGCCGGTCCACACCGAGGTTGATGGCCCGGCGGACGCGTACATCGGCGGTGAAGTCGTTGCCCACGGTCCGGCCCGCTTCGTCCGTCCCGGCGGGAACGGCGGGCAGGTTGAAGCCCCGGTTGTCCACGCTCGCATAAGCCGTGAGCGTATAGCCCTCGACGCTCTGGTCGGAGTAGGTGGCTGAGGTATAGGCCACGTCCACCTGTCCCGTCCGGGCGGCCAGGAAGGCGGCGTCCTCCTCCATAAAGAGGATCACCACCCGCTGCATCTGGGGGGCGTCGCCATAGTAGTCCGGGTTGGCCTCCAGAATGACCTGCTGGCCCCGGTCCCACTGGACCAGCTTGTAGCGGCCCGAGCCGATGGGGTTGGAGCCGTAGGCAGCCGGGTCATAGGCGTGCTCCGGAACGATACCCACGACAGCCATGGTATAGGGCCAGATGGAGAAGGGCCGGGTCATGTGAAAGACCACCGTGGTCCCGTCCACCGCCTCGGCATAGTCCAGCATGGTGAAGTCGTTCACCGAGCTGCTCTCCTTTACCGTATTGTAGGTAAAGGCCACGTCCTCCGCCGTCAGGGCCTCCCCGTCGGTGAAAACCGCGTCGTCCCGGATGGTCACCGTCCAGGTGAGGCCGTCCTCGCTGACGTGATACCCGGTGGCCAAGTCATAGCCGATGGTCAGGTCCGCGTTGGTGACGGTGAGGGTGGACTGGATGAGCGGCTCATGGACGTGCTCCCCCGCTCCCCAGCCGAAGGCCGGGTCAAAGCCCGAGGCCGGTTCCGAATTGGGGTCCATGGCCACGACGACCTGGCGCGCCTCCCCGCCGCCCCCGGGCGTGGAGGCGGGAGAGGCCCCTCCCCCGCACCCGGACAGAATCCCGGCGGTGAGGGCCGCGGTCAGCAGGCCCGCAAGTATTCGCCTCATTCCCGGCCCTCCGCCTGGAGTTTTCCATATACTTCCGCCATCACCTGGGAGTAGGGCAGGCCCTTTTCCCGGGCCAGGGCCGCCGCGTCCTCAAACTCGGGCTTGCTGTGGCTCACGCCGTGTCCCCGGGCCAGCTTGAGCCGCACCGGCCCCCACTGGGTCTGGACCTGGCCCGCGCCGGGGGTCAGGAAGTACTTCCCGCACCGCCGGGCGCGCAGGCCGTTGGTGGTGGTCTCAGCCAGGATATGCCGGGCCAGTTCCTCCTCCCGCGCCGGGGGGCACAGGGCGGTGAGCACCCATCCGGGCCGTCCCTTTTTCATGGTGCCCGGGACGGTGTACACGTCCAGCGCCCCCAGCTCCAGCAGGCGGGCGCAGGCAAAGGCCAGGGATTCCGGCGTCATATCGTCCAGATTGCACACCAGCTCCACAATCTCCCCGTCGGAGGGTCCGGCGGCCTCTTCGCTCTCCCCCCAGAACGCCCGGACGCAGTTGGGCCGGTCAAAGCTCCGGCTCCCCACGCCCACGCCCACCGCCTGTACGGCCATGGAGGGCATAGCTCCGAAGCGCTGGACAAAATGGGTCAGCACCGCCGCCCCGGTGGGAGTGCACAGCTCCCCCCGGACCTCCCCGCCGTAGATGGGCACCCCGGTGAGCAGATGCGCCGTGGCGGGGGCGGGGACGGGCATGACCCCGTGGGCGCACCGGACGGTCCCGCTGCCCACATGGACCGGGGAGGCCAGAATCCGGTCGGGCCGGAGCAGGTACAGGGCGTAGCAGGTCCCCACCACGTCGGCCACCGCGTCCAGGGCCCCCACCTCGTGATAGTGGACCTCCCCCACCGGACAGCCGTGGGCCTTGGCCTCGGCCTGGGCAATGGCGTCGTAGATCCCCCGGGCGTGGGCCTTTACCTCCTCCGGCAGGGAGAGCGCGTCAATGAGTCCGGCGATGTGCCCCGGCGTGGCGTGGTGATGGTGGTGTGCGTGTTCCGCCCTGTGGTCGTGGTCCTGACCGGAATGGTGGTCGGAACCGTGCTCCTCTTCCTCATGGCCGTCCACCGTCACCGCCATGTGGGTGCCCGCCAGGCCGCAGGTGGAGGCCCCCCGGGCCTCCAGACGGACGCCGGGCAGGCCCAGCCGGTTCATCGTATCCAGGAACGCCGGTTTGTCCTCCAGCAGTTCGTACAGGGCGGCCATGAGCATATCCCCGGCGGCCCCCATGCTGCACTCCAGAAAGAGCGTTTTCATCTTATTCCTCCAAACCTTCCATCTGATTGATCCGGCTGGCCAGAAAGCCCGCGCCGAACCCGTTGTCGATATTCACCACGCTGCACCCGGAGGCGCAGGAGTTGAGCATACTCAGCAGGGCGGAGAGCCCCCCGAAGCTGGCCCCGTAGCCCACGCTGGTGGGCACAGCAATGACGGGACAGTCCACCAGTCCCCCGATCACCGAGGCCAGGGCGCCCTCCATTCCGGCCACGGCCACCACGCACCGGGCGCTCATGAGGGTATCCAGGTGCGCGAGCAGCCGGTGGAGGCCCGCCACCCCCACGTCGTAGAGCCGGGTGACGGCGTTTCCCATGGCCTCGGCGGTGAGGGCGGCCTCTTCGGCCACCGGGATGTCGCTGGTGCCGCCGGTGGCCACCACGATCGTTCCCCGCCGGGCCTGCTCGCCCGGAAAGGCCAGCCCCAGCCGGGCCTCCGGGTGGTAGTCCAGGGGGACCGCTTGGGCCACCCGGTCCGCCGCCGCCTCTTCCATGCGGGTAATGAGGATGTTCCGGCATCCCCGCTCCCCCATTTTCCGGGCGATTCCGGCAATCTGTTCCGGGGTCTTGCCCGCTCCGTAGATGACCTCGGCCGTCCCCTGCCGCACACCGCGGTGAAAATCCACCTTGGCGTAGCCCAGATCTTCAAAGGGGGCCTCTTTTACCTTCAGCAGCGCCTCTTCCGGCGCGACCGTTCCCGCCGCCACCTCCCGCAGGAGCTGCAGCATCGTGCGCTTCTCGTCCATAGAAAACCGACCTCCCGTCAGGTGGACGCGGCCCGGGGGGCCAGGTCCAAAAGTACGCCGTCAAATTCCCGCCCGCACGCGGCCAGCAGTTGGGGGCGCAGCTCCAGGGCGCGGGAAACCTGCTCTTCGGTGATTTGAATGCGGGCCGCCCCGTGGAACAGCCGCACCCGGAAGTCGCTGAACCCCAGGCCGGTCAGGGCGCTTTCCGCCGCCTCCACCCGCTCCAGGTCGCGGCGCGCAATGGGCGTGCCGGTGGGAATGCGGGTGGCGAGGCAGGCGTAGGCCGGCTTGTTCCAGGTAAAGAGCCCCGCCTCTCTTGACCGCCGGCGGACCTCCTCCTTGGTCAGCCCGCACTCCCGCAGGGGAGAGCGCACCTCCAGCTCCTCCAGAGCCCGCATCCCCGGGCGGTCCCCCGCGTCGTCGGAGGCATTGGTCCCGTCCAGGAGCAGGGTGTATCCGTCCGCCCGGGCGGCCTCCCGCAGCCGGGTGAAGAGCTCCCGTTTGCAGAAATAGCAGCGCTCCGGGCCGTTCTCCGCCACTCCGGGCGCCGCGAGGATATCCGCTTCCACTACGGTCATGGGGACTCCCAGCTCCTCCGTCAAGCGGAGGGCGTCCTCGTACTCAAAGCGGGGCTGAAAGGCGGTCTTGACGTAGTAGGCCCGTACATTGCAGCCGTACTCCTTGGCCGCCCACAGGAGAAAGGCCGAGTCGGTCCCGCCGGAACAGGCTGCGGCGGCGTTCGGATGGGCCTGAAACCAGGTCTCCAAGGTCATGAAATCCTCCTTTTTCGCAAAAAAGAAGGCGCCTACTCCCTTCTGAAAGTAAGCACCTTCCTGGTACTGCATTCGTCGTATGATTCGCGCCGGGAACTGCCGCATTCGGGCAAATGGGAACTTCTGCCCCGCCCCGGCTTCCTGCCGGTGGTCTGCCGCGCCCGCTGCAGCGGATTTAGCATACCACTTGGAGTACACTCCATGTCAAGAGAGAATGCAAAAATTTTTTCACTCCGGCTCAGGCCTGCTTGGCGGCCTCATTGATGCAGCGCAGCGCATTCAGGCTCCGGGGATAGCCGATGTAGGGCAGGCACTGGGAGAGGACTTTTATGAGGAAGCTCTTGTCGTTGCCCACCTTCATATTTCCGGCGGCATGGCTGGTCAGCTGGGGCTCGCACCCCCCTTGCGCGGCCAGGAAACAGAAGGTGATCATCTCCCGCTGCCGGTAGTCCAGACCGGTGCGGGTATAGTAGTCTCCAAAACAGTTGCCGGCCAGCCAGCGGTTGATGTGGCGGCTCTCCTCCGGACCGCTGTTCTGGAAATTCCGCATTCCCTCGCCGAAGATGTCCACCTGGGCCTGGTTGCCCGCCTCCAGACGGGTGTCCATGGTGGTGGTGGCCTGTCCCTCCAGGGGCAGCTGCACACCCCGGCCGGTGAGAATCTCGTTGACAGCCTTCAGGAAGGGGTAGACCCGGCCCATGCCCAGATAGGCCACCGCCTGATAGACCACCTCCTTGACCTCCACCGGCGTCAGGCCCACATTGAGGGCCGCGGGGAGCATGATTCGGAACTCGTCCAACCCCTGGCATCCCAGCAGGGTGGCCAGAATGGCCAGAAACCGGGTGCGGTCATCGAGGTCGTCCTGGTTTACCACCTCGTCAAAGGCAAAGTTGGTAAAGCGCTCCACAAATTCCGGGTCGGTGGCTTCAAACTGGGGATGCTGGCCGGGAAACATGGTCTCAAAATACTTTTTGGCGGCATCGGACATCACGAAACATTCCTCCCAAGTTCGGACAGCCCGCCTGCTCTCGGCACGCTGCCCCTGATTTCTGTAATTACCATACTACTTGGAGTGTCCTCCATGTCAACCCTTTTTCCTCCGTCCGCCCCTTTCTTAAAAATTTTTTCCTGCCCTGCGGCATTTGCCCTTGACAAGCAAGGTACATTGTGTTATTCTATTCTAGCACTCAACAGTGACGTTGGCCGGAATGCCGGAGTGGCGGAATTGGTAGACGCCCGGGACTTAAAATCCTGTGGGACTCAAATCCCGTGCCGGTTCGACCCCGGTCTCCGGCACCATATCGCGGGATAGAGCAGCTTGGTAGCTCGTCGGGCTCATAACCCGGAGGTCGGAGGTTCAAATCCTCCTCCCGCAACCAGAAAGAACCCAGTGATTGCAAAGCTTTGCGGCTTTGGTCACTGGGTTTTCTTTGTCTCCGTGACCTCGAAAGCGGGACTTTAGCGGGACTGCGCCTTTTTCTGATAGAAAAGACGGTCCAGCGTGTCGCTGGCCTTCTCGTCGCTCTTGGCCAGAACATGGCTGTAAATATCCAGCGTAGTGCTAACTTTCGCATGGCCCAGCCGCTTCGATACCGTAAGAATGTCCACCCCCTGCGCAATCAGCAAGCTGGCCTGCGTATGCCGGAATTTGTGCGGATGGATTGGCGGCAGCCCGTGGCGTTTGGAGAACTTGGAAAGCCAGTCCGTCGGGCTGTCCGGGTGCATCGGGCCGCCGTTCTCGGCGGTCAGGACATAGCCGGAGGGCGTGATACCCAGTTTCATAAATCCCGCCGCCTGCTCTGCTCTCCAGCGTTTCAGCAGGGCCATAACCGACGGAGACACCGATACATAGCGGTTTTCTCCCGTTTTCAGCGTGGTGCTGATCACGCCGCTTTGGGGGGTATATACCCGGTTTTCGCAGAGATACAGCTTGTTTTCCACCCAGTCCACATGTTCCCAACGCAAGCCCATAACTTCCCCGCGCCGGGCCCCGGTGGCAATCAAGAGCTGTACACAGACCTGCCATTTCAACGGCTCAGTCTCCAGCGCTTCTAATATGGCCCGCACTTCCTCCACCTCAAATGCGTCCATTTCGTGCTTGGGCATCTTGGGCGGGGTAGCCCGTTCCGCTGTGTTGAACAAAATAAGCTGTTCTTTCACGGCCTGGGCCAGTATCGTGCTGATCACCCGATGGTGCTCTAGGATGGTTTTGGGGGACAGGCCCCCACCGGTCCTCTGGTTCTGCCCCGGTTCGGCCAGCTTCGCATAAAAGCGGTTCAGATGGTCCGGGCGCAGGTCTTGCAGCTTGACCGGGCCAATTTCAGCATTGATTCGCCGGAGCATATCCCTGTAACGGACGGCGGTTTTTACTTTTAGGCCATTGCGCTCCTTCAAGTCCACCACGTAAGCGGCATACTTCTCGAAGGTAGGCTTCTCAATGGAAACCTGTCCTCGCCTGCAAGCCTCCTCGAACAGCGTCGCTTGCCGCTCCAGCTCCTTCGCAATCTGCCGCTTCGTCATGCCGGGGGAGGGTTTCCAGGTCATCATATAATCTTTCAGCCGCGTCCCATCCGCATTCCGGCCCCGGAACACCCGGATTTGGTAGCTGATAACCTCCCCGGCCTTGTTCTTCCTGGGGGTAATATTCGCCACAGCGTCCACCTCTTGCCTTAGTAAGCGTTTTCCATTTTCTACCTACTCCGCTTTGCCAGTTCCAGAATAACGGCAATGGGGAGAAGCAGCACCAGCAGAACATGTAGCATCCTTGTTCCCTCCTTTCGCCCTGAAATTGGAAATCAGGGCACCCGCTTCTTCCCGGCCAGGGCCCACAGAAAGCGCCAGGCCGGATAAAGTTTATCCCCCGGAAGCTCTGTGGCAGCCTGCACAATAGCGCAGATGCAATAGCTGCGGGGCGCTCCGGCGCGGTCCAGGGTCGCGGCATACTCCAGCACCATCCCGGCAAACTCCGCGTCATGGCCCCCCAGGATGGTGCGGAGCTGGTCTTTGACTTCGTCCATTCGTGCAATCTCCTCTTGCAATCCGGTGGGGGCCGTGGTACACTGGGCGCACCAGGCCCCCTGTGGTTTGGTGTGCGGGCTCGCTATCCTGTCCTTGGTCGGTTGGGGATAGCGGGCCTTTCTCATCTCCTGCGGCGGGTTTCAAAGTCAAGCTTGCGGTTGGCCACCGCCCAGGTGTCCCGGGCCTCGTCCTGCTTGGCTTTCAGGAGCAGATCATAGAGATTGTCAAATTCTTCCGGCTCCGCACGGTGGAGCTTCGCTTCCAGCAGCTCCACCCAACACGCCGAGCAAAAGCGCGCGTCCTCTGCCAACCGGAGATCAAGCGGCCACTCCGGGCGGCACTCGTAGTTAGGCATGAAATTTCCTCCTTTTTGTCTCGGGTATATCCTTACATGGGGGTGCGCCTATTCGCCCGAATTTGGGGCGTTTTCCCCCGTAGCACGCGAGCGGGAAAGCACATCCGCGAGTTTTGCGCGGTGTTCCTCGCGCATTGCTTTCTTCGGAACAATCCGCATCCAGGCGAAGGGCAGGCGGGCCACCATAGAGCCGTCCGGGTTGGTGCATCGAATCTCCACCTCGCCCGGATACTTGGCTTTGAGCCGCTTCACCATGGCAATGGACCAGGTTTCGGCGGCGGTGATGGTAAAGAAGTCCTCGCCCTTCACATGGTCGGTGCTGGTCTCTCTGAGCGCCAACCGGGCACCCCCTTACGCCACCGAGAACCGGCGGGTGGTGGTCTCCCGGGTGAACCGCTCCGCCACCTCGGGAAGCGCGGCTTTGAGAGCCTTGCCGTCCAGCCGGGCGGAGGTCACATGCTTCCAGGTGATCTTGTACTCCCCAGCGAACAGCTCCTCCCGCTCCCCCATGTGGGCCTTAATCTCGTCCTTGATGGTCTCCGCCTCGGCCTGGGCCTCCTCGATGAGACGCTGGAGCTCTCGCAGCTCGTGGCATTTGGCCTCCAGTTCGGAGAGCGTGCAGCCGGTCACGTCCTCATCGTCGCGGGTGGTGTACGTGCCCCCGTCGCAGATCTCACAGCAACGGATCTTGTTCTCATCCAGGATGCAGGTTCCGCATTCGGCGGGGTTGCTGGCATCGTAGGGCATACCGCAAATCGGGCAGGCCTGGACAGCGGGCGCGGGCTTCCAGCCCTCCGGCACGTGGTCGAGAGGCATACCGGGGCGGATAGTGCCCTCGTAGCTGCTCACGCCGTACAAAGTAGCGGTGGGCTCCTCTTCCGTGAAGTAGGCGGCGGCGGTCTCCTTGTCAGGGGCTTCCATCAATCTGGCCTGGCACACGCCGTTTTTCTTAAAGCTGATTTCGTACAACATTTTCTTCTCCTCCTGATATTTGGTTGCGGGGCTGGTTCCGGTGGGCATTACGGCGGGTTCCTTGTTCCAGGCCTCGGTTTCCGTATCCCCTTCCGGTCTTACCTTGCGTTCTTTGGCTCCGCCTTGATCGGCCCCTGTCCCTTGGGACATGCTTAGTATAGCATATATGGTCGTATATATCAATTGGCATATACTCCAGATATATGGTCGTATTTTTGTTGAATTTATATATGGTCGTATATTGCTTTTTATGGTACAATTCTGGCATGATGGGAGGGGTGTCACAATTTGTTCCACCCCTCGGAAAGGAGGAACTATGCCGGAAATGACTGAGGCCCAGAAGCGAGCGCACCAAAAATACATGGGAAAGTTTGTGGAGGTCAAAGTTAGAATGACACCGGAGAAACGGGCAGTCATTCAGGCCCATGCGGCAGGCCAGGGAGAGAGCACCACAGCCTTTATTAACCGCGCCATAGATGAGACCATGGAGCGGGACAACGCCGCTTCTGTGCCCGCTGAGAGCCGTACAGAACAGGGGTCGTGAAACGCTACCCCATTAAAGGGGTTTGTCCGTTTCCCGGGCAGACCTCCCCCTCTAGGGCTTGACCGGCCTTTGGAAGGGCGCTCATTCACCCGGCCCCGTCGAGGCTACAGATCAGGCCAAAGGTCGTGAAACGCGGCCTTTCGGACGTACCCCCAGGGGGATAGTGGGCGGCGCTCGGGCGGGAAATAAGTCCCCCAAATCCCGAAAACGGAAAAAAGGCTTTTGTGGGCCGTGTGGAAGGGCAATCCGCCTATCTGCACGGCCCACAGCCTGTTTTCCCCGCCGCCGGGGAAAGGGGTGCGCGATTTGATCACCCCTTTCGTCCGTCTGATGGGGTCGCGTTTCACGACCCCCTCCCCGCCGTTGGCAGGTATGCCCCGATTCAGGGTATACCTGGGGGCTGGTAGGTTAGGCCTGGGCCGGTGAATTGCCGGGTCAGGGGGTCGGCGAATTGATGACCCCTGGAGTCTGGCGGGGCGTGGGACGGTGAACAATTCGGGCACCGTCAGAGGAATGCCAGAGCAAAGGTGGCGAATTGCCACCCCCCTTTCTTGCCCGGCATCAGATTTCCAAAATGGCAATCCGCTCTATGCCCACCCGTCCAGTTTGCCGGACCTAATAAAAAGGGATTTTCTACCATTTTAGCCCCAGTGGCGGCTTACAGCCCCATGCGCTCCAGATAGCGCAGGATATCCGCCGTTTTCTCCCGCTCCGCCTCCATGGGGAGCGGGCCCGGCAGGCGCACAGACCGAGCGGGTTTGGGCCGCCCGGAAAATGGGCCGATCTGCTCCCGGTGGCAATGCTGGAGCATCGCCCCGGGGGTCTTGACGGCGTGGAAGTGCTTGTGCTTACTCATGCTCCACCGCCAGTTCCAACCCCATCCGTTCCCAGATACGGGGATTTCTCTGCATCGCTTTTCTCATTTACAATCCCGCTCCTTTCGAATATCGGGGAAAGTGAGGTAAGGGAGTGAAGTGGGGACTTTTCCAATGAGTACAAAAAATAAGGATTTAAAGAAATTATAGAATTCACTCATATAATGAATTTCTTAAAACTCTATAAATTCTTATTTTGAGCTCTCTATAGATTTACCTCACTTCACTTCACTTCCTCACTTCATTTAAGCCTTTTTGACTTCTTAAAAATTCTTAAAATCCTATGCGATGGTCTGATCGGCCCGGCGCAGCGGGAGGCGGTACAGGGGTTCCCTTTTGGGGCCTTCCGTGCGCTTTTCTTACCACCCGCGCCGGGGCGGGTTACGGCAGGTTACGGCTAAATACAAACTTTCCTATATAGAAAATTCAATTTTTCATTCTAAAAAAGTCTGGTTTTGTCCGTAACCTGCCGTAACCCAATTTCTCAACCCGTTGCGCCGCAATAGGTTTGGAACATGGCCGTTTGGTCGAGCCGCAACCCCAACCACGACTTTCTGTTCTTCGGCTTGATTTTCTGGTAGCCCGCCGCCTCCATTGCGGTGTCAAAATCATTGAGCCGCCGCACAAAGTCTCCCGTATCTGCGGCCCAGTTCCGATAAGTCCGATACAACTCGGCGGCCCCCACGCGGGCGTTCGGCTCCCGAATGCACCGCTCTTGAATGAAGTTGGACAGCCAGTCCTCCCGCTCCTGGTAGGCCTCGGTCGCTTCCTTTACCGACTGCGGAACGTCCAGCCGGAAGCCGTTTCGGACAAAGCGCACAGCCCCTTCGATGGCCCAGGCCAGAATAGCGCCGCCCGCTTCTCTCGCCAATACGTCCCCATAGTTCTGTATGCCCTTCTCCTCCGGTATGGTGGCATTGAAGGGCACGACGATCAGCCTCCGCCACGTACCGCCGTCGGTAGAACCGACGCGCGGGAGGTGATTGGTGAACAGTACAAGGGTGTGGGTGGGTAAAATGTCCTCCGGCTGCCGGTATTTCTCCTCGACTCGGATTACGTCCGTGCTGCTGATCTGCTTTAGCGTGGAGACCGAAAGGCGTTGATGCTCCTCCAGCTCTCCGGTAATGACCAGCCGTTTCCCCCGCAGCGTGGCCAGAGAAGCCCCTTTGTTCTGCCGGTCCGTGGTCATGGTCTTTACGTCGATGTGCCCGGTGTAATCCCCCAGAACCGCCCCCAGGGCGTTGAAATACGTACTCTTGCCATTCCGCCCGCCGCCATAGGCGATGATGATCCCCTCCTGGTACACTTCCCCAATCAGCGACATACCGGCCACCTGCTGGAGAAAACTGGATATCTCTTTTTGCCCGCAGGTGATGGTGTCCAGAAATGCACCCCACATCTCCGCCCCCCGGTCATCCGGCGCGGCCTGCGTGATCTGGCTGCAATAGGCGGCCCGTTCGTGCGGGCGGATTTGGCCGGTGGTCAGATTCACAATACCCGCCGGGGTGTTCAGGTCAAACGGATTTGCATCAAGATTCTCCGCCTTGAAGGCGAGAGCGGGTTTGGATAGTTTTATCATATTCTCAATTCGGGCGGCAGACCTGGTACTTTTGGCGTGTTTTAGGTACTCTTTTGCCTCGGTGGCGGCCTTCTTCGCGGCATCACGTAGAACTGTGTCCTCCAGCAAGCCCGTTTCTGCGGCTTTGTCGGCGGCGTCGGCCCGTTGCAGCATGGCGGCCCGGTTTTCCTCCAGCGCTTCATGAAGCATCCGCTTGGACAGTTCCAGCGCCCACGCGGTGGCGCGGTCGTCATCCCGTTCCCAGCGCTGCCCATTCCACCACAGCCAGCCCAGGGACTTGGTAAAAATCAGGTCCCTTTGGTATACCCGTGCGAAAACACCGGCGTTGCCCGCATCGGAGAAATCCGGCGGTTTCACCCGCTCGTCATATCGACTCAGGGGGCCTCTGGCGTACCGCCCACAGCTCTCCGCGATTTGCCGGACTTCCCTATCCTCCAGGGGCGGGACGCATCGACTGCGGTTGAATTCCAGCAGCGCGGCGGTGATCTCCCCCACAGTCAGCCCCTTTTCTCGCAGGGAAGCGCCCATGCGAAAAAGAGTGTCGTTGCGGCGGCCTTCGTCGACTGCCTCCGGGGTCTCTGCGGCTCTCGGTTTGGCGGCCTTTCTTCCCTTTCGCCCGTCAAGCATGAGCCTGTGGAGCCATTCCGGGAGCGCAGCGGGAGGAAGGTCCCAGGGCGCACACCCTTCTTTCCAGACATAGGGCCGCCGTGTGGTGGGGTGGATACTGGGCGGAGCAATGACGTATCCCCCCGCGCCCCGGTAGTCCAGGCCAGGAGCAAAGCCAGCGCCTACGGTAAGAGCCGGGTCCTCGCACTGAAAATAGAAGTGCTTTCCGCCGCCTCCGGTCAAACAGGTCCAGGTGGGGGGAATGCCGCCGTTCTGTCTCTCCAACTCTGCGAGGGTCAGGTCTCCAAATTTCCCCGCTTCGTGGTCGGCGTCCACGTCCAGCACCACCAGCCCATTCCCGGCGGCAATGGCCACATTGTGCGGAGCGCCGTACCCCCACCATTGGGCAAGCTTGGCGGGGTCTGTGTCCGCGTCCCTGCATCCGTGCAGGGTGGCCGGTTTCTTTCCATCACAGGGGAATACCCGCAGGCCCGCGCGGGCATAGCGCTCCGCGTACTCTAATTGTAGGTTTTTCCCTTCCGAGTTCAGACCGCCTCACCCTTCCGAATCTTCTCCAAAGCCGCGTCGTAGTCCACATAGAACTTGTTCCCGCTCCGAAAGTAGGGAACACGGTTGTTCTTCACGGCCATTCGCCACCAGTACAGCGAGATACCGGAATCCTGTGCGCACTGTTTCAGCGTTTTGAATGGGGTCATTGTTTTTCCTCCGTCTCGATAATGTCCCCGGGGTCCACCCCCAGAGCCTTGGAAATCTTGCCCAGCGTCGCCGGGCGGATATTGCGCCCTCTCCGGGCCCCGTTTACTGTCTGCACCGGCAGCCCTGCGGCATTTGCGAGAGAGGCCGTATTGAGGCATACCCGAGCCATACACAGGTCGAGCCGGTCACGGTTTACCCGCATATTATTCACCTACCGATCTTATTTGTTCTGTTTCAAGTATATCAGATTATTTATGTACTGTAAAGCCCCAGATCAGATTTTTTATGTTCTGTACAAATCAGCTTTTTTGTGGTATGGTAATACTCATTAGGAGGTGATCATCTTTGGATAGCATTGGTGCGCGGATAAAACAAGTCCGATTGAGCCGCGGTCTTACTCAGGCTCAGTTAGGTGCGCGGTGCCACATGGCCGATTCCGCTATACGTCGTTACGAGTCAGGCCGGGGTAATCCTACATTTGAGACATTACAAAGAATAGCCGATGCTCTAGAAATTACTGTTGAATACCTAGTAGGAGGCCCCGAAAAGGAGCTTTGTGATAGATTTGACCATTATGGCGCGGTCCTTGACATAAAATTGCGCAGTATTGGGTATTCTGTCGGGTCCTATGAAGAGGATGCTTGCTTGTGGATTAACTACCCGGACGGTATTCTTTTAGTTTCAGACGTAGAGTTAAAAGAACTTGATGCTGATACGGATGCTTATCTACGGTTTAAACTCTTAGAACTCAAAGAGCGCCACCCCGAGAGATTTAAGCCGGATTAAAAAAGGCGGATGAAGCAACAATAAAATGCTCCATCCGCCCCCTCCTGCCCATTCCGGAGCGGGACTTTAGCGGGACTACATGCACGAAAGCTACCGAACGCCGCAAAACGCCCAGAAAAGCCACAAGCTATATATAGTGTTAAAATGAATAAATTCTCGGGCATTTATACAATATATAGTGCTCTCTACGCGCGGTGCGACACACGACAAAAAGGCTATGCGCTCTCTCATAACCCGGAGGTCGGAGGTTCAAATCCTCCTCCCGCAACCATAAAAAGAGGCTGATTCAGTAAGAATTAGCTTCTTTTTTTAACTTTTTAGGCGCTTTAAATTTGGGGCAGCCAAAAATAATTCAACTTTAATTCAACTCGCCTCTAAAATTCAACTGTTGGAGGCTGTTTTCTTTAAGAATACCTCGGAGAGTATATCCGCGTTTCTCTGGTCGGCCTCCTCCATCACATGGGCGTAAATATTGGCCGTGGTGCTCACTTGTGCATGTCCCAGGCGCTTAGAGATCGACACGCTGTCCACTCCGTTGAAGTAGAGCATACTTGCCATTGTGTGCCGAAAAGCGTGGGCGTTGACGTGTGGGAGTCCGTGGCGTTTGCTGAACCGGGCCAACCATGTGGTTACGCTGTCCGGGTGCATGGGGCCGCCGTTGTCTTGGGCGAACACAAAGCCCTGATCCTGATAGTAACCCCCCAGGCGGAGCCGTTCTGTATTCTGCCACACTCTGTACTGTCGTAAGAGCTGCATAGTCTCCGCCGGGAGGGAAACATACCTCTTAGACCGTTCTGTTTTAGGTGTATCCTCATAAATGCCAATGTCGGCGGAATACAGGATATTATTGCAGATGTACACTCGATTGCTGTTGAAGTCTACCTTTTCCCATTTCAGCCCCAGAATCTCCCCGCGCCGTGCGCCGGTAATCAGAAGAAGGTGAACCAGCGTTTTCCATTTGACCGGCTCTTGCTCCAACGCCTCCCGGATCGCTGTCACCTGTTCCAGCTGGAAGTAGTTCACGTCCTTCTGCTCCACCTTTGGCGGCGTGGCTCTGTCCGCCACATTGACGGCAACCAACCCCTCCTTTATAGCCTGGTCAAGTACCGTGTGAATGAGCCGGTGATATTCCCGAATCGTCTTGGCTGAAAGTGTCCGCCCTGCTTCTTCGACGGAAAACAGCTTGTCCAGTTTATTCCCCAGAGCGTCAGAAATAGCCTCTGCGGCCTCCTTGCTGACCCGCTCCCCCTTGACCGCAGCATACACGGCCTTGATGGATATACCGGACATATCGGCCAACCCTTGCCGGGTGAGGTGTTTCTCTTTCAGCAGGACGGCCACGTCTACCTTTGCCGATGCATGAGCGCTCCCGGCCCCCGCTCCAGGCTGGGCAAGCTGGGAATACAGACTGTTTAGGTGGTCGGGCCGGATGTCTTTCAGTTTCATATGTCCGATTGCAGGATATATCCTCGCTGTTAGTTCCTTGTATCGGACGATTGTGGAGTGCTTTGCACCCCGGCTTAGGTCAGTTTACAAGGAACTACACGCAGACCGTGAAACGGGCTGCTGACAACAAACGGCGCTATGCTCCCGGCTGGGTGCATAGCACCTGTTTGTTGCGGGGGTTTCCAAAGGGGGCAGCGCCCCA
>DWYC01000074.1 GCA_019118925.1 Candidatus Flavonifractor intestinipullorum | reverse complement strand
CTGCGCCAGCCCGATCCCTAAGTTGGCACAAGTGGTCGTCTTGCCGACGCCGCCCTTCTGGTTGGCGACGGCGATGATTTGTGGGTTCATCGTATTTCACCTCGTTTCTGTTTGTCGTGTTTGGTTCTGGAAATAGAAAAAGCCGCCACTACTTTCTTGAAAAAAGAGTGACGGCTTTTTCTGATCCCGGAACATTAGTCCCCGGAAATGCAAAAAGCGCCCAGCAGGAACACTGAGCGCTTTCGCAATAAAATCATATTCATTTGTTCAGATTTGGTCAAACTATGCCAAACCGATTTTGCATAAAAATGCAGAGAGGCCAAAAGACAAAAATGACCTTCGGGGTGGGTCAAGGGGCAAAAAAGTTGTCCTATGGTTTAACCCATTAGCCCTCATTTTTGGGGCGGTTGTCCTTTATTTAACCCATAAAAATTGGTTCAAAACGGGTCAGACTACTCCAAAATTCGTCAAACGAGACAGAACTTTTGAAATAGAAAAAGCCCGGAAAACCGCATGGTTCCGGGCTTTTTGAGCATTTTTGAATTGGTTTGTCGGGCCTGTTATCTCTTGGAGAACTGAGGCGCGCGACGGGCAGCCTTGAGGCCGTACTTCTTGCGCTCCTTCATGCGAGGATCGCGGGTGAGGAACCCGGCGGACTTCAGCGCGGGGCGGAACTCGGGGTTCATCTCCAGCAGAGCGCGGGAGACGCCGTGACGGATGGCGCCGGCCTGGCCGGTCACGCCGCCGCCGGTGACGGTAGCCACGATGTCCACCTTGCCCAGAGTGTCGGTGGTGGCCAGGGGCTGGCGGACCAGCAGCTTCAGAGTCTCCAGGCCGAAGTAGTCGTCGATGTCCCGGCCGTTGATGGTGATGGCGCCGGTGCCGTTGGGGAAGAGATGCACCCGGGCCACGGAGGACTTGCGGCGGCCGGTGCCGTACAGGTAAGGCTTCTTGCTCTTATACATGTTCGTTTACCTCCTGCTTAGTTGAAGGCCCAGGGCTCGGGCTTCTGGGCGGTCTGCTGATGCTCCGCGCCGCGGTAGATGTGCAGGCGGGTCAGGCTGTCCTTGGTGACAATGTTGCGGGGCATCATGCCGCGGATGGCCAGCTTCATGGCCAGCTCGGGCTTGTCCTGCATCAGCAGGCGGTACTTGGTCTCCTTCAGGCCGCCGGGGTAGCCGGAGTGGGTGCGGTAATACTTCTGCTCCAGCTTCTTGCCGGTGAGCACGGCCTTCTCGGCGTTGATGATGACCACGTAGTCGCCGCAGTCGGCGTGGGGGGTGTACTCGGGCTTATGCTTGCCCCGCAGCAGAGTGGCGGCGGCGGCGGCAGTCTTGCCCAGGGGCTTACCGGCCGCGTCGAGGACATACCATTTGCGGACGATGTTTCCCTTGTTGGCCATAAAAGTGGACATGGTGAAACCTCCAATTTGCTTTCTAGTTCTATGTTGAAATTTGGCTTTACAGAACACATGCCCCGCGTGTAGAATAGAACCTACGAGCGGAGCATGTTGCATTATATTACAGCGATTTCCCCCTGTCAAGTCGATTTTGGCACATTTTTATTTAAAAACAAATAATCTCTTGAAATCGCTTGTTTTCTCTCTCATGCTCTTGAATACTCACTTTCAATTTTCAATTTATTTTTGGGGAAACGTACCCCATTCGGACTGGGAGGCATGGCATGAATCAGATCTTATCCTACGTCCGCCGCTGTGTGGAGGACTACGCGATGATCCAGCCGGGGGACCGGGTGGCCGTGGGCGTGTCGGGGGGGAAGGACTCCCTGGTGCTCCTGGCCGCGCTGGCCCGGCTGCGGAATTTTTACCCCGTTCCCTTCACGGTGGAGGCCTTTACCCTGGATATGGGGGCGGCCGACGGCCGGGAGCGGATGGACTTCTCCGGCGTGGCGGACTACTGCCGGAGCATTGATGTGCCCTTCACCCTGCTGCCCTCGGAGATTCACCACGTGATCTTCGACCTGCGCCGGGAGAAAAATCCCTGCTCCATGTGCGCCAAGATGCGCCGCGGGGCCCTCCACAACGCCCTGGTGGAGCGGGGTATTCACAAAATCGCCCTGGGGCACCACTTTGACGACGCGGTGGAGACCTTTTTTCTCTCTCTCTTCTATGAGGGGCGCATCTCCTGTTTCCAGCCGGTGACCTGGCTGGACCGGACGGGCATTGTGCAGATCCGGCCTCTCCTCTACTGCGGGGAGGGGCATATCCGCAACGTGGCCCAGCGGGAGCACCTGCCGGTGGTCTTCAACCCCTGTCCCGCCGACGGCTGCACCAAGCGGGAGGAAGTGAAGGCGCTCATTGCCGGCCTGAGCCGCCGCTATCCCGGCCTTAAGAGCCGGGTCTTTGGGGCCATGCAGCGCCTGCCTCTGCCCGAGTGGGCCCCGGTGGAGCACCGCCGGATGCCTCCCCTGGAGGTTCCGGAGGAGGGAGGCGTCCAATGAGCCGTCCGCTGCGCATCGTCCACGGGGCGGATTTTCACCTGGACGCCCCCTTTGCCGCCCTTCCCCCCGAGAAGGCCGTCCAGCGCCGGGGCGAGCAGCGGCAGCTGCTCCACCGCCTCGCCACGCTGGTCAACCGCTCTCAGGCCGACCTGGTCCTCCTCTCCGGGGACCTATTCGACGGGGGCGAGCTGTACGGCGAGACGCTGGACGCCCTGGTCCAGGCCCTGAGCGCGATGAACGCCCAGGTCTTTCTGGCCCCGGGCAATCACGACTACTGGACGCCCCACTCGGTCTACGCCCGGCACTGGCCC
The DNA here is from genome assembly GCA_019118925.1 of Candidatus Flavonifractor intestinipullorum. Classification (GTDB taxonomy): domain Bacteria; phylum Bacillota; class Clostridia; order Oscillospirales; family Oscillospiraceae; genus Pseudoflavonifractor_A; species Pseudoflavonifractor_A intestinipullorum. The sequence goes on along the minus strand of DWYC01000074.1, from coordinate 8,948 downwards.
TCTCACGTCCATATCTTTACCGAGCCCGAGATCGAGCGGGTCAATCTGCCCGAACTGGGGTGCAGCGTCTACGGCAGCGCCTTCACCGGGCCTTCCCGGGAGGACCGGGCCCTCCAGGGCTTCCGTGTCCCCGACGACGGGAAGCTCCACCTGATGGTGCTCCACGGCGATGTGGCCGCCGAGAGCCGCTACGGCCCCGTCCCGCCGGAGGATCTGGCGGAGAGCGGCCTGGACTACGTGGCCCTGGGCCATGTGCACACCTGCTCCGGTCTGCAGCGGGCGGGCAATACCTTCTGGGCCTACCCCGGCTGTCCGGAGGGCCGGGGATTTGACGAGACGGGGGACAAGGGCGTTCTGTGCGGCGTGGTGGAGCCGGGCCGGGCGGAGATGACCTTTGTGCCCCTGTGCCAGCGGCGCTATCTGGTGCGGGAGGTGGACATCACCGGGTCCGATCCGGCCCAGGCCCTGGCCGCCGCCCTGCCCGCGAAAAAAAGCCCCGACTTCTGCCGGATTTTCCTCACCGGCGAGCGGGGAGAGGCCCCCCTGGATCTCGCCGCTCTGACCGCCCTGGCCGCCCCCAGGTATGAAACGGTCTCCCTCCGGGACCGCACCCGCCTGCGCCGGGCCCTGTGGGACCGCGCGGAGGAGAACACCCTCACCGGGCTGTTCCTGCGGGAGATGCGCCGGCGGCTGGACGCGGCCGCCACGGAGGAAGAACGGGAGCGCGTGGAGCTGGCCGTACGCTTCGGCCTGGCCGCGCTGGAACATCGGGAGGACCCGCTATGAAACTCAGACGTATGACGGCCACCTTCGGCTCCCTTTCGGGCGCCACGCTGGAGCTGGGGGAGGGCCTGAACCTCATCGAGGCGCCCAACGAGGCCGGTAAATCCACCTGGTCGGCCTTTCTGCGCGCCATGCTCTACGGCATTCCCACCAAGGAGCGGGACCGGCAGGGCTTTCTGGCCGAAAAGAACCGCTATCAGCCCTGGAGCGGCGCGGCCATGGAGGGCCGCCTGGAGCTGGAGTGGCAGGGCCGGGAGATCGTCCTGCTGCGGGGGCCGGGGAAAACCGCCCCCTTCGGAACCGTGCAGGTCCTGGACGCCCACACCGGGGAGCCCATCCCGGGCCTCACGGCCGAGACGGTGGGAGAGGTCCTCATCGGCGCCCCCCGGGAGGTCTTTGAGCGCTCGGCCTTTGTGGGGCAGGGCGCCTGCGCCATCGACGGTTCCCCCGCGCTGGAAAAGCGCATCTCCGCCCTGGTCTCCTCCGGGGAGGAGGACGTGTCCTACTCCCAGGTGGAGCACACCCTGCGGGAGTGGCTCAACCGCCGCAGGCACAATAAAACCGGCCTCATCCCCCGCCTGGAAGCGGAGCTGTCCGGGCTGGAGGAACAGCTGACCCGGCAGAGCCGGGCCCACCGCGCCGCGCAGGAGGCGGGGCAGACCCTCTCCGAGCTCCAGGAGGAGCGGGATCTTCTGGCCCGGGAAGTCGCCGTCCACCGCGCCCGGGCGCAGGCCCAGCGCCGGGCGGCCTGGGAGCAGGCCAAGGGGGAATTGGACGCGGCTCTTCAGGAGGAGGAGAACCTCCGCCGGGAGCTTCAGAAGGACGGCCCCACCCCCGGCCGGGAGGAACTGCTACGCACGCAGGAGGCCCTCAACAGCCTGCGCGGACTGGAGCAGCGCCTTAAGGAGGCGGAGCAGGCCTACGACGCGGCCATTCAGGCCGCCGCCCAGGCCCGGAAGGCCGCGGCCGACCCCCTCTTCCCCGATATGACCCCCGAGGAGGCCTGGGACCGGGCCAATCTGGACGCCGAAGAGGTGGACCTGGAGGAACCCGCCTCCGGCGGGACCCTGGCCGCCGCCCTCGTATCTCTGGCCGGGGCCGCGCTGGCCGCCGGGGCGGGTGTTTTGTTCACCCCCTTCGCCTTTCTGGGGACCGCCCTTCTGGGGGTGGGCGGGCTCTTCCTCCTCGCCCGGTGGGTCAAGCTCCGCCGGGAGGCCAGGGGCATAGCCCAGCGGCGGGAGGAACTGCTGGACTGGTACCAGGTGGACGAGGCGGACGAGATTCTGGAGCTGGCCAAGGCCTACCGCACCGGCTGGGAGGCCGCCCGGGAGGCCGAGCGGGACCGCCAGCGGGCCGAGCAGGCCCAGATTGACCTGACGGGCCGGCGGGACCGGGTACGCGCCCAGGTGGCCGCCCAGGTGCAGGCCTTTGCCCCCGCCGCCCGGGATGTATTCACCCTCTCCGCCGCCCTGTCCCGGGCCCTCTTTCTGCGGGATAAGCTGGAGCGGGCCGTTCTGCGCCGGGAGAGCGCGGAAAAGCTTCTCCAGCGCCTGCCCGCTCCTCCGGAGGGCGGCACGCCTGCGGAGGACCTGGTGCCCCGCTACGACGCGGCCTATACCGGCGCCCGGCTGAGCGCCGTGGAGGAGGAGCTGCGCCGCCTCACCTCGGTGGAGGCCGCCGCCCGGGGAGAGCTCAAGACTCTGGGGGACCCGGCCCTCTCCCAGGCCCGGCGGGAGAGCGCACAGGAGGAGCTTCTCCGCCGCCGGGCCGAGTACGACGCCCTCTCCCTGGCGCTGGAGGGGCTTTCTGCCGCCGGGCAGGCTCTCCAGGGCCGGTTCGCCCCCGCCCTGAACCGGCGGGCAGGGGAACTCTTCGCCCGCCTCACCGGCGGGAAGTACGGCGCCGTCACGCTGACCCGGGAGTTTGAGGCCCTGGCTCAGGAGCCCGGGGAGGTCCTCCCCCGGCGCTCGCTGGCCCTCTCCCAGGGGACCGTGGACCAGCTCTACCTGGCGGTGCGCCTGGCGGTGTGCGAGCTGGCCCTCCCCCAGGCGGACCCGGCCCCCCTGGTACTGGACGACGCTCTGGTTCATTTTGACGACGCGCGCTGCGCTCTGGCGCTGGAGGTGCTGCGGGAGCTGGCCAAAGAGCGTCAGATTCTCCTCTTTACCTGCCACGGCCGGGAGGGTACGCTGCTCTCCGGCGCGCCGGAGGTCCGGCGGATCGCCCTCTCCCCCGCCCAGGAGGTGAGCGCCCATGAATGAGCCCCTGCATACCGCTCCCCAGCCCTCCCCTCCCCCGGAGGAGCCCGCTCTCACCAACGGGCAGGCCCTCCGGCAGGATCTGTACCTCTGGCTCCAGACCATGGTCTTTGCCCTGTCCATCCTCATCCTGCTCTTCACCTTTGTGGGCCGGGTGGTGGGGGTGGACGGCTCCTCCATGGAGCCCACCCTTCACGACGGGGACCTGCTTCTTCTCCAGAGCCTGGGCTACACCCCGAAACAGGGGGACGTGGTGGTGCTCACCAAGCCCTTCGGACACGTAACGGGGGCCATTGTCAAGCGGGTCATTGCCGTGGGCGGCCAGCAGGTCGAAATCGACTACGACGCGGGCACAGTCTCGGTGGACGGCGCGGTTCTGGACGAGCCCTATATCAAAGAGGCCATGCAGGAGCCCCCCGCCGCAACCTTCGAGACCATCACCTCCCTGACGGTGCCCGAGGGTCACATCTTTGTCATGGGGGACAACCGCAACAACTCCGACGACAGCCGGGATACCCGCCTGGGCACCGTGGACACACGCTATGTGCTGGGCCGGGCGGTGGCGGTTGTGCTGCCCATCGGGCACTTCGGCCCCATCCAATAGGCACAAAAACGGCATGGCCCGCTGGGCCATGCCGTTTTTCACGCGCTGCGGCGGATTCTATTTTTATATTAGAAGTACTTCTTGATCCCCTCGGGAGCCAGCTCCGCATCCGCGCTGATGGTCACGGTAAACTTGATGCTGTTCTTCTCGGAGAAGCCGTTGAGCCAATCCAGGAACTCCTCGGTGGTGCGGTCGGTCATGTCCACGCCCACGATTTTGGTCAGGCTGTCGATAAAGACATGGGTAATGTCGTAGTTCCCGGCGTACAGGCCGCTGATAAAGCCCTTCATGAACTCGTAGGAACTCATATCATACTGGCTGGCTTCCACCAGGCGGATCTTCGAATGGATATCATAAGTCAGCTTCGCGCCGCGCTCGATGCAGACCACGTTTCCGTGCTCGCTGTCCACGGCGGAATTAATGAGCTCGATCATCTGCTTCGTCTTACCGGTGCCTTTGACACCCATGATCACTCTCACCATTGTTATCACTCCTTAACTGGTGGCCGGGGCTCTCCCGGCCTTTTTAACATGTTACCATGTCTTAGGAGAGATTGCAACCGATTTTGGGAAATTCGACGAAAAGTTGCCCTCCCCTTAACCGTTGAGCCGGGCCTCCAGTTCCGCCTTCTGCGCCTCGTATCCGGGCTTGCCCAGCAGGGCGTACATGTTCTTCTTATAGGCCTCCACACCGGGCTGGTCGAAGGGGTTGACCTCCAGCAGGTAGCCGCTCAGGCCGCAGGCGTACTCAAAGAAATAGATCAGCTCGCCCACCGTGCGCTCGTCCCGGCGCAGGGCCTGGATCACCACGTTGGGCACGCCGCCGTCCACGTGGGCCAGGAGGGTGCCCCGCAGGGCCTGCTCGGCCACGAAGGAGAGGGGCTTGCCCGAGAGGAAGTTGAGCCCGTCCACGTTCTCCGGATCGTTGGGGATGGTGTAGGAGCCCAGGGACTCCTGGAAGCGGACCACGCTCTCAAACATCAGACGCTGGCCCTGCTGGATATACTGACCCATGGAGTGCAGATCGGCGGTGAACTCCACGCTGGCGGGGAAGAGGCCCTTGTGCTCCTTTCCCTCGCTCTCGCCGTAGAGCTGCTTCCACCACTCGGCAAAGAAGCGGAAGGAGGGCTCATAGCCCACCAGGATTTCCGTGCTCTTTCCGGCGGTATAGAGGGCATGCCGGGCGGCGGCGTACTGCCAGGCCGGATTTTCCGCGCCGGGGACGGCGAGGGCCTCCATGGCCTGGGCGGCGCCGTCCATGAGCGCCTCCAGGTCAATGCCCGCCACGGCGATGGGCAGCAGGCCCACGGCGGTGAGCACCGAGAAGCGCCCGCCCACCGCGTCGGGCACCACGAACTCCTCATAGCCCTCCGCGTCGGCCAGGCCCTTCAGCGCGCCCTTGTGGGCGTCGGTGGTGGCGTAGATGCGCTTGCGGGCTTCGTCCTTGCCGTACTTCTCCTCCAGCAGGTTCTTGAAAATGCGGAAGGCCACGGCGGGCTCGGTGGTGGTGCCCGATTTGGAGATGACGTTCACCGAGAAATCCCGGTCCTTCACCAGCTCGATGGTCTCCAGCAGCGCGTCGGTGGACAGGCCGTTGCCGGCGAAGAAGATGTCGGGGGTGTTCTTTTGCTTCAGGTTGTAGTTGGGAGACTTCAGCAGCTCCACCACCGCCCGGGCGCCCAGATAGGACCCGCCGATGCCGATGACTACCAGGGCCTGGGAGTCGGACTGGATCTTCTTTGCCGCCTTCTGGATGCGGGCGAACTCCTCCCGGTCGTAGTCCCGGGGCAGGTGCACCCAGCCGGTGAAGTCGCCGCCGGGGCCGTTTCCGGCCTCCAGCATGGCCCGGGCCTGCTCCAGGCGGCCCTGGCGGGAGGTGAACCAGTCCTCGGGGACAAAGGAACGGATATTGCTCAAATCGACTTGAATCATGGTAAACTTCCTCCTTTTTGCGCGCAGGTGGATTGTTTCTATTATACACCCGTGCGGTTCAATTTCCTAGCCCCTGTTTCTCTTCTTCCGCCGTACAGCAGGTTCCGGGCCCGCTCCAGGAGCTTGGTATAGACCCCGTCCATCTCCCACTCGTTGGTGTAGGAGAGCAGTTCCGCCGCCGGAAGCCAGCCCACCCGGGTGTTCTCCCCCTCCCGCACGGAGAGAGGGTCGTTCTCGTCGGCCAGGAGCAGATAACTCACATTCAGATGCAGGTGGGAGGGGACATACCTGCCCCGCTTCACGTGCCCCCACACGGGCAGAATCTCCAGCGAGGCGATGGCGTCCGACAGGGGCCGGATATGGGTCACGCCGGTCTCCTCCCGGGCCTCCCGCAGGGCCACGGCGAGGAAGTCCTCCTCTCCGTCCACATGTCCGCCCGTCCAGGCCCACACCCGGTAGAGGTTGTGGTGGGCCATGAGCACCCGGGAGGCGTCGGCATTGACCACAAAACCGGAGCTGGAAAAGTGGGCGATGGGATTATCCCGGGTCAGAATCGTGTCGGGAAATTGCCGGATGTAGTCCAGCATCTGGCGCTGGTCGGCCTCCTCCTGTTCGCTCCGGGGCCGGTAGGCGGCGATCTCATCCCAGTACACCGGAATTCCTCCTTCGATAGGTCACATAGCGGTACTGGACGCCGTCCTGTTCCAGGGGTTCGCTCTCCTCCACCCGCGCCCAGCCGGGGTCGGCGTCCAGATTGGGGAGCCGGGTGTCGGCGGGGAAGCGTCCCTGAATGCGCGTCACATAGGCCGTGCCGCACCAGGGCAGGAGGGCCCGGTAGACCTCTCCCCCGCCGATAACCCGCGCCCCCTCCGGGGCGGCGGCGAGGAGTTCCTCCAGCGTGTGGAACACCTCCGCCCCCTTCGGGTGAAAGGACGGGTTCCGGGAGAGGATCAGGTTCCTCCGCCCGGGAAGCGGCCGTCCGCCCGGGAAGGTCGCCAGGGTCTTGCGGCCCAAAATCACCCCCCGGCCCAGGGTCAGGGCCTTGAAGCGCTTCAAATCCTCCCGCAGGTAGAGCAGCTGGTCCCCGTCCCGGCCGATGCCCCAGTCCTCATCTGCCGCGGCCACCAGCACCAGGTCCCGCCGCGTATCCGCCCTCATTCCAGCTCCTCCGGCAGATACGCCTGATAGGGCAGCAGGTCGGAGAGCTCCACCAGCAGGGTCTGGAAGCCCCCGGTGGCGTCATACCCCATTCGGGGCGTGTGAAACGCCTCCGGATTCCGGGCAACAGGGAACGAGAGGACCGCCCGCATTCCCCGCTCCTCCCCCCGCTCGTAGACCAGCGCGCCGCCGTTGGCGGCCGCCATGGCCCGGGCAAGCTCCACCTCCGGCCGCTTCTCCCGCCAGAGGAGGGGACTCTCCTCCGGCGGCTCCCGGCCCGGCAGGGCGGTGTGCTCCCCGTCATCCCAGACGGTAATGCGCACCCGGTTTTCATCGCCCGCGGTGCGCAGGCCCGCCCGGCCTCCCCGGCCCGCCGCCCGCAGCGCGTCCTCCAGCAGCATCAGAATCAGCCGTTCCAGAAGCGTCCGGTCGGCCTCCACTGCCGTCTCCTTTCCCTGGCATTCCCACTGGAAAGCCACACCCAGATTTTGGGATACCCCCTCCACCTGGGCGCCCAGGGTGCGGCAGAACTCCTGTACCTCCACCAGCTCCTTGCGCCGGGCGAGCTCCTGGCGCTGATACAGGTCCGCGTGTTCCGTCAGACGCAGCAGGCGGTAGAGTCCCTGGTTGAGAATCGCCAGATACTGTTCGTATTTCCGCTCTTCCTGTTCCCGGATGGCGGGGGTCAGCAGCTGGGCCGCGGCCAGCAGATTGCCCACCTGCTCCCGGAGCTGCTCCACCATTCGGGCTTCCAACTCGTAATTGTCCTTCTTCAAGCTAAAGTCCTCCCACGATTTGCCTCCAGCGACCAGCCCTGCGGCCGTCCCTAGCATATGCAGAAGCCTGCGGTCTGTTTCACCCTGCCAGTATACCAAATACTGTGATGCGCGACAAGCTTAAAAGTCAACTTATCTTCTCCTTCCCTCCCTTTTGGGTCACACTGAACACCATTTTTTTAATGGGAGCGTCTAATTTTTTGCACATGACCTCTTTTCTTTTTGCAGTAAGTGGGATATAATAAGGGAGCGCGAAGGAAAACCTACAAAAACTTTGTGAAGGAGAGATTCCCATGAGCATCAAAGTTGGTATTAACGGTTTCGGACGCATCGGCCGCCTCGTGTTCCGCGCCGGCATCGGCCGCGACGACATCGAGTTCGTCGGCATCAACGACCCGTTCATGACTCCCGACTACATGGCCTATATGCTGCGTTACGACACCATGCACGGCCAGTTCGACGGCACCATTGAGTATGACGAGAATTCCATCACCGTCAACGGCAAGAAGGTCAACTTCTTCGCCTGCATGAACCCCGCCGACATCCCCTGGGGCCAGGTGGGCGCCGAGTACGTGGTGGAGTCCACCGGTCTGTTCCTGACCCAGGAGAAGGCCCAGGCTCACATTGACGCCGGTGCGAAGAAGGTCGTCATGTCCGCTCCCTCCAAGGATTCCACCCCCATGTTCGTCATGGGCGTGAACCAGGACACCTACACCAGCGACATGACCTTCGTCTCCAACGCCTCCTGCACCACCAACTGCCTGGCCCCCATCGCCAAGGTCCTCAATGACAACTGGGGCATCACCGACGGCCTGATGACCACCGTGCACTCCACCACCGCCACCCAGAAGACCGTGGACGGTCCTTCCAAGAAGGATTGGCGCGGCGGCCGTGCCGCTTCCGGCAACATCATCCCCTCCTCCACCGGCGCCGCTAAGGCCGTGGGCAAGGTCATTCCTTCCCTGAACGGCAAGCTGACCGGTATGTCCATGCGTGTTCCCACTCTGGACGTGTCCGTGGTGGACCTGACCGTCAACCTGGCCAAGCCCGCCAAGTACGATGAGATCTGCGCCGCCATGAAGAAGGCCTCCGAGGGCGAGCTGAAGGGCATCCTGGGCTACACCGAGGACGCCGTGGTCTCCTCCGACTTCCTGGGCGACACCCGCACCTCCATCTTCGACGCCACCGCCGGTATCGCTCTGACCGACACCTTCGTGAAGGTCGTCTCCTGGTACGACAACGAGATCGGCTACTCCAACAAGGTGCTGGACCTGATCGCTCACATGTACAGCGTGGACCACAAGTAATTCCTTCGCGTTCTGCGCTTCACGCAAAGACGCCCCCTGCCTTTGGCGGGTGCTCGTAAGAAAGTAATTCACTCAAAATTACACTTACGGCCTCTGTCAGACGGGATTGGAAAAAAGCAGGGGAATCATTC
>DWYC01000073.1 GCA_019118925.1 Candidatus Flavonifractor intestinipullorum | reverse complement strand
CGGCTACCAATACCTGAACGAGCTCTTTATGAAGCGCCACTCCAAGCTGCTGACCAAATCCGCGAAAAAGATTACCCTGGTACTGCTGGCTATTCTCATTATGCTGATCATCGCCTGCCTGTCCATACCAGAGGCCAAAACCACTGTCAACGAGCTGATGCTGGCCTTTTTGCCTTATTTTCTGTTTGTCATGTACCTGGTCAACCGCGGGCGCGTCATCACTCAAGCAATGTTCACCAACTGTGACCACAGCATGCTTACCTATCGCTTTTACCGGCAGCCCAAGGCCATCCTCACGCTGTTCGCCGCACGGCTGAAATACATCATCGCCATTAACCTCATGCCCGCGTCCGTCATTGCGCTGGGGCTGCCGCTGCTGCTTTTCCTCTCCGGCGGCACATCGGAGCCGCTCAACTATGTGCTGCTCTTCGTCTCCATCATCGCCATGTCGGTATTTTTCTCCGTCCATACACTGGTGCTCTATTACCTGCTTCAGCCTTATAACATCCAGATGGAAACCAAAAACGCGGCCTATGGCATCCTCAATGGCCTAACTTATTTTGTCTGCTACTTTGCCATGGGCAAGGAGCTGCCCACGCTGGCCTTTGGCCTGGGCGTGTCGGCCTTCTGCATTGTCTATGTCGCCGCCGCACTGCTTCTAGTCTACCGCTTCGCGCCCAAAACCTTCAGGCTGCGCCCATGAGCGCGGCCCCGCCGCAGAAGGGGAAGGGAATAGGGCACCGCAAAACACGTTGCAAAACACGTTGTAAAACGCGTTAAAGCAATTCCCGGCGCCGGCTAAAGGCCGGCACCGGGAACTTATTTTTGCGCCGCTTTTTGTGCTGCGGCGGCGGATCGTCCGGCTCCGCCGGAAATCGCCTTTGCCTTTTATTTACAGCAGCAGAACGCCGGGAGGGACGGGGAAGTTACCCCCTGTAGTCCGCGCGGACAAAGGGAGCCTTTCGCTCCTCCGCAACCAACAGCTTATATTTCCCGGGATGTCGGTAAGCGTTGCCATGGACCTCGTTCTCCCGGTACGCCCTGAGCTCTGCCAACGGGAATGACGCCAGGTAAATCCCCTCCGCCTCTCCGGCATCCAGCAGCAGCATGTCCCGCTCACCGCCTTCGCCGTCCCGGTAGGCGATGCCGTCAAACGCCGACGAGTGCCCGTTGCAGTCCGGCTGGCCGTAGGCATAGTTGGCAGTGGCAACCCCTGCCATATTTTCATACGCGCGGGCGCGCAGCTGCGCCAGGCGGTTGATCTGCATGGGGCAGGCGTTGGGAACCAAGATAACCTCCGCCCCTTGCAGCATCAAAATCCGCGCGCTCTCAGGAAATTCACGGTCATAGCAAATCATCGCGCCAATCCGTACACTGCCGCGTCCTGTGTCCAGGTCCGCGCTGTAGAAATCCTCCCCGGGCGTTAGGCTGCGCTCTACATCAAAATCGCAGGTATGCACCTTGGCGTATGTCAGCACACAGTCCCCCATACGGTCAAAAACACAGAGGGTGTTCCGGGGCGCAGGATTGAACCGCTCTAAAAAGGTGATGCCAATCGCCATTTCCAATTCCTTTGCCAGATTTGCAAAGGCCCGGACAAACGCGCCGTCCCGGGGGACGGCATCCGCCTCAAGCTGTGCGGGGTCCGCGGTTACCCGGTACCCGTTATTCCACATTTCCGGGAACAGCGCCAGGTCCGCCCCCATCGCCTTCGCCTGCCGGCAATAATTCAGCCCCTTTTCCAGGTTCCCCGCCTGGTCCGGCGTGGAGCACAGCTGTAATAGGGCAACCTTAAACTTTTCCATCCATTTTTCTCCTTTCACAGGCCTTTGCAAAAGCCAACTACTCGCAAAACCGTGCGGGCTCCTCTTTAGGGATACCCCCGGCGGTTTTCCGCATCGGCGCGGGCCGCGCCCGCAGCGTCTCCGCCAAAAGTTCACCCCCATTATAACCCGGGTTCCGCCCGGTTTTCATACGCCCTTGTTCGATAACGGGGGCCTTAAACGGCCCGGCAGCGCGCCGGAGCGCCGAAGCAGACCGCCTTCAAGCCAGCATGCCCGCGTGGTATATTGCCTTTCGGCCGCCGGGGCCGGGCTACTCCGCGGCATCTAGGCCAAGTGTATTGAACCCTTCTGCCGCTCCATTTCTTTAGCATCTAAATCAATACCGGGCGCCATATTTCAACTTTGCCCTTTCGGTGTACTTTTGAATAAAATCTGTTTTAGCCTTTGTGTAACCGTCTCTGTTAAATCTATATTCTTGTGATAATTTCAATTTCATTTTCTCGTACTCGCCGGCAATGTTGGCATGCTCCATGAGATAATCCCTAAAATATAATTCATCATTATCTCCAGCATATCTTAGGTGCAGATGAAATACCCTGTCGGCAAATCCTTTTTCTGTATATCCCTTGTTAAAAGAAATTCTCTCAGAAGCTTCGGACATACAAATATAACCGCTTTTCACAATCAATTCTTTATCGTGCAATAACGGATATTCCGTTGAAATTTCCACAAGAATATCAATAATTGGCTTTGCACAAATAGAGTGAATCGCCGTACTTCCTATATGACTGATTCTCTCTATATTCGGAACCCTGTCCTTCAAAAATTTTTCTTCCTCCGCATACCATTTTTCCCAGCAGGGCTGATGCTCTGTTAAATAAATAGGAAATAGCTTCCATAAATCTTCTAAGCTCATTTCAGATAACTTCTCCGTCATTTTCATCCCCCCTAGATTCCAATTTTTCTCTGCTTGCATTATATCATGTTCCGTTAAGCATTGTCATTTCTATTTTTAAAAAACTGCCGGTTCGCCTATGATTTGTAAGGGGCGCTGAAGCCTTGCTTGCGCAACAGCCGCTTGACAAGCCGTCAATATCCGGCAATTGCGGGCCGCAAAGAAGCCGCATATACCGGGCCAAACCGGGGAAAATACAACCGAAGCCCGCGGCGCGGTAAAGCCGCCCACGGGTACGGAATATAAAAATCAACACCCATACCTTTTGGAGGAAAATATGGTCAAAAAAATAATGGCATTTGTCGTTGCGGGCGCCGCGGTTCTGGCCGCGGTCATTCTCCCGCTCGACATCGCCCGCAGCCGGCCGGAGCTGCTGGGGGAGGCGGAAGACGGGGCGGACAGCCGGACATCCGCGGCCCTCTCGCCCGGCCCGGATTCCAGCGACGGCGAGCCTGCGCTTCCAAGCGAGACATCCGGGCTGACGGAAATCATCAGCTTGATTCCGGAGGGCGATTCAACTGAATCAAGCAGCCGGGAAAAAAGCGGGCCGGCGCAAAGCGGCAGCCAGATGCCCTCGCGCGCCGCCTCTGCCGCGCCGCCCGCCGCCTCCCAGTCAGGCAGCCCGCACCGTCCCAGTTTCCAGTGGCCGCAAACGCAGCAACCGTCATTATCCTCGTCGCAAGCGATGAGCTCCGGCGCGGGAAGCCCCACGGCCTCCCTGCCCAGTCCCTCGCGGCCCGCAGCGAACAGCAGCCCAAACAGTACCGGAACACTTTCATACCCGGAGCAGGTGGTGCGGCTTGTCAATAAGGAGCGGGAAAAAGCCGGGCTTCAGCCGCTCGCCATCAGCCAGCCGGCTGAAGCCGCAGCGCTGGTGCGGGCCAAGGAGACCGAGCATTCCTTCTCGCACACTCGGCCCGACGGCCGCCAATTCTCCACCGCGCTATTGGAACAGGGGGCCCGCTTTCGCACCGCCGGAGAAAACATCGCCTGGGGGCAGCGGACGCCGGAGCAGGTGATGCAGGGCTGGATGAACAGCTCCGGGCACCGCGCCAACATTCTCAATGCAAGCTATACCGCCATTGGTGTGGGCTATTACCGCAATGCGGCGGGGACCAATTACTGGACGCAGCTGTTCACCGGCTGAAGCAGCGCCCCTGCCCTTCCTGTGTGGAACCGTACAGCGCGCGGCACAGATTCTGTTCCTACCGCCCGGAACGGATTGGAAGGCTTTATCATAACGCCGCTTGCCTTCAAACCGCCGGGGCGGTTCTCCCCGGCTGAAAGCGGCAAAAAACAGAGGCCCGGTCTTTGAACCAAGCCTCTGTTTTGTTATTATTGCGGGTATTCCCCGATTATTTCAGGTTTGCCTTCAGGGTGTCGAGCTCCTTGCGCAGCTCGGCAGGCAGCTTGCCGCCAAACTTGGTGTAGAACTCCTCGATGCCCTCGGCCTCTGTGGCCCACTGGTCCTTGTTGACAGCCAGGATGGACTTTAGCGTGTCGATGCTGAAGTCCAGGCCCTCCAGGTTGATGTCCTCAGCCTTCGGCACATAACCGATTGCGGTCTCCTCAGCGCCGACCTTGCCCTCGCAGCGGTCGATGATCCACTCCAGAACGCGCAGGTTGTCGCCGAAGCCGGGCCAAATGAAGTTGCCGTCCTCGTCGAGGCGGAACCAGTTGACGTTAAAGATCTTCGGGGCCTTGTCACCGAGCTTCTCGCCCATCTCAATCCAGTGCTTGAAGTAATCGCCCATATGGTAGCCGCAGAAGGGCAGCATGGCCATCGGGTCGCGGCGGACGACGCCCACGGCGCCGGTTGCGGCTGCGGTAGTCTCAGAAGCCATAATGGAGCCTACGAACACACCGTTGTTCCAGTCGCGGGACTGGTAAACCAGCGGGGTGGTCTGAGCACGGCGGCCGCCGAAGATGATGGCGGAAATCGGCACGCCGGCGCCGTCGTCGAATTTCGGGCTGATGCAGGGGCAGTTTTTAGCAGGCGCGGTAAAGCGGCTGTTCGGATGCGCGCCCTTTACATCGCTGGTCTTGCCGTTCCAGGGGTTGCCCTTCCAGTCTACGGCGTTCTCGGGCGGATTTTTGTCCAGCCCCTCCCACCAGACGGTGTTGTTGTCCAGATTATGTACCACGTTGGTGAAGATGGTGCCCCTGCGGGTGGAGGCCAGGGCGTTGGGGTTGGACTTCTCGTTGGTGCCGGGAGCCACGCCGAAGAAGCCGTTCTCCGGGTTCATGGCCCACAGGCGGCCGTCCTCGCCCACCCGGATCCAGGCGATGTCGTCGCCCACGCACCAGACCTTCCAGCCGGCCTTGCGGTAGTGCTCGGGCGGGATGAGCATGGCCAGGTTGGTCTTGCCGCAGGCGGAGGGGAAGGCGGCGGCCAGGTAGCGCACCTCACCGGCGGGATTCTGAATGCCCAGAATGAGCATATGCTCGGCCATCCAGCCCTGGTTGCGGCCCAGATAGGAGGCGATGCGCAGGGCGAAGCACTTCTTGCCCAGCAGCACATTGCCGCCGTAGCCGGAGTTCACGGACATGATGGTGTTGTCCTCGGGGAAGTGAACAATATAGCGGTTCTCGGGGTCCAGGTCGGCCTTGGCGTGGAGGCCCTTGACAAAGTCGTCGCCGATGACCTCGGCCACGGCGGTGCCAACCCGGGTCATGATGCACATATTGAGCACCACGTAGATGGAGTCGGTCAGCTCAATGCCGTACTTGGCAAAGGGAGAGCCCACCACACCCATGGAGTAGGGGATGACGTACATGGTGCGGCCCTTCATGGCGCCGGTGTAGAGCTTTTTGAGCTTGGCGTACATCTCCTGCGGGTCCATCCAGTTGTTGGTGGGACCGGCGTCCTCCTGTCTGTGGCAGCAGATGAAGGTGCGATCCTCCACCCGGGCCACATCGTTGACGGCGGTGCGGTGCAGGTAGCAGTCGGGCAGCAGTTCCTGATTGAGTTTCTCCATCTCGCCGGTGGCGCAGGCCTGGGCCCGCAGGGCCTCGATCTGCGCATCGGAACCGTCAATCCAGACGATCTGGTCGGGCTGGGTCATGGCGGCCATTTCGTCGATCCAATTCAATACAGCTTTATTGGTGGTCAGTGCCATTGTGATTACCCCCCATTTGAAATAAGAACAATCTTATTCTACTAGAATGTGAAAGAAAAAGCAAGATGTATTCCGACAGATTTACTAAAAAATCATTTAGTTTCTGCTAAAGACGCAGCAAGCGATGCAAACTCCGGAATTCCAAGGCGTTCACCCCGCACATTCTCCTGCAAGGAACACGCTGCCAGCGCCGCGCGGACCCGTTCCCGGTCCCCATAGGCGGCCGTGAGGCTGTTGAGCAGGGTCTTGCGCCGCTGGGCGAAGGCGGCGCGGACCACCCGGAAGAAGGCGTCCTCGTCCACCAGCGTCTGGGGTGGCGCGGTGCGGGGGACCAGGCGCACCACGGCGGAGGTGACCTTTGGAGCGGGAAGGAAGCACTCCGGGGGCACCTCAAAGAGAAATTCCGGCTGGGCATGGTACTGGCAAAAGACCGAAAAGGCCCCGTAGTCGGCCCCGCCGGGCTGGGCGCAGATGCGCCGGGCCACCTCCCGCTGGATCATCACCGTGATGCTGGAAAAGCACCCGGCCTCCAGAAAGGCGGTAATCACCGGCGTGGTGATGTTGTAAGGCAGATTGGCGCACACCATGGGGGTGAGGCCGGGGAGCTTCTCCCGGCACAGGGCGGCCAGATCCAGCTTCATCACGTCCCCGGGGACCACCTCCACATTGGGGTAGGGGGCCAGAGTCTCGGCCAGAATGGGCAGCAGAGAGCGGTCCAGCTCCACCGCCGCCACCCGTTCCGCCCGCCGGGCGAGCTCCACGGTGAGCGGGCCGATGCCGGGTCCCACCTCCACCACGCCCACGCCGGGACCGGCCCCGGAGGCGTCGGCGATGTCCCGGGGGACCCGGGACTCGATGAGAAAATTCTGCCCCATAGACTTGGAAAAGCGGAAGCCGTGCCGGGCCAGGAGGCCCTTAATCTCTTGTATATTACATAAATCCATTGGGAATCACCTGATGTCCTAAACTGCACATGAATGCGAACTCCTGCTGGGAGGGGGTAACGGCCTTTTCCTTTGGGGGGAACGCGGCGTCGAAGGCGTCCAGCTCCGCCTCGTCGGGCTGGTAGACAAAGCCCTCCTGAAAGCGCCCGGCGGCGGCCCGGAGGGCCCCGGGCTGGAGCTCCACGGCCTGGAGACCGGGGAGGTACTGGCCATCCTCCAGGGAGATGCCCCACTTCTCGCCGCACCAGAAGCCGTAGCGGCCGTAGTGCCGGGGGTCGCCCAGAATGACGGCGGCCCGCTCGCCCATGGCCCGGGCGGCCCGGAGGGCGTGGCACACCAGGGCCCGGGCCAGCCCCTGTTTCTGGAGGGCGGGCAGCACGGCCAGGGGGCCGAAGGTGATGGTCTCCAGCCGTCCGCCGCCGCACAGGGCGATGGAGCTGGACGAGCAGGCCAGATACCCGGCCGGCCGGCCTTCCGCTTCGCACACAAAGGTCAAATTCCCCCGGAAGGCGAGGGACCGGCGCAGAAGGTGGAGATAGTGGTGCTCATAGCAGCCGGGCTGGTACACATTCCAGAAGGCCTCCCGGACCAGGGCCTCCACGGCGGCGTAGTCGCCCGGAACCTCGGGGCGGATACTCGGGGTCATAAAACGTTCCTCCTAACCAAAATAGATCACAATAAGACCAGTATACCCAAGGCGGCCCATCCCGTCAAGGCGGGCAGAAAACGCGCCCCCGTCTCCAAAGAGGCGGGGGCGCAGGGGGAAGGGGCAGGGGATTACCGGTACGAGAGGAGAACGTCCACGTCCTTGCGCTTGGGGGCGGTGGGCTCCTCGGCGGGGTGGCCGATGGCGATGAGGGCCATGAGCTCCTGCTCCTCGGGCAGCTGGAGGTACTGCTCCAGGCCCTTGCGGTCAAAGACGCCCATCACCACGGTGCCCAGGCCCAGGTCGTGGGCGGCCAGGCACAGGGTCTGGGCGGCCATGCCGCAGTCGTAGTACTGCCAGCCGTCCTCCCGGTCGGTGGAGAAGGAGCCGTCCCGCTCGAAGCCGGAGCGGCTCTTCACAAAGGTCTGGGCGATGAGGGTCTTGCAGCCGCCGATGATGCGGGCGTTGAAGGGGGATACGTACTGCGCGCAGATGGTCTGGAGGACCTCCGGGTCCTCGATGGCCACATAGCGGCTGATCTAGGTGTTTTTCCAGGACGGAGCCCAGGCGGCCAGAGCGATCACCTGCTCCAGCGCGGCGTGGCTGACGGGCTCGTCGGTAAACTGACGCACGCTTCGGCGGGTACGGATGCATGTCTGAAGTTCCATAATAAAGACCTCCTCCGGGAGATTGAGATAATCCTATGGTAGCCCCCGCCCGTCGAAATGTCAAGAACACCTGGGCGGCCCGCTCGCGGCCCGCGGGGCTATTTTTTCCGCCAGCGGAGAAGGAGAGGGAAAAACTGGTGCATCTGGGCCCGGGCCTGCTCGGCCGAGAGTTCGGGGTGTTCCCGGACGAGGATGGGGGTACAGAACTCGATCATCTCCTCCATGGTCATCTCGCCGGTGAACGCGCCGTTCTGGTAGCAATATTTGCAGTAGTGGGGGCTGGGGGTGCCGTCGGCTTCCGAGCCGCGGAGGGCGGCTTCGGAGAGGGGCATGCCGCAGGATTGGCAGAAATCGCCGGAATGGAACTGCATATGGGAGACCTCCTTGAATTGAGATGGCTCCATCTTAGCACAGGAAACCTGACAGGCGCTGTCAGGGTCCAGGCAGCCCCGGGCAATTTCCCGGGCCAGCAGGCCCAGACGCCGCCGGAGGGAGGCGGGGGCGAGGACCTCCACCGCAGCGCCGAAGGAGAGCAGATAGCCGTAGAGCCACTGGTCCTCGGGAAAGACAACCTGGACCAGGAAAGAGCCGTCGGCCTGGGGGACGATGCAGTCCTCGGCGAACTCGTCATAGACCCGGTGGGCCATCCAGGGCGCGAAGGAGAGGGTCAGCGGAACGGGAAAAGGGGGCTCGGCCTGCGCGGCCTGAATGGGGGGCGGAACGAGAGGGCGGTCAAAGGACTCCTCCTGCACGGCCAGGTCCAGCATCCGGCTGACCTTGAACGTGCGGTAGTCCTTCCGGTCCAGACAGAAGCCCTGGAGGTACCAGGCCCGGCCTTTAAACACCAGCCGGGCGGGGAGGACCCGCCGCAGGGCGGCCTGCCCGGAGGAGCGCATATACCGGAAGGAGATGGGCCGCCGCTCCAGAATGGCCTGTTTCAGACGCTGAAACTTGGCGTGGTCCGGGGCGGCGCTGCCCCAGTGGGACAAGTCCACCTGGAGCCAGTCGGGGGCGCGCTGGCGGAAGAGGGCGGCGAGCTTGTCCAGCGTTCCGGCGGCCTCGGCGCGCACCGAGTCGGGGAGGCTCTGGAGGGCGGTGAGGAGCTGGGCCTGCTCGGCCTGGGAAAAAGCGGCGCGCTCCAATACGCAGTGGTCCAGCAGGGCGATGCCGCCCCCGCGGCCGGGGACGGCGTAGACAGGCACTCCGGCGGCGGACAGAGCGTCCACATCCCGATAGATGGTGCGCACCGAGACCTCAAAGCGCCGGGCCAGCTCGGGGGCGGTGGCCTGCCGCCGTTCCAGCAGATAGTGATACAGGGCGAAGAGGCGGGGGTTGGACACGGCGCATACCTCCCAAAACTTTGTTCGACTCCAGTATACCAAGGCCCGCCCCGGCGCGCAAGGGAAAAAAAGCCGCCCGCCCGAGGCATAACGGGGGACAGGCCCTCATAGGATGTCTCAGTCATTTCCATTCCAAAGACAAGGAGCGTGAGCGACATGACGGCACAGGAGCGTGAGCGGGCCGCGGCGCGGTTCCGGCAGGCGGCGGCCCTGCTGCCCGAGGGGTTCCGGCGTCCTCTGGAGGCCCTTCCCCCCGGCGAGCAGGCGGAGATTGAGGAGCTGCGCCTGCGGGCGGGACAGCCGCTGACGGCGCTGCTGGGCGCCCGGGAGCGGCCGGTTCCCGGGGCGCTGGCGGCCCTGACGCCGGGCGACCTGGCCCGGGTGCTGGAGGTGGCCACCCGGGCTTCGGCCCACACGGCCCTGGACAAGGTGCAAAACGGCTTTGTGACGGTGCGGGGAGGCCACCGGCTGGGCCTGTGCGGCAGCGCGGTGGTCCGGGAGGGGGCGGTGTACAACCTGCGGGAGATCTCCTCCCTGGCCATCCGGGTGGCCAGGGAGCACCGCGGGATCGCGGCCCCGGTGGCCTCTGCGCTCCGGACGGGGGAGGGCGTATCCAGCGCGCTGATCCTCTCGCCGCCGGGGGGCGGAAAGACGACGTTGCTGCGGGATCTGATCCGAATCCTCTCCGCCGGGGAGGGGGGCGCGCCGCTCCGGGTGGGCGTGGCCGACGAGCGGGGGGAGCTGGCCGCCCTCTGGGCCGGGACGCCCCAGCTGGACGTGGGCCCCCATACCGACGTTCTGGACGGCTGTCCCAAAGCGGAGGGGCTGATGATGCTCCTGCGCGGAATGAATCCCCAGGTGCTCTCCGCCGATGAGATCACCGCTCCCGCCGACGCCGCAGCCCTGGAGACGGCGGCCAACTGCGGGGTCGCCCTGCTGGCCACCGCCCACGCCGCGGGTCCGGAGGACCTGCGCCGCCGGCCCCTCTACCGCCGGCTGCTGGAGGAGGGGGTATTTCAGCGCCTGGTGCTCATCCGCAAAACCGGCGGAGGGCGGCGCTATGCCGTGACCAACCTGGAGGGAGAACCATGCTGAGGCTGCTGGGGGCGGTCCTGGTGGTGGGGGGCGCGGGCGCGCTGGGGCTGCTGGCCGCCCAGAAGCTCCGCCGCCGGGTGGAGAACCTGCGGGCCATGGCCGGCGCGCTGGAGCTGGCGGAACGGGAGCTCTCCTTCCGCCTGCCCCCCATCCCCGACCTGTTCTCCTCCCTGGAGCGGCGCGCTCCCGCCCCTGCGGGGGCCTGTTTCGGCCGCTGTCTGGCCGGGATGGACCGGCTGGGGGAGGACAGTCTGGGGACGCTGTGGCGGGAGGCGGTGGAGGAGACCCTCCCCGACCTGGCGCCAGAGGACCGGGAGGAGCTGGCCGAGCTGGGGGAGGTGCTGGGCCGCTATGACGGGGAGGGCCAGCGCCAGGCTCTGGCCCTGACCCGCGCGCGGCTGGAGCGAAACCTGGAGCGGGCCGAGGCCGACCGGGACAGCCGGGGGCGGCTGTGCGCCGCGCTGGGCCTGACGGCGGGGGCCTTTGGCGCCATTCTCCTGCTGTAACCTGGGGAAAGGAAGGAAAAAAGCCGTGGATGTGGATATGATCTTTAAAATTGCGGCCATCGGGATTCTGGTCTCGGTGCTCAACCAGGTGCTCTCCCGCTCCGGGCGGGAGGAGCAGGCCACCATGGTCACCCTGGCGGGGCTGGTGGTGGTGCTGATGATGGTGGTGCAGGAGATCAGCGCCCTTTTTACCCTGGTCCAGGACCTGTTCGGCCTGTGAGAACGTATGGACGCCATGGGAAAAGCGGCGGCCGTGGCTTTGATTGCGGCCCTGTGCGCCGCGGTGGTCAAGCGGGAGACCCGGGAAATCGGCCTGGTTCTCTCGCTGACCGCAGGGGCGGTCATCGTCTCTCTGGTCCTGGCGCAGGTGTCGGGGCTGGGGACGTTTCTGGAGTCTCTGGCCGATGCGGCGGGACTGGCCCCGGCGGTCTTTGCCCCGGTGCTCAAGACGGTGGGCATCTCCATCCTGACCCGCATCTCCAGCGAGCTGTGCCGGGACGCGGGGGAGGGGGGACTGGCCGCCTTTGTGGAGATGGCGGGGGCGGCGCTGGCCCTGCTGGTGACCGCGCCGCTGCTCCAGGCGGTGCTGGACACGCTCTCCGGGCTGCTGTGACGGCGGCGCTGATTTTCGCGGCCCTTCTGGCGCCCCAGGCCCGGGCGGCGGAGGGCGGAGCGGGCTCCCAGGAGGCGGTGCAGGAGGCCCAGGCCCAGGCGCTGGACCTGGAGGAGCTCCAGGACGCGGCGGAGGAGCAGGGCCAGCATATTTCGCTGGGGACCGGCCTGGAGGAGGGCCTGCAGGAGCTGTGGGCCGCGGGGAGCGGCTCGCTGACCGGAACCGTGCGCCAGGCGCTGGCCAGCGGAGTGCTGCTGCTGGCGGTAGTGGCGCTGTGCGGCCTGGCCGGAGAGGTGGAAGCCGGGCTGGGCCGGTCCGCCGAGCTGAGCCCGGCCAATGTGACGGCGGCGGTGGCGGTCACGGCGGTGGCGGTCGCCGACGTCCACGCGCTGGTGGGGCTGGGCCGGCAGGCGCTGGAACAGATGCACCAGTTTTCCCAGATCCTTTTGCCCACGGTGGCGGCGGCGGCCGCTGCCAGCGGCGCGCCGGGGGGCGCCTCGGCCCGGCAGCTGGCCACCATGCTCTTTGCCGATATCCTGCTCACCGTCATTGACACGCTGCTGCTGCCCCTGGTCTACGCCTATGTGGCGGCCTGCACCGCCCGGGCGGCCTTGGGCAACGAGGGTCTGGGCCGTCTGGCGGGGCTGCTGAAATGGGCGGTGACGGCGGTGCTGACCGCCCTTCTGGTGGCCTTTGTCAGCTATCTGACGGTGAGCGGGGTGATCGCCGGCACGGCCGACGCCCTGACCTTAAAGGCCGCCAAAATGACCATCTCCGGCATGGTGCCGGTGGTGGGCGGCATTCTCTCCGACGCGGCGGGCACGGTGCTGGCGGGGGCGGGGGTGCTGCGCAACACGGTGGGAGTCTTTGGAATGCTGGCGGTACTGGGGATGTGCCTGCTGCCCTTTTTGCAGCTGGGGATCCATTATCTGGTCTACAAACTGACCTCCGCCCTGGCCGCCACCGTCTCCCAGGGGCCGGCCAGCGGCCTCATCGACCAGATCGGCGGGGCCTTCGGCCTGGTGCTGGGCATGACGGGGGCGGGGGCGCTGCTGCTGCTGGTGAGTCTGGTGTCGGCCATCTCGCTGAGCGTGGGGGGATCGTAATGCTGGAAGCCATTCATCAATGGATCTTCGGGGTGACGTGCGCGGCCATGCTGGTGGCGGCGGCCCAGAGCCTGATGCCCAAGGGCCCGGTGGGACGCATCGGGCGGATCACGGGGGGACTGGTGCTGCTGCTGGCCCTGCTCGCCCCGGTGGTGCAGCTGGACGAGGAGGCCCTGGCCCGGGCGCTGAGTGAGTACCGCCTGCCCCAGGAGCAGACACAGGCGCTGGCGGCGGCGGATGCGGCGCTGTTCCAATCCCTCATAGTGGAGGGGACGAGCGCATATATATCGGAGCAGGCGCAAAATCTGGGCATCACCTGCACCGTATCGGTGGAGACCCGGACGGGGGAGGACGGCTATCCGGTCCCCTGGGCGGTGACGGTGACGGGGCCGCTCACCGGGGAGGAGCGGGAGGCCCTCACCCGCCGCCTGGAGGCCGATCTGGCCATTCCGGAGGAGCGGCAGAGCTATCAAACGGAGGAAGAGACATGAACAGCAAGGATGTTACGCGCCTCCTGCTCCCGCTGCGGGGGGCTTTGTGGAAGTACCGCTATGTGCTTCTGGTGGTGCTGGTGGGGGCGGTGCTGCTCCTGCTCCCCACCGGAGGCGGGGCGTCCGCCCAGCCGGACGGAACGGCGGCGGGGGCCGCGCTGGACTACGACCCGTCGGAGCTGGAAGCGCGTCTGGAGGCCGTCCTCTCCCGGGTGGAGGGGGCGGGAGAGGTGGAGGTGGTCCTCACCGTCCGTAGCGGTCCCCGGCAGGTGCTGGCGGAGGACCGCACCCAGGA
>DWYC01000072.1 GCA_019118925.1 Candidatus Flavonifractor intestinipullorum | reverse complement strand
CTCTCCCTTCCCATCCGAGAAGCCCCACAGGAAGCTCTCGCCGCTTCCGGCGGCCTTCCGCAGCTGCTCGGGCAGGAAGCACAGGTCGTTCTCCGGGTCTACCGTGGAGTACGGGGTGAAGGTCACCCCGCGGGTTGGGTGTGTCAGCTCGCTGAGGGCCTCATAATCTCGCCCGTCCAGCGCCGTGAGCACCGCCTCCGCCCGCTCCTCCAGCCGCTGGTCGTCCTCCCGGTCCAGCGGCTCCAGTGTGCTGGCCGCCGCAGAGAGGGTGGGATCGTAGCTAGGCACCACAGCCGCAGAGGAGGTGGCATTGAGGGTATTGCGCACCGGCGCACGCTGGACCAGTGCAGTGGTGAGGGCATAGCCCGCCCACACGACGGCACAGATCAACATCATCAGCAGGCCGATTACCACGGGTTTCTTCATAGGATACCTCGCTTTCGCCGTGGAATCTCGTCCTCTATTTTACCGGAGATTGGAGAAAAAAACAACTACAAATGGTTACAAAATCGTTTCCTGTGGACAAATTGCACAATCTTCCTTGCGTGAGTCTCTTTTTTTGAGTATAATAAGAAAATACGGACCGTTCCGCCGTCCGTCTTATCCTAGGACCGAGGTGAAAGATCTTATGCATGAGCATGAACTTCAATTCCATATCCAGTGCCGCAAAGGCGACGTGGGCCGCTACTGCATTCTGCCCGGCGACCCGGGGCGCTGTGAAAAAATCGCCGCCTACTTCGACAACCCCGTAAAGGTCCAGTCCAACCGGGAGTACACCACCTACACCGGCACCCTCCTGGGGGAGCGGGTCAGCGTCTGCTCCACCGGCATCGGCGGCCCCTCCGCCGTCATCGCCATGGAGGAGCTCACCGCCATCGGGGCCGACACCTTTGTGCGGGTGGGTACCTGCGGGGGCATCGCCCTGAAGGTGAAGAGCGACGACGTGGTCATCGCCACCGGCGCCGTGCGCCACGAGGGCGCCAGCCGGGAGTACGCTCCCATCGAGTTCCCCGCCGTCTCCGACTACGCGGTGCAGGAGGCCCTGGTGGCCGCCGCCAAGGCGCTGGGGAAACCCTGGCACGCCGGCGTGGTGCAGTGCAAGGACTCCTTCTATGGCCAGCACAGCCCGAACCGGATGCCCGTGGCCCAGGAGCTGCTCTACAAGTGGGAGGCGTGGAAGCGCCTGGGCGTGCTGGCCTCCGAGATGGAGTCGGCCGCGCTCTTCTGCTGCGCCGCCGCCCTGGGGGTGCGCTGCGGGTCCTGCTTCCACGTGATCTGGAACCAGGAGCGGGAGGCCGCCGGACTGGACCAGACCGAGAGCCACGACCTCTCCGCCGCCATCGAGGTGGGCATCGAGGGCATCAAGAACCTCATTCGGGCCGACCGGGCCGCGGGGCGGTAAACCCGCGCCCGCAGTACATCAGACAAAGGAGCGTTTCCCATGGAATTCACCCGCGAGCAGGCCTGGGACCTGCTGTGCAAGTACAATCACGAGCCCTTCCACCTGCGCCACGCCCTGACGGTGGAGGCCGTCATGGAGTGGTTTGCCCGGCAGCTGGGCTATGAGGCCGAGGCCCCCTTCTGGGGGCAGGTGGGCCTGCTCCACGACATCGACTTTGAGGGCTGGCCGGAGGAGCACTGCGTCAGGGCCCGGACGCTGCTGGAGGAGGCGGGGGCCGCCCCCGCCCTGGTCCACGCGGTGGTGAGCCACGGCTGGGGCCTCACCGGGGCCGACGCCCAGCCCGAGCACACGATGGAAAAAGTCCTCTTCGCCTGCGACGAGCTGACCGGTCTCATCTGGTCGGCGGCCCTGATGCGCCCGTCCAAGAGCGTACAGGACATGGAGCTGTCCAGCCTGAAGAAGAAATTCAAGGACAAGAAGTTCGCCGCCGGCTGCTCCCGGGACACCATCCGGCAGGGGGCGGAGAACCTGGGGTGGGAGCTGGACGAGCTGCTCTCCCGTACGCTCCAGGCCATGAAAGACCAGGAGGCCCTCATCGAGTCCCGCTGCGCCCAGCTGTAAGCGCCAAGGAACACCGGCGGCCCCGGGGAATGGCATTCCCCGGGGCCGCTTTGCCTTCTCGCTCAGGAGAGCTCGAATAGGCCGGTATAGAGCTGGTAATAGCGCCCCTTCCGGGCCAGCAGCTCCTCATGGCTGCCCCGCTCCACAACCCGCCCCTGCTCCAGGACCAGAATGGCGTCGGCATTGCGGACGGTGGAGAGGCGGTGGGCAATGACGAACACAGTCCGGCCCTCCATCAGCCGGTCCATGCCTTTCTCAATGAGCGCCTCGGTTCGGGTGTCGATGGAGGAGGTGGCCTCGTCCAGAATGAGCACCGGCGGGTCGGCCACCGCAGCCCGGGCGATGGCCAGGAGCTGCCGCTGGCCCTGGGAGAGATTGGCTCCGTCGGCGGTGACCATAGTCTCATAGCCCCGGGGCAGGCGGCGGATGAAGGAGTCGGCGTTGGCAATCCGGGCCGCCGCCTCCACCTCGGCCCGGGTGGCGTCCAGCTTGCCGAAGCGGATGTTGTCGGCGATGGTCCCGGTAAACAGGTGGGTATCCTGGAGCACGATGCCCAGGCTCCGGCGCAGGGCGTCCTTTTTGATGTCCCGCACGTCGAGTCCGTCGTAGAGCACCGCGCCCCCCTGTACGTCGTAAAAGCGGTTGATGAGGTTGGTGATGGTGGTCTTGCCTGCGCCGGTGGACCCCACAAAGGCGATTTTCTGCCCCGGCTTGGCGTAGAGGGTCACGTCCCGCAGGATGAGACGGTCCTCCTCATAGCCGAAGTCCACGTGCTGGAAGCGCACGTCCCCCCGCAGGGGCACCGTGCTGCCGTCGGGCTTCCGCCAGGCCCAGCCGCTTCCCTTCGTCCCGGCCGTCTCCCGCCCGGTCCGCACCAGCTCCACCCGGCCCTCGTCCACCTCGCCGGGCAGGTCCATCACCCGAAAGACCCGTTCCGCTCCCGCCAGGGCGGCCAGGAGGAAATTGCTCTGCTGGGTGAGCTGGTTCATGGGCAGGGCCGCCTGGCGTACAAAGACCAGGTAGCTGGCCAGGCTCCCCACGTCGGTCTGCCCGTACAGGGCCATGAGCCCTCCCAGCACCGCCACGATGGCGTAATTCACATAGGAGATGGAGACAATGGCGGGGATCATGCTGGCCGCGTAGCTCTGAGCGCCGATGCCTGCGCGGCGCAGGGCCTCATTCCGCGCCCGAAAGCCCTCCAGATTGGCCCCCTCGTGGCGAAAGACTTTGATGACCTTCTGTCCGGCCACCATCTCTTCGATGTAGCCGTCCAGCTCCCCCAGGCTCTCCTGCTGTTTGGCGTAGTAGGCCTTGCTGCGTGTTCCGCTGTAACGGATGTAGAGGAACATCCCCCCGTAGCACGCCGCCGCCACCAGCGTCAGCTGCCAGTTGAGCACAAAGAGCAGCGTCAGGGTGCCCACGACCTGAATGGCGCTCTGAATCAGGGTGGTGAAGGAGTTGTTCAGCGCGTCGGAAATCGTGTCCACATCGTTGGTGAAATAGCTCATCACATCCCCGTGGCGCTGTCCGTCGAAAAAGCGCAGGGGGAGCGTCTGGAGGTGGGCGAAGAGGTCCCGCCGGATGTCGCAGAGGACCTTCTGGGCGGCCCGGACCATGATCTGGGTGTAGCCCAGGGCGCTCAGAGCCCCCAGAACATAGATGACCGCCGTTACCGCCACCCAGAACGCCAGAGCCGCCGCGCCTCCCCGGGCCAGATGGTTGACCACCGGCCGGATCATATAGGTCCCCAGGAGGTTGGCCAGCGCACTGACGGCCACCAGTACCGCCACCGCCAGGAGCAGGAACTTGTGCCGTCCCAGATAGGAGAACAGCGTGCGCAGGGTATAGCCCAGATCCTGCGGCTTTTTCCCGCTGACCGGTCTAGCCATGTTCCTCTCCCCCTCTCTGCTGGGACGCGTAGATCTCCTGATAGATGGGGTCGCGGGCCAGAAGCGTCTCGTGCGTCCCCACGGCGTGGACCCGTCCGTCGTCCAGCACCACAATCTGGTCGGTGTCCTGTACCGAGCTGATGCGCTGGGCGATGATGATCTTGGTCATCCCCGGCATGGCCGCCAGGGCCCTGCGGATGCGGGCCTCGGTGGCGGTGTCCACCGCGCTGGTGGAGTCGTCCAGAATGAGAATCTTCGGGCGCTTGAGCAGTGTGCGTGCAATGCACAGGCGCTGTTTCTGTCCGCCGGAGACGTTGACGCCCCCCTGGCCCAGGTCGGCGTCCAGGCCGCCGGGCAGGCGCTCCAGAAATTCGTCGGCACAGGCCGCCCGGCAGGCCGCCCACAGGGCCTCGTCATCGGCCTCCGGGTCGCCCCAGAGCAGGTTCTCCCGCACCGTGCCCGAAAAGAGCACGTTTTTTTGCAGCACGATGCCCACCGCGTCCCGCAGAGCGCCCAGGTCGTACTCCCGCACATCCCGGCCGCCCACGTTCACCACTCCCTCGGTGGCGTCGTAAAGGCGGGGAATCAGCTGCACCAGGGTGGTCTTGGCCGAGCCGGTACCCCCCAGAATCCCCACCGTCTGGCCCGGGGCGATGCGGAGATTGACCCCCGAGAGGGCGTACTCCTCCGCCCCGGCGTGGTACTTGAAGGAGACGTCCCGGAACTCCACGCCCCCGTCGGGGACCTCCCGGACTCCCCGGTCCGGAGAGGTGAGCGCCGGCTCCTCCTCCAGCACCTCCCGGATGCGCCGGGCGCTGGCCAGCGAGCGGGTCAAGAGCAGAAATACGTTGGAGATCATCATCAGGGAGTTCATCACCTGGAGCACATAGCTGAGAAAGCCCGTGAGCTCCCCCACCTGAAGAGAGCCCAGC
Source organism: Candidatus Flavonifractor intestinipullorum (assembly GCA_019118925.1). GTDB lineage: Bacteria > Bacillota > Clostridia > Oscillospirales > Oscillospiraceae > Pseudoflavonifractor_A > Pseudoflavonifractor_A intestinipullorum. The sequence goes on along the minus strand of DWYC01000072.1, from coordinate 26,676 downwards.
AAAATCATGTTTCCCCCGAACCAGAGGATGAGTACCATGGCGGTGTACATGACGGCCTGGAAGGCGGGCAGGTTCAGCGCCGCCAGGCGGAATGTACTCTGGCTGGCGGCGCGCAGTTCCTCGTTCACCGTCTGGAACTTCTCCTCCTCGTACTCCCCCCGGACAAAGGCCTTCACCGCCCGGACGGCGGTCAGGTTCTCCTGTACCACGTGGTTGACGCCGTCCACGGCCCGCTGAAGGCGGCCGTACCGCGGGGCCACCCGCCGCAGGATCCAAAACAGGGCCGCTCCCAGCACCGGCACGCAGATCAGAAAAATCACGCTCAGCTCCGGATTCATCCAGAAGGACAGTCCAACCCCCATGCCCAGCATCACCGGGCTGCGGAGCAGGGGCCGGAAGCCGCCGTTCACCGCGTTCTGGAGCACCGTCACATCCGTCGTCATGCGCGTGACCAGAGAGGATGCCTCAAAGCGGTCCAGATTGGCAAAGGCGTAGCGCTGTACCTTCTCATACTCCGCCTCCCGGATCCGGGCGCCCCAGCCGTAGGCCGTCCGGGCGGCAAACCGGGCGTAGAGCAGCCCCGTCACCAGAGCCAGCAGCGCACACAGACCCATCTGCACTCCCTTATGGAAGATATAGTTCAAATCCCGCCGGGCCACCCCCACGTCGATGAGGTCGGCCATGAGCACCGGGATGAGCAGCTCAAACCCGCTCTCCACCACCACCAGAACGGCCCCGATGAACAGGTCCCGCCGGTAGGGCCCCAGATAGGACGCCAGTCGTTTCAGGTCTCCCATGGTCCCTCTCCCCTCTCCGTCCGCAAATGGTTGTAGACGCGCGCCAATCCCCGGGCCAGGCTCTCCCGTTCCTCCCGGGTGAACCCCCGGAGCATGACGTCCTCCATCTCCCGGCAGGCTTCCCGCCAGGCTTCCCGGGCCGCCTGTCCCTTTTCGGTCAGCTCCATCCGGTCCCGCCGGCGGTCCCCGTCCGTCTGCCGGGCCACAAAACCTCCTTTTTGCAGCGTATCCAGCATCCGTGACACTGCCGCCGGGTCGATCTCGAAATACTCCGCCAGCTCCCGCTGGGCGCAGGGTCCGCGGCTCCCCAGATATTCCAGCAGTTTGGGCTGGCCCGGCCCCAGCCCCAGCTCCCGCAGGCGGGGGTACAGATAGCTCCTCTGGGCGTGGAAAGCCCGGTAGAGCAGCAGGTGAAAAGTAGGCTCCATGCTGGTTCTCCTTTTGATATATCAACAATTGATTGATCAATTATACGGCTTCCGCAGAATTTGTCAAGACCGGCCTCTGCTTCTCTGGACAATCCGGGCATCTTGCCGTATGATAGTGGCGAACGCATTCCACGATTTGGAGGTTTTGCTATGGGCACCTACCTGCTCGCCCTGGACCAGGGCACCACCAGCTCCCGGGCCATCCTCTTCGACCGGCAGCAGCGCATCGTGGGCTCAGCTCAGAAGGAGTTTACCCAGTATTATCCCCAGGAGGGCTGGGTGGAACACGACGCCATGGAAATCTGGTCCTCCCAGTACGGCGTGATGATGGAAGTTCTGGCCCAGACCGGCGTCTCGCCCCGGGAGATCGCCGCCATCGGCATCGCCAACCAGCGGGAGACCACCGTCCTCTGGGACCGGGAGACCGGACGGCCCGTCCACAACGCCATCGTCTGGCAGTGCCGGCGCACCGCCCCTCTGGTGGACGCCCTGCGGGAGCGGGGGCTGGAGCCCTACATCCGCTCGGTGACCGGGCTGATTCCCGACGCCTACTTTTCCGCCACCAAGATCCGCTGGCTGCTGGACCACGTGGAGGGAGCCCGGGATCTGGCCGCCCGGGGGCGGCTCCTCTTCGGGACGGTGGACACCTGGCTGCTGTGGAAGCTCACCGGCGGGGCCGTCCACGCCACCGACTACACCAACGCCTGCCGCACCATGCTCTTCGACATCCATAAACTGCGCTGGGACGAGACGCTGTTGGAGGAGCTGGATATTCCCCGGGGAATTCTGCCCGAGGTGGGCCCCTCCAGCCGGGTGTACGGCGCGGCCGACTTCCAGGGAGTCCGGGTGCCCATCGCCGGCATGGCCGGCGACCAGCAGGCCGCCCTCTTCGGGCAGACCTGTTTTTCTCCGGGGGAGGCCAAGAACACCTACGGCACCGGCTGTTTCCTGCTGATGAACACCGGCGCCGTCCCCTGCGAGAGCCGCAACGGCCTACTCACCACCATCGCCGCCGGGTCGGGGGAGAAGCCCTGTTACGCCCTGGAGGGCTCGGTTTTTGTGGGGGGTGCGGTGATCCAGTGGCTCCGGGACGAGATGCGCTTTCTCAGCGAGAGCCGGGACGCCGAGTACTACGCCAAAAAGGTCCCGGACACCGGCGGGGTCTATCTGGTGCCCGCCTTTACCGGCCTGGGGGCTCCCTACTGGGATATGTACGCCCGGGGGACCATCGTGGGCCTGACCCGGGGCACCCGGCGGGAGCATATCATCCGGGCCGCGCAGGAGTCCATCGCCTACCAGGTCTGCGACCTGGCGCAGGCCATGGAGCGGGATACCGGGATGCCCCTCACCGCCCTGCGGGCCGACGGCGGGGCCAGCCGGGACGGCTTTCTCCTGCAATTTCAGGCCGACATCCTGAATCGAAGGGTGGTGCGCCCGGTGGTTCGGGAGACCACCGCCCTGGGGGCGGCCTTCCTGGCCGGACTGGCCGTGGGGGTCTGGCGGGACCAGGAGGAACTGCGCGCCCTCTGGCAGGAGGAGGCCGCCTTCTCCCCCGCCATGGAGCCCCAGCGGCGGGAAGCCCTTCTGGAGGGCTGGCGCCGGGCGGTGGGGCGCAGCCGGGACTGGGCCCGCTGAACGGCTTTCCTCCCTTTGCCGCGCCGGGTATTTTTTCCCATCTCGCTGAGTTTCTCCCTTATTTCCCTTGCGGGGGCCGGACAAACGCGGTAAAATAGGGTTGGAAGCGCCCGTCCCGATCCGCCCGGACAGCCCGGAGGGCGCTTCCGAAACGCGACGCGCCCATCTCGCGCCCCGGCGCGGGGTGGGCGGCATGCCAGACAGGAGGCCCAATTGATGGAGATCGACTCTTATTCCTTCCAATGCGGCGTGATCGACTGCTTTAACGAGATGGTGGCCGCCGGTGTGAAATCCCTGGCCCTGAGCCGCCCCGCCTCCCGGGAAGAGCGGGACGCCCTGATCGACTTTGCCCACGAGAGCTGCCGCCGCTACGGCACCAAGCTCTACCCGGAGGATCAGCCGCTGATCACCGATCTGTTTCCCCTCTCGCTGAATCAGGGGAAGTTCAATATCCTTTTTTACCGGGATGACCACGTCATCGAGGAGTACATACGCCTCAAGGAGCGCAAGGAGAACATGGTGGCCAGCCGGGCCTACTTTGGCGGCAACCGCAGCCGCACCGCCTGGGAGTACGGCCGGCTGCTCTCCTATCCGGAGGAGGTCATCCAGCGGCTGATTGCCGACAATCCGGAAAAAGAAAAGGTCTGAGGCCGGCGCGCCGGCCTCAGACGGAGAAGGCGGCGCATCCGTTCCCGGAGGGGCGGTGCGCCGTGTTTTTCTGCCCGGCTTTGGCCGGGCGGACCGAAACGGAGGAATTTTTATGACCTATGCCCAGCGCATGGCCGCCTACGCCGCCGAGGCGGAGCGGCTGGCCCGGGAGGACCGCACCCCCAAGCTGGCCCGGGCGGTGGAACTGCTCGGGGAGGCGGATTTTATCCTCATCGGCGGAGCGGCCGGACTCTCGGCGGCGGGCGGGATGGATTACCAGTCCCCCCAGGTGCTGCGGGAGTCCTTTCCCGCCCTGGCCGCCCTGGGGTACCATACCCTTTGGGAGGCCCTCTGGGACCCCAAACGCTCCCTGCTGCAAAAACAGGGGATGACCGCCGCCGAGGCCCTGTGGGCCCGGTACGACTTCCCGGTGATCGGGGCCTACCGGGATCTGCTCGCCCTGGTGGAGGGGAAGAACTACTTTGTTTTAAGCAGCAACATCGACGACCAGTTCTACAAGGCGGGGTTCGATCCCCAGCGGGTCTTTTGCCCCCAAAACAGCATCGCCGACTTCCAGTGCTCCGTCCCCTGCTGCCGGGCGCTGTGGGACGGGGAGGAGATCTACCGGAACCTGGTGGCCCATATGGACCCGGTCACCTACGCCTGCCGGGAGGAGGACCTGCCCCGCTGCCCCCGGTGCGGCGCACCGGCAGTGCGGAACATGCGGGGCCGGGCCTGCTTCATCCCCGACAAGGTCATGGCCACCCGGGGGGCCTTTGAGGACTTCTGGGCCCGGGCCCAGGGTGGGCGCACCGTCTTTCTGGAGCTGGGGGTGGGCTTCAACTCCCCCGGCCTCATCCGCCACCCCTTCCAGCGCATGACCCAGTTCTGGCCCCGCGCCCACCTGATCCGGGTGAACCGGGATTATCCCTCCGTCCCGGACAAGCTGGGGGAGCGGGGGCTGGCTCTGGGGGGCGACCTGGGGGAGAATCTGCGCCGGATGGCGGAGATGGCCGGAGCAGCTCCCCCTCCTCCGGCGGCGGCGCAGGCCAGCCCTCCCGGTTCAGCCGGAGCACCGCCCAGAGCCGCCCTGCCAGACACACCACCCGCATCAGACAGAACGCCGGGAGCAGCGGAAGGGGCTTTTTGACGGAAAACGGGACGGCCAGCACCGTCTCCGCCCCCGTCCGCCGGAGGCAGCGCCCCACCTCCCGGGCGCACCGGCGGAGCAGGGCCTCCCCCATCCGCGCCGCCGGGTCGTTCTCCCAGACCCAGCCCGGGGGCGGGGCCGTCCCGGCCGGAGCCCGTTCGGAAAAGGGAAAGGCCAGCTCGGCCCGGGCCCCCCGGATGGGCCACATCCCCCCCTCCTCCAAGGCCCGGCGGGAGAGCGTCCGGCGCAGGCGCAGTTCCCCCTGCTCCGGCAGGAATGCCCCCAAATCCCGCTCCTGCCCCGCCGGGCCGGTGAGCCGGCATTTATAGAGGCCCCGCCGGTCGTCGGGGAGCCGGGCCAGCACCTCCAGACGCTCCCCCTCCCCCCGGAGGCGAAGTTCCCCCCGCCCTCCCGCCAGCGGTATCCGCATGTCCATGGCCCTGCCCCCTCTCTGCCCTCCAGTATACGGGCGGGCCGGGGCGGATATTTCCGGCGCACCGGGTTTCTCCTCTTGACAGCGGCGGTGGAACTGGTTATACTAAACGCGAATTTAAACCAAGATCGGAGTTGGGAAGATGCGCAATTAACTTCTTGCAGGCCGGGCGGCGCCGGGCGGGGTGGAACCCCCGCCGGTTTTGTCCCGCCCATCCCGCAGGAAGCGCGCCTCTTCCCCTCTCCGCGGCAGTGCCGGAGTGGGGCGTTCCGCCGTGGGCGGGGCGCCTCCCTTTGCAGAATGGGCGCGGGAAGGGACCCTTCCTGCGCCCATTTTTTCTGTGAGGTGACGGCATATGTCCTTGATTTCCATTCGTGATCTGACGTTTTCCTATCCCGGCGGCTGGGAGGAGGTGTTCACCGGCCTGAATCTGGAGCTGGACACCGCCTGGCGTCTGGGGCTGGTGGGCCGCAACGGGCGGGGCAAGACCACCCTGCTGCGCCTGCTCTCCGGCGCGCTGACGCCCGGCGGCGGGTCGGTGTCCCTCCCCGAGCCGGTCTCCTATTTTCCCTTCCCCCTCCACTGGGACGACACCCCCGCCCTGGAGGCCCTGGAGCGCCGCTTTCCCGACCTGGAGGAGTGGCGGCTTTTCCGGGAGCTCAACCTTCTGGAGACCGACCCGGAACTTCTCTACCGCCCGCTGGCCACCCTCTCCGGCGGCGAGCGGGTAAAGCTCCAGCTGGCCGCCCTCTTTCAGCAGCCCGAGCGCTACCTCCTCATCGACGAGCCCACCGACCACCTGGACCTGGCGGGCCGGGCGGCGGTGAGCGCTTACCTGGCCCAGAAGCCGGGCTTTCTTCTGGTCTCCCACGACCGGGCTTTTCTGGACGGGTGTACCGACCACATTCTCTCCCTCAACAAGACGGGGCCGGAGCTGATCCGGGGGACGTTCTCCACCTGGTGGGCGGAAAAAGAGGACCGGGACCGCCGGGAGGCGGCGGAAAACCAGCGCCTCAAAGGGGAGATCCGGCGGTTGAAGGAGTCCGCCCGCCGCACCGGGCAGTGGGCCGAGCAGGTGGAGGCGAGCAAATACGGCTCCCGGAACAGCGGCCTGCGGCCCGACCGCGGCTTCCTCGGCCACAAGTCCGCCAAGATGATGGCCCGCTCCAAAGCGGCGGAGCGCCGGCAGGAACGGGCGCTGGCCGAAAAAGAGGGGCTGCTCAAGGATCTGGAGCACACCGCTCCCCTGCTCCTCCGCCCTCTGGAGCACCCCAAGGACCGCCTGTTGGAGGTGCGGGACTTTTGTCCCGACTACGGAGCCGGTCCGGTGGGCTCTCCGATCTCCTTTACCCTGCGTCAGGGGGAGCGGCTGGCCCTCACCGGCCCCAACGGCTGCGGAAAGTCCAGCCTCCTCAAAGCCGTTCTGGGCCGGGAAATCCCCCACACGGGGGCGCTGGCCCTCGCCTCCGGTGCGGTGGTCTCCTATGTGCCCCAGGACACCGGCGGCCTGAAGGGCTCCTTCGCCCGCTTCGCCCAGGAGAGCGGGGTCGACCTGACGCGGCTGCTGACCCTCCTGCGGAAGCTGGACGTGCCCCGGGCGCAGTTTGAGCAGGACCTGGCCGCCCTGAGCGAGGGGCAGAAAAAGAAAGTCCTCCTGGCCCGGAGTCTGTGCCAGAGCGCCCACCTCTACCTCTGGGACGAGCCCCTCAACTATGTGGACGTCTTTTCCCGGATGCAGATTGAGGCACTGCTCCGGGAGACGGGGGCCACCCTCCTTCTGGTGGAGCACGACCGGGCCTTTCTCCAGGCCGTGGGAGCCCGCGTCCTCACCCTGTAAGGGCGCAAACGCGGGGCGGGGTCAGAAAAACCCCGCCCCATCCGGGCGCTGTGCCGCGTTCTTCCGCCCTACAGAGCGGAGAGCAGGTCCTCCACATCGCCCAGTTCCCGGTATACGGCGTCGGATGTGACGGGCCTGGTATTATCCGCTTCCACAGCGCCGGCCGTGTCCACCGAGAGGACGCCGCTCTCCACCTTCAGACCGGGCCCAATCTCGTAGGGCATACTCCCTGCGCTGCCCCCGGCCTCTACCGTCCCCCGCAGGGTCTCCCCGGTGTCCAGGCGTCCGGAGAGGCCCGCCTGTGCGGAGATAACGCCCCCTAACTGCTGCTCAAACATGGCCGATCTCCTCCCGGAGCTGAAATTCCGTCTTGGGCACGATGGTATGGACCTCGCCCCCGGCGGTTTTGAGACGCACGTCGTACCAGTAGGTCCCCACCGGCAGGGACGCCGTGTCGCCCGGGGCCAGGTTGACCACCGCCTCCCCGCCGTCGGTAAAGACGGTGAGGGTTTTCTCCACCGCCTCCTGCCCGGTGTAACAGCGTTTGAGGGTAAAAACCACCGTGTCGCCCTCCACAAAGGGCCGTTCCGTCCCGTCCGGCTCCGCACAGCGCACGGTAAAGCGCCCGCTGTCCCCCCGGACCATGGAAATTTCGTTGGATTGTACCGATCCGCTCATTGTGTTCCTCCTGTCTGTCTCATCTGTCCTGCCGCTTTTTTTGCCCGGGCGCGGGCCTGGTAGACGCCGCTCACATCCATGCCCAGGGCCCGGGCGATGTCCTTCGGGCGCTCCCCGGCCTGGGTGCGGCGCCACACGTCGTACTGCAGGGCGGTCATCCCCTCCCAGCGGCGCCGTCCGGCGGTGAGTTTGTACACCACTGCCAGGCTCACGCCGTACTCGGCCGCGAGCTCCTTGCAACTCTTCCGCCAGTCCAGGGCCTCCCGGCGGAGCTTCCCGTTGCGCAGGGCCCGCAGCTGGGCGGAGTCGAGGTAGTGGGTGAGGGTCCTGAGCCGCCGCTCCCCCCGCCTCAGGGTCCGGGAGATCGTGGAGGGGTCCACCCCCAGCCGCCGGGCGATCCCCGCCCGGCCCAGGCCCTCCAGCGTCAGGAGCAGCACCTCCCGCTGCCGGGGGGTGAGCAGGTCGGTCTCCTCCACCACCCGGCGCAGGTCCAGCGAGCCGTCCGCCCGGGTACATGTGCGCACCAGCTCCCTTCCCTCGGCGTAGCGGCGCAGCTTCTCCACCGCCCGCCGGGCGGTGCGGTAGACGGTGGAGGGGTCCACGCCCAGCCCCGCCGCGGCTGTTTTGGCCGGAATCTGCTCCCGGTAGAGAAGCTGGAACACCTCCCGCTGCCGCGGCGTCAGGGTGCTGGTGCCGTCGTCCACCACCGCGCGCATCCACGCCAGGCGCTCCCGGTTATCCCGGTCCAGGGACTCCAGCCGCTCCCAGCTCTGCCCCTCCAGCCAGGCCCAGCCCCGTCCGTCCAGGCTGTAGCGCCGCACCGGGGCCCTTTGGGGCCGCAGCCGCCGCAGAGCCGCCCGCACGTCCCGCTCCATCTCCCGCACCAGCCCCAGCTCGTAGCGCAGCCGGTGGGGGGACCCCTCCCCCGCCGCCAGAGCGGCCTGCAGCACATGTTCCCGCTCCTTCAGCGCCGCCAGGGCCGCCCGCTGCTCCCGCTCCGCGTCAGAGCGTGTACTTCCGGTTCCGGTAGTATCCCCGCTCGTAATAGTGGCGCACAAACTCCCCCACCTCCCGCGTCTCCCGCTGCATCTGCCGCAGGAGGCGCAGATCGTGTTCCAGGGCCAGCCGCTCCTCCGCCCGCTCCAGCGTCGCCAGCCGCGCTTCCAGCCGCTCAATCCCCAGGCGCAGCCGGACCGACGCGGCCAGATACTCTTCTCCCAGCTCCGCCAATGTGCTCATGGTTTCCGCCCCCCTTCGTATCTCATTCAGATATAAGATTGGAATCTTATTGAGATACTCCGAGTATACCAGTCTGCTCGTGTCTTGTCAAGATATTTTCCTTGCATTTTTCAAAATAAATGATATAATTGAGATACTCTGAATCAGGAGGGATGTACCATGACCACAGGAGAACGGATCCGCGCCCTGCGTCAGGCCGCCAAGCTCTCCCAGGAGGAGTTGGGCGCCCGGATCGGTGTACAGAAAGCGGCCATCCATAAGTACGAGACCGGGCTGGTGGTCAATCTGAAAAAATCCACCCTGGAAAAGCTGGCCCAGGCCCTGCACACCACCCCGGCCTATCTGCTGGGGCTGGAGGACCCCGGTCTCGCCCCTTCCGCCCACCCCTACCATCCCACCCGCTCCATCCCCATTCTCGGGCGGATCTCCGCGGGGCTGCCCCTCTACGCCGAGCAGAACATCGAGGGCTATACCTTCACCGATCTGAACGGCGGGGCGGAGTACTTCGCCCTGCGGGTCTCCGGGGACAGCATGAACGCCATGGGCATCAACGACGGCTATCTCATCATCGTCCGCCGCCAGGACGAGGTGGAAAACGGCGAGGTGGCCGTGGTGATGGTGGGCGAGGAAGACGCCACCGTCAAGCGCTTTTACGCCACCGGCAGCACCGTCACCCTTATGCCCCAGTCCACCAACCCGGTCCATCAGCCTCAGATCTACGATCTGCGGAAAACCCCCATCAAAGTGCTGGGCAAGGTGGTAAAGGTGGAATTTTACCTCTAATTCTGCGCAGAAAAAGGGACCGCCCGGGGGCGGTCCCTTTTTTGTATTCCGGCGGATTTATTCCTTGTGGTCCTCGGCGATCTCGCCGCTGCGGAAGGCCCAGAGCAGCGCCATCAGGTCGTCGATCTGCTCCTGAAGCTGGCGGCCCACGTCGGTGCCGGCAATCTTCATGCGGCTCTCCAGGCGCTCGAACACCACCGAGGTGGAGGCGATATCCTGGTTTTCCCGGATGGCGTTCTTCCGGCCCACAAAGGGCTCGTGCGACACCAGGCGGAAGCAGGCCGAATTGTAGATGAGGGTATATCCGGCGATGCCGGTGGTCTTTTGATAGGCTTTGCAGAAGCCGCCGTCGATGACCAGCAGCTTGCCCCCGCCCTTGATGGGGCTCTCGCCCTTTTTGGACTTGACGGGGATATGGCCGTTGATGATATGGCAGTGCCGCCCCTCCAGACCGAAGTCCTTGAGGATCATGTCGCACACAGCGGGGTCGTTGTAGTACTGGTAATAGGGATTTTTGGGCTCGGTCCAGGTGGACTCGTCCTTGATGAAGCGCCGCTCGAAGGTGGTCATCCGGTCCCGGCCGAAGATGGGGCTGTTGCGTCCGGCCCACAGGAACCACAAAAAGTCCATGCCGAACTGCCGCTCGGGGGAACCGGGCTTGTTGTAATAGGCCCGGCGGGCGGTCAGGTCCGCGTAGTCCAAAAAGGCCTTGCCCGAGAGGTCCTTGCACCCGATGGAGAAGCGGATCAGGCCCCCCTCCTCGGTCATGGGAATGCAGCCGTGGAAGAGCAGGTTGCCGTTAAAGACCTTATAGAGGCTGCCCTTGGAGTAGAGGAAGCGGATGTGCCGCTGGAGCTTCTCACTGTGGCGGAAGGAGTGGGTCAGCTGATCAATGACGGCGCTCTCCTCCTCGGTGAGGGTATAGGGGTCGGCTGGGTCCACGGTGGGGAAGTCGGTGTCCTCCATGGGGTAGGTGACCCCCTGAATGGTAATGCACTTGTTCTCATAGTCGATCTTGTCCAGCAGCAGCCGGTCGTCCATGCCGAAGCTGGGGTTGCGCAGGATCTTCTGCCCCTCCAGCTTGAAGAGAATCATGGTGATGGCCTTGTGCATCCGGGCGGCCAGAAGCTTGTCCTTCTCGGTGTAGCGGGTCTCGTCCTCGTTGGTGAGCTTGACGGCAAAGCAGCTCACGTCGCAGTCCTGATAGACCTCGTTGGCAAAGACCGACAGGGGCCGCAGCGAGATGCCGTAGCCGGTCTCGATGACCTCCAGGTTGTTGTAGCGCAGGGAGTTGGCCAGCACGGTGGCCACCAGGGTCCGGGAGCCGGAGGCCGCTCCCATCCAGAGGATATCGTGGTTGCCCCACTGGATGTCCACGCTGTGGTAGTCCATCAGGGAGTCCAGGATGATGTCCGCCCGGGGACCCCGGTCAAAGATATCGCCCACCAGGTGCATGTGGTCCACCGCCAGGCGCTTGATGAGCTCGCAGAGCTGAATGAGGAAGTCGGAGGCCCGGTCGATGTCGATGATGGTGGAGATGATGTTTTCGTAGTAGTCCCGCTTGTCGTCGTCCTCGTAGTGGGTGTGGATGAGCTCGTCGATGATATAGGCGTACTCCTTGGGCATGGCCTTGCGGACCTTGGAGCGGGTGTACTTGGAGCTGACCACCCGGCAGAGCTCAATGAGCCGGTGGAAGGTGATGCGGTACCACTCCCGCATGTCCTCCGTCTCCCGCTCGATCTCCTCCAGCTTCTCCTGGGGATAGTAGATGAGGGTGGCCAACTGGTTCAGGTCGGCCTTGGAGACGCTGGTGCTGAAAATCTGGTCCAGCTTCTCCCGCACAACGCCGGAGGCCGAGTTGAGAATGTGCAAAAAGGCCTCGTACTCCCCGTGTACGTCGGAGATAAAGTGCTCGGTGCCCTTGGGCAGGTTCAAAATGGCCTGGAGGTTGATGATCTCGGTGCTGGCGGCCTGGACGGTGGGATACTGGCGGGCCAGCATCTTCAGGTAGTGCAGGTCTTTGGAGTTGTATGTCTTGCTTGGCTTCATGGCTGAGCCTCCTCATTGCGGATTGGGGTAAGCCCATTATCCCACGTTCCCGCCGCCGTTGCAAGAATTGATATCTTTTTCACAAATTTTCCCCAACACTATGCAGCCAGCATATTTTTTTCCACAAAAAACTGTGTTACAATGCCTTAATAAAACCATAAAAGGAGGGTTTCCCCATGCAATGTACCTGTGAACTCAACGGCACCGCCACTCTGGTGGGCCATTGGACCCAGGAGGACATCGACGCGCTGAACCGGGCCGGCCGTGTCTGGGCCTCCATCCAGGACGGCTACGGCTTTGAGCAGCTGGAGATGGACGAATTTTCCCTGAAAGAGCGGACGGTCCCCATCTCCGGCACCCCCAACGGCCTCCCCGGCATCGCGCTCCGGGCCGCGTGGAACGACTGGTTCTACCAGTACGCCAAGAATCAGGACCCGCAGGTCCATCAGGAGCTCATCCGCCGGATGGCGGAGGGGAATCTGTCGGTCTTTCTCTATTTTCAGGAGGAAAACGAGTACGACTTTGAGTACACCGGCGAGAGCGACTGGCTCCTTCTCTCCAGCGACGGGGCGGAGCTCAAGCTGGAGTCCGTGCCGAACCAGGCACGCAAAGACCTGATCCGCCGCCGGCAGGAGGACGGATACTATAAGATCTATGTGGATTACTTCTCCAGAGAGGGCGAGGACGAGGACTGGGACGAGGAAGACGAGGATTGGGACGAGGACGAGGAGGACTACGAGGACGAAGAGGACGAAGAGGACGGGGAGGACGATAACGCCGACGCCTGGGACGCGGATTTCGAGCAGCGCTGGAACAAGGGCCGCACCCAGGACTGGCTCTATGAGGTGCAGGAGGACGGCTCTGTCACCCTGGTGCGCTATGTGGGCCCCGGCGGCGCGGTGAGCGTCCCGTCGGAGCTCCAGGGCCATCCGGTGGCGGAGCTGGCCGGACAGGGGACCATCACCCTGGAGAGCCGCTGGTCCACCTCTGTACAGTGGCGCAACGGGGCCTTCCGGAACCGGACCGACGTGACCGCCGTGGTCCTGCCCGAGGGTCTCCAGGCCATCGGAGAGCAGGCTTTCCGGGGCTGCACCGCCCTGACCTCCGTCACGCTCCCCGAGGGGGTAAGGTCCATCGGCTCCCTGGCCTTCCAGGGCTGCACCGCCCTGGAGGAGCTGGACCTGCCCTCCACTGCGACCAAGCTGGACTGGGGGTGTTTTTCCAACTGCACCGCCCTGCGGCGGGTCTCCCTCAGCAAGCGGCTGAAAACGCTCCCCCAGCTTGCCTTCCAGGGCTGTACCTCCCTCCCGTCGGTGGAGCTGCCCCGGGGGCTGGTCAAAATTGAGGGCAGCGCCTTCGCCGGCTGCACCGCCCTCACGGAGGTCACCATCCCCGGTCAGGTCCTGGAGGTCGGGCAAAACGCCTTCTTCCGCTGTACCGCTCTGGAGCGCCTGACCCTGGGGGAGAAGCTCCGGGATTGCTCCGAGGCTTTCCAGGAGTGTTTCTCCCTCGCCGAGGTGGTCCTCCCCGGTTCGGTCCAGAATTTCACCAGGGCCTTCCAGCGCTGCGGCCTGAAGTCGGTGACCCTCAGCGAGGGCATTGAGGCCGTGGGCGACGGGGCCTTCGCCTTCTGCTCCGACCTGACCCGGGTCCATCTGCCCGAGAGCCTGCGGCGCATCGAGGACGGGGCCTTCGCCCGCTGCACCGCCCTGCCCGCCATCGCCATTCCCGTCGGCGTGAAGTTTGTGGGCGAAGCCGCGTTCCTGGGCTGCGACGCTCTGTTCTCCGGCCTCCTGGACCTGAGCGGAACGACCGACTACAACATCTCCGCCTCCTACGATCTGCGGGACGGGAGCTGGCACACCTGGACCATCACCGGCTATCACGGCCCGGACACCGACATCACCGTCCCCAGCGAGGTGGCGGGCAAGCCCATCGCGCGCATCGCGCCGGAGGCCTTCGCGGGCTACACCAGCGAGAGCTGCGCCCAGCTGCGGCGGGTGGTTCTCCCCCACGGCATTCGGGAGCTGTACCCCTTGACCTTCAAGGACTGCAAGCATCTGGAGGAGGTCGTCCTTCCCGACACCCTGGAGGAGCTCTCCCAGGGGGTCTTTGACGGCTGCGACGCCCTCCATAAGCTGACCATCCCGCCCAGCGTGACCTATTTCCACCTCCAGGCCATCCCCGACCGGGCCGGCCTGACCCTGTGCGTGGAGCCCAGCTCGGCGGCCTACGGCTTTGCCAAGGCCAACTGGGAGAACGTTTCGCTCCAGCTCCCCGCGGCCGACCCCGCCAGTCTGACCATCGCCGGAAAGGCCTTCGTTCTCACCGGGGATTTCACCCACTGCGGCGGCGACCGGGATGCGGTCAAAGCGCTCATCGAGGAGAAGGGCGGCCGCTGCACCGGGTCCGTCAGCGGCAAGACCAGTTACCTGGTTCTGGGCGACGCCGGCGGCGCGGGGGATAAGAAGATCCAGAAGGCCAAGGACCTTCAGGCCGAGGGAAAAGACCTGCGGATCATCTCCGAGTCCGACCTGTTCCAGGTCCTGTAATCCCCTTTTCAGACAGCAGAACGGCCCGGGCGCCCTCAAAAGGGCGCCCGGGCCGTTTTTGACCGAGTGCATCCGTTCAGGAAGTCTTTCCGCTTCTTGCTCCGGCTGGGGTGGCGCGTCGTCGTCGCGGGCTGCGTATCCTCGCCCCCGCCCAAAGGCGGTGGCTCTCTCACTCCGCCGCTCCTCCTCTCCCCGCGGGACCCGCTGCGCTGGGCTCCCGCGGGGGCCCCAGAAACCTGCGCCCTGTCACAGATTGCGCTCGGGAACATGCATCAGTTCAGGAAGTCTTTCAGCTTCTTGCTCCGGCTGGGGTGGCGCAGTTTCCGCAGGGCCTTGGCCTCAATCTGGCGGATGCGCTCCCGGGTGACGTTGAACTCCTTGCCCACCTCTTCCAGGGTGCGGGTGCGGCCGTCCTCGATGCCGAAGCGGAGCTTGAGCACCTTCTCCTCCCGGGGGGTGAGGGTGGAGAGGACCTCCACCAGCTGCTCCTTGAGGAGGGTGAAGCTGGCGGCCTCCGAGGGCTCGCTGGCGTCCTCGTCGGGGATGAAGTCCCCCAGATGGGAGTCCTCCTCCTCGCCGATGGGGGTCTCCAGGCTGACGGGCTCCTGGGCGATCTTCAGGATCTCCCGGACCTTGTCCACCGGCATGTTCATCTCCTCGGCGATCTCCTCGGGGGTGGGATCGTGGCCCAGCTCCTGGAGGAGCTGGCGGGAGACCCGGATGACCTTGTTGATGGTCTCCACCATATGGACGGGGATGCGGATGGTCCGGGCCTGGTCGGCGATGGCCCGGGTGATGGCCTGGCGGATCCACCAGGTGGCGTAGGTGGAGAACTTATAGCCCTTGGTGTAGTCGAACTTCTCCACGGCCTTGATGAGGCCCAGGTTTCCCTCCTGGATCAGGTCCAGGAAGAGCATTCCCCGGCCCACATAGCGCTTGGCGATGGAGACCACCAGGCGCAGATTGGCCTCCGCCAGACGCTGCTTGGCGGCCTTGCCCCGCTTGATGGCCTTTTGGATGGCGGCCTCCTCTTCGGCGGTGAGGGGGTAATCCTCCCCGTTCCTGCGGGCCTTCTGGATCTCGTCCCACTGCTCCTCGGCAGCGGCGCCCGCCCCCATGTCCTGGGCCAGCTGGACTTCCTCGTCGGGGGAGAGGAGGTTGACCTTCCCGATTTCCTTGAGGTACATGCGCACCGGGTCGTCGATGCCGAAGGAGTCCACCAGCGTATTGGGGTCGACGATCTCCTCCTCGGGGATATCCTCCAGCTCCTCCATGGGGGGGACGATGTCGTCGTTGAGCTCGGGGAGGTAATCCTCGCCGGCGGTGTCGATCCCCAGGTTTTCCAGGGTATCGTAGATCTTGTCCATCTGGTCGCTCTCCAGATTCAGGTTCTCCAGCACGTCCATGAGTTCGCTGGCCGAGAGCTTCCCCTTTTTCTTGCCCCGCTCGATGAGCTCGCTGAGCTTTTCCGCGCCGGGGACCCCCTCGACGACCTTCATGATCTCCTGGCGTCCAGCCTCCAGCTGCGCCTCGCTGGGACCGGCCGGCTTTTCGTTCTGGGGCGTCGTCACTTTCTTTTCACTCATGTGCTCATCCTCCGTAGGCTTTTTTTTCTCTGAATTTGTCCCGGGCCGCCAGCAGCGGGTCCTGCTCCCCGCCGCCGCGCTTAACGGCCTCGGTCTCGATGACGGATATGTAATCTTCCAGCGCCTGGCGGCTGTTGGGGAGGGAGACGGGCCGCTCCAGCACGTCGGCCAGGTAGCTCATCTCCTCCCCGTCCAGCTCCCCGGCCAGGGCGGCCAGCTGGACGCTGCGCCCCTCCTGAAAGCGCCGGCGCAGCAGGGCGTAGACCTTTCCCAGCTCCGGGCTGGAGAAGTGCTCCGGCTCCAGCGCTCCGGCGGCCCGGAAGAGCTCGGGTTCCACCAGCATCAGCCGCAGCACCCCCTCCTCCGCCCGGGCCGAGCGCAGATTCTCGTACCGGATGCCGTAAGAGCGGGGCTGGAGCTGGACGGCGGGGGTCAGGTCCCGCCGCTCCTGCTGCTTTTTGGCCTGGCGGACCCGGCGGTTATACTCCCGCCTGATCTCCTGGGCCATGGCCTCCGGGGCGATTCCGGCGGCCTGAGCCGCCCGGGTGCCGTAGATCTCCCGCTCCACCGGGCTGGGGAGGGTGGAGAGCATGGCGGCCGCCTCCCGCAGGAAGTCCACCTTTTGCGCGTCGTCGGTCAGATCGTAGTTCTGCTGAATCTGCCCCAGGCGGTAGGCGATGTGGTTCTCGCTCTCGTTGAGGAGCCTGGCAAAGGCCTCGGGGCCGTATTTTTTGATAAACTCGTCCGGGTCCTTGGCCCCCCGGACCTGGAGGACCTTGACCTGGATGCCGGTCTGTTCCAGAATGGGGATGGCCCGCTGGGCGGCGTTCACCCCGGCGCCGTCCCCGTCGTAGGCGATGACGGCCTCCTTGGTATACCGGGAGAGCAGGTGGGCGTGCTCCTGGGTGAGGGAGGTGCCCAGGCTGGCCACTGCGCAGTCAAACCCCGCCTGATGGAGGGAGATGGTGTCCATATACCCCTCGGTGAGGATGATGCGCCCCTGTTTGCTCTTCCGGGCCAGGTTCAGGGCGAAGAGATTGCGGCTTTTATTATAGATGATCGTGTCCGGCGAGTTGAGGTACTTGGGCGTGGAGTCGTCCAATACCCGGCCGCCGAAGCCGATAACCTCCCCCCGCAGGTCGATGATGGGAAACATGACCCGGTTGCGGAAGCGGTCGTAGACCCGCCCTTTTTTGCTGTCCACCGCCAGACCGGCCTCCAGGAGCTCGGCCTTGGTATAGCCCTTCTCCTGCATGGCGGTGAGGAGGTTATCCCACCCCTCCGGCGCCACTCCCAGGCCGAAGCGGGTGACGATTCCTTTGGAGAGGCCCCGTTTCCGAAAGAGGTACTCCGCCCCCGCCGCCCCCCGGGAACTGTGGAGGCAGGCGTGGAAAAAGCGGGCGGCCTCCTTATTCAGGGCCAAAAGGCGCTCCTTTTTGCGCCGGTAGCTCTCATTCTCCCCGGTTTCGGGCACTTCCATCCCCGCCCGCTGGGCCAGCAGGCGCACCGCCTCCACAAAGGGCAGGTGCTCGATCTCCATGATGAAGTTGATGACCCCGCCGCCTTTGCCGCAGCCGAAGCACTTGTAGATCTGCTTTTCGGTGGAGACCGAGAAGGAGGGGGTCTTTTCGTTGTGGAATGGGCACAGACCCCAGAGGTTATTCCCCTTCCGGGTCAGGTGGACATAGGAGGAGACCACCTCGGAAATCTCGCTCCGGGCCACCAGCTCGTCCAAAAAACTCTCCGGAATGGCCATGGCCTCACCTCTCCTTCCGGGCTATTTCACGGTCCAGGCCTTGGGGATGGCCAACTCGGTAAACTGCTCCACGGCGTATTTGTCGGTCATCCCCGCGATGTAGTCGCACACCGCCCGGTCCTCCCCCTCGGTCCAGCGGATGTCCTGGAACTCCCCGGGGAGCCGGTCCGGGTCGGCGCGGTAGGCCTCAAACAGGCGCCGGAGCATGTCCTGGGCCTTGCGCTCCTCCCCCTTGGCCACGGGGTTGTAGTACACCGCCTCAAAGAGAAACGCCCGCAGGTCCTGCATGGCCTTGCGGCAGGGCTCCGACTGGCGGATCTCCCCGCTCTCCCAACTCTCCTGAATGATGTCCCCCACCAGCGTGTCGATGCGTGCGCCGTGGGTGAAACCCAGCGTCTGGGACAGGTCCAGCGGGATGTCCATGGGGGTCAGAATCCGGGCCCGAATGGCGTCGTCAATGTCATGGTTGATATAAGCGATCTGGTCGGCCAGCCGGAGCAGCCGCCCCTCCAGGGTGGCGGCCGCCTCCTCGCCGGTGTGGCAGCAGATGGCGTTGCGGACCTCCCACGTGAGGTTCAGGCCCGCCCCGTCGTTCTCCAGGCGCTCCACCACCCGCAGGGACTGCATGTTGTGCTCAAATCCCCCGGGCATGATCTCGCTCAGCACCCGCTCCCCGGCGTGGCCGAAGGGGGTGTGGCCCAGATCGTGGCCCAGGGCGGCGGCCTCGGTCAAATCCTCGTTCAGGCGCAGGCCCCGGGCGATGGTGCGGGCGATGCGGGAGACCTCCAGCGTGTGGGTCATGCGGGTGCGGTAGTGATCCCCCTCCGGCGAGAGAAAGACCTGCGTCTTGTGCATCAGCCGCCGGAAGGCCTTGCAGTGGACCACCCGGTCCACGTCCCGCTGGAAGGCGGTGCGCATGGGGCAGGGTTCCACCGGCCGGGCCCGGCCCCGGGACGCCTCCGCCCGGCAGGCATGGGGCGAGAGGGTCTCCCGCTCCCACTGCTGTGTCCGTTCCCGTGCCGTCATGACCCTGCGCCTCCTTCGTCCGGGCGTTCCAGTCGCTCTACTCTTATATACGTCCTTCTCTGCAAAAATCCTTCTTTTTTCAAATGGTTTTTTCCGGGAAATTTTTGCCCCTTACAGCTCCACCGCCTGTCCGGGCCGGAAAAACCACAGGACCCGGCGCGTCACCGGCGTTTGGAAGATCTGTTCCAGCGCCCGGCTGTAGGCTTCGATCTGGGGGCGGTAGGCCTCCGCACGCTCCATGAGGTCCGCCTCTCCCACCCGGTCGGTCTTAAAGTCCACCACCGTGAGGCCCTCCGGCGTCTCAAAGCAGCAGTCCACCACGCCCTGGAGGAGGACCTGTTCCCCCTCCCCGGCCGTGCTCCAGTAGCGCCGCGCGGGGACCAGAAGCGAAAATTTGAACTCCCGGCGCAGATTCCGGGCCTGCCGCAGCTCCCGTCCCAGGGGAGAGGCAAAAAAGGCCGCAATGGACTCCGGTTTTACCGCCGCGCCCTGCTCCGGGGTGAGGAATGCGCGCTCCACCAGGCGCGTGATTTCCCCGGAAATCTCCTCCGCCGAGCCGGTGCGGGCGAAATCCAGATACTGCATGGCCAGGTGCAGGGCAGTGCCCCGCTGGGCCGGGGTGAGGCCCTGCTCCTCCTGGACAAAGCGGGGGCGGCGCAGGGGCCGCTGGGGGGCGGGAAGCCCCTGCTCCCCGCTTCCGGCGTCGCCGGCCACCTCCTCGTCCACAGGCCGCCCCTTGAGCTGGGTGGCGGTGAGCTTGGAGGGGAGGTCCACGTCCGGCTGATGGGGATAGCGCCACAAGAGCCGGGCGAGCACTTCCCCGTCGGGGGCGGCGGCCTCCGCCTCCGGGCGCGGCGTCCCGCGCAGGCGGGGCGGACTCCGGAGGGCCTCCCCTTTCACCCAGCGGATGTCCCAGGCCGGTCCCAGAGGCACCCGGCTGGGCGGGACGGAATAGCCCCCCGCCGCGTCCCGGAGCGGGGCGGCCTCCGGGCGGGCCAGGACGGGCAGGAGAATCCACTGTCCCGGGGAGGCGCAGGCCGCCAGGGCCTGGGGCGCGGCCGGACAGCCTCCGTCGGGCAGGAGCTTGGCCACGTCCTTCCCGCCCCCGGTGAGGGCCACCGAGAGAATGAGCTTCTCCCGGGCCCGGGTCACCGCCACATAGAGCAGGCGCAGCTCCTCGGCCATCATCTCGTACTCCAGCTGCCGGCTCACCGCCCGGCGGGCCAGGGTCGGGTACTCCACGCCCCGCGCCAGGTCCAGGCGCTTGGGGCCCACGCCCAGCTTGGGGTGGAACAAAATGGGCTCCCGCATGTCCTCCCGGTTGAGCTGCCGGGACAGGCCGCACAGGAGTACGATGGGGAATTCCAGCCCTTTCGAGCGGTGGATGGACAGAATCCGCACCCCCGCGCCCCCCCGGCCCGCGCCGGGGACGGCGATGCGCTCCCCCCGCTCCTGAAGGCCGGTCAGGTAGGAGAGAAATCCGAACAGCCCCCGGTGGCCCGCCCCTTCAAAGCGGCGGGCCAGTTCGGCGAGGAGCAGCAGATTGGCCTGCCGCTCCGCCCCGTCGGACATGCCGCCGAAGAGGCCCATCAGATTGGCTCCGTCATAGAGCTTCCAGAGCAGTTGATAACAGCTCAGGTCCCCCGCGCCGAAGCGCAGGCCCTCCAGCTCCTCCAGAAAAGCCCGGCAGGGCCCGTCCCCCGCCCGGGCGGCGGCCTGGAGGGCGTCAAAGTAGTCGCCTTTCTCCCGGCCCGCCCGGATAAAGGCCAGCTGGTCGGCGGTAAAGCCGTACACCGGCGAGCGGAGCACCGAGATCAGCGGCACATCCTGCCGGGGATTGTCCACCACCTGGAGCAGAGAGAGGGCCACGTGAATCTCGGTGGCGGCGAAGAAGTCCCCGCCCCCGTCGGCCTCCCAGCGGATGCCCCGCTCCCCCAGGGCCCGGGCGTAGTGGTGGAGCACCGTCCCGGGCGAGCGCAGGAGGATGACGATATCCCGCTCCTCCGCCGGACGGGTGCGCTCCTCTCCGTCCGGGATGGGGAAGCCCTCGTCCAGCAGCTCCCGGATGCGGGCGGCGGCAAAGCGGGCCTCCATGAGATCCCGGGCGGGCCGGCCGGCCTGTTCCTCCCGGGGCCGGTCCTCCCCGCTCTCTCCCCCGTCTCCGTCCGAGAGATCCAGGGCGTCCAGCTCCACGGCGTAGCGCCAGTCCCCCATGCCCTCCTTCCGTCCGGGGTTGAGGGCCTCGGCGTCGGTGTAGTCCATCTCTCCAAACTCCTCCGACATGAGTCCGCGGAAGAGGTAGTTGGCCGCCTCCAGCACCTGGGGCCGGGAGCGGAAGTTTTTCGAGAGGATGATCCGCCGCTCCTCCCCGTCCCGGGCCTGGGTATGGGGGCGGAAGGTGCGGTATTTCTCCAGAAAGATGGTGGGGTCGGCCAGGCGGAAGCGGTAGATGGACTGCTTCACGTCCCCCACCAGGAAGAGGTTCTTCCCCTGCCGGGAGAGCGCGGTGAAGATGGCGTTCTGCACGGCGTTGGTGTCCTGGTACTCATCCACCATGATCTCCTCATAGCGTCCGGAGAGCTGGCCGGCCAGCTCGGTGGGGCCCGTCTCTCCCACCAGCAGACGCACCGCCAGGTGCTCCAGGTCGGAGAAGTCCAGCACGCCCCGCCGCTGTTTCTCGGCGGTATAGGCGGCCTCGAAATCCCGCACCAGGCGAAAGAGCCCCCGCACCGCCGGATAGACCGCCCGCAGGTCGGAGAGCAGGTCGGCGCTGGAGTCCTCAAATCCCTCCTCCAGCTTTTCCATGCGCTTTTTGCACCGGCTGCGCAGGTCCTTGACCTGCTCGGCCTCAGGGGGGAGCGCCGCCACCCGCTTGCGCCCCGGCGTGGGGAAAGGGATAGGCAACTGCGTCCGGGCGGCGTCCCAGCCCAGGCGGGCCCCGGCGGCAAAGCGGCGCAGACCCTCCAGCGTGGCCGAGAGGCTGGGGGCATAGTTGGCGTTGAAGGCGTCGTCGCAGTCGCACAGCTCCAGGGCGGCGGCCATCTGCCCCGCCCAGTAGTCGGCCTGGCGGATGGCGTCCCGCAGCAGCAGCGCTCCCCAGGGGGTGGCTCCCGCCTCCTGAATGCCCTCCAGAGCGAAGATGTGCTCCTGTTCGTCCAGCCAGGCCGCCGGGTCGGGGTGGCTCTGCACCCGGCCCCGGATGTCCAGCACGATGTCGATGAGCTTGCCGTCGTCCCGGCCCGCCGACATGGTGTCCACCAGCTGTGTAAAGTCGTCCCCCGGTTCCAGGGCCTCATAGCGCCGCTCCAGCACGTCGGTGAGGGTGTCCAGCATAATGAGCTTGGCCTCGCTCTCGTCCAGCAGGCGGAAGTCGGGGTTCAGGTCCAGCCGGTGGCCCTCCTCCCGCAGGAGCTGGGCGCAGAAGGCGTGGACCGTGGAGATCTGGGCCTTATAGACCAGGGTGGACTGCCGCCGCAGGCGGCCGTCCTCGGGGTGCTCGGCCAGGCGCCGGGCGATCTCCTCCACGATGCGCCCCCGCAGCTCGGCGGCGGCCGCCCGGGTGTAGGTGATGACCAGGAAGCGGTCCACGTCGATCCCCTCGTGCTCCACCCGGTTCAGCAGCCGTTCCACCAGCACCCGGGTCTTGCCCGAGCCCGCCGCCGCCGACACCAGAAGCCCTCCGCCCCGGTTGTCAATGACGGCCTGCTGTTCTCTGGTCGGCTCGAATGTCATCTTGCCTCCTCCTCTCCGCTGTGCCCCTGCTTGTCCAGGTTTTTCCAGAAATCCGCTCCCCGGACGGTGGGCAGATAGCGCTTGCGGTCGCTCCCCCGGCCGTCCTCAAACTGGCAGGCGGCGGCGTAGTCGCACCACTGACAGGCGTTTTGCTGGCTCCCCCGCCAGAAGGGGTCGGCGGCGATGTTGCCTGCGGCCAGCTCGGCGCCGATTTCCCGCAAAATCGCGCCGATGTGCCGCTCCAGCCGGCCCAGCCGCTCGGCGGAGACCAGCGCCTCGCCGGTGATGGCCCCCGTCCGGGACGACACGCGCACCGGCAGGAAACGGATTCCCTCCGGGCCCGGGTGCTCCATGGCCGCGAGGACCGGGGCCTCGTCCAGAAGGAGGCCCTTGCGCCGCAGCTCCTTGTCCACGGCCTGGCGGCGCTCGGCCTCGGTCATGGCCCGGCTGCCCGCCACCACCGCCTCCCGGGCGGGGAGGTAGAGCACCCCGGCGGGGACGATCTCCCGCCCGCCGAAGCGGGCGCGCCCCTCCTCCTTCAGCGTGAAGAGATAGAGGAGCATCTGAAGGCCCATGCCGTTCCAGATGTCGGTCAGGTCAAAGGACTTCCGGCCCGTCTTGTAGTCGATGACCCGCAGGTAGAGCTTCCCGTGGTCCACCCAGCCGTCCACCCGGTCCACAAAGCCCGAGATGCTCACCGTCATGCCGTTGACGGTGAGCTGTACCGGAGGCAGGTCCTTCCCCTCGCCAAAGCCCAGCTCGAAGGCGATGGGCTGGAAGTCGGAGGCCGAGAGCTCCTCCACCACATTCTCCACCACGGCGTAGACCGTGCGGATGAGCCGGGCGAAGAGATAGCGAAAGCGGGCGGTCTCCTTCTCCAGTCCGCCCAGCTTCTCCCGGACGTAGCGCTCCACCTGGGTTCGGGCCAGGGCGCGCAGGTCCTCCCGCGGCACATCCCGGGGCACGGGGGCGGTTCCCCCCCGGGTGAGCTCCCCCAGCACGCCGTCCAGCACCGCGTGGAGGAAGGTGCCGTACTCCGGGGCCCGGAACCCCGCAGCGCGGCGGGGGCGGGCCTGGAGGCCGTACTGCATGAAGTAGGAAAAGTGACAGGCCTTAAACTTGTCCATGCGGGAGGCGGACATGGGGGCCAGATGGCCGTAGAGGGCGCGCACCGCCGCCGGGGAGAGGTTCCCCCGCTCCAGCCGGAGGGCCTGCTCCATCCGGGCCACCTTGGGCGCGTACTCGGGCAGCGCGGCCAGGGCCGCCGCCACCGCCGGCAGGCGGCCGGCCTGCTCCAGGGCGGGTCCGGGCGCGCACAGCCGGAAGGAGCCGTCTCCCTCCCCCTCCGGCGTCAGGCCGGGGAACAGGCTCCGCAGGCGGCCGATAAAGAAGGCGGGACGGCGCTCCTCCCCGCCGCTGCCCGCGGCGGGCCAGCTCACCGCGCAGTAGTCCGACGGGAGCGCCAGGGCCTCATAGAGCACGGTGTTCTCCCGGTAGAGCCGCCCGGCCACGTCGGGGGCCAGCTCCAGCCCCAGGGAGGAGAGGAAGCTCCGGTCGTCGTCGTTGAGCAGGCCCGCCTCCGCCGCCGGCTGGGGGATGGCCCCGTCGTGGGCCCCCAGCACCAGCAGGGCCCGGCAGGGCCGGTGGGCCAGGCGGGGCATCTCCCCGGCGGTCACCTGGTCCAGAGAGACGGGGATGCTGCCCACGTCATACTGAGAGAGCATCAGGGGCAGCAGCCGGGTAAATTCCTCCTGGTCCATGGGGATCTGCTCCAGGGTGACGGCGCACTGTTCCAGGGCGGAGCAGAGAATCTCCCAGAGCTGCCGGTACTCCTCGGCCAGGGCCCGGTCTCCCCGCGCCCGGAGGGCCTTCTCCCGCTCCAGAAGCTGTTCGGGCAGGCCGATCTCCTCCAAAAAGGCGTAGAGTCCCAAGGCGTGCTCCCGCCCGGTGCGCACGCCGGTGCTGCGCAGGCCCTCCAGAGGCGCGATCACCCGGCGGCGGAGCTGATCCAGCCGCTCCACCAGGGCCCGGTCCTCCTCCCGCCAGCGCTCGCCGTAACCCCTGGGGTGGAAGGCCCAGGGAGTCTGGCTGGTCCAGCGGCTGCCCCGGATGTCCCAGGTGAGCACATAGTTCTCCAGAAGGTCCCGCTCCTCGCCGCTCAGATTGACCAGACCGGTTTTTAAATAGCGGAACAGGTCCTCATACCGGTAGCCCCCGGATACCGCCGCCAGGGCGGAGGTGATGAGGGAGAGCACCGGTTTTTGCAGAATATCGGTCATGCGCCCCAGAAAGACGGGCACGCCGTAGCGGGGAAACACCGTCTCAATGAGCTCCCCGTACTCCTCCAGAGAGCGGGCGGTCACCGCGATATCCCGGAAGCGGTATCCCTCCTCCCGGACCAGACGCAGGCACTCGGCGGCGGCCCACTCCACCTCGGCGTAGGGGCTGGAGGCCGTGTGCAGGCGCAACGCCGCCCCCGCCGCCCCGCAGTTGGGGAGCCGGGGGGCAAAGAGGCCCTGTTCCACCGCCGCCAGTGCCGCCGCCCGCCGCCGGACCGGCGCTCCGCGCTGCTCCACCTGGGCGGGCACATGGGCCTCCCGGGCCAGGCGCAGCAGCTGCCGGGCGGTGCGCCTGGCGGGGGAAAACACCCCGCCGCCCCCCTCGGTCTCCTCCAGATGGTCGCAGGTCAATGCGGCGGTGACGCTGTGGGCCTGGGCGAGCAGGACGGCGATGACCTC
This sequence comes from Candidatus Flavonifractor intestinipullorum, assembly GCA_019118925.1. GTDB lineage: Bacteria > Bacillota > Clostridia > Oscillospirales > Oscillospiraceae > Pseudoflavonifractor_A > Pseudoflavonifractor_A intestinipullorum. The sequence goes on along the minus strand of DWYC01000072.1, from coordinate 1,609 downwards.
CCGCTCCTGGGGGGTAAAGTCGGTAAAGGAGTCCAGGTAGATGTCCTTCCCCTCCGCCCACCGGCTCTCCCGCAGGGCCTGGGCCAGCCGGGTCAGCCGGTCCCGGGGGTCGGCCCCCTGCCGCTGGGTGAGGGCCTCGTAGGCTCCGAAGATCAGGGCGATGTCCCGCAGCTTGTCCCCCTCGCCGCCGCCGGCCTCCTCCCCCGCCTTCCACAGGGCGTCCGAGGAGATCCGGCAGGTTTTCAGCTCGTCCACCGTGGAGAGCATCCCGGTGAGAAAGGCGGGCTTCCGGGAGGGACGGCGGTAGACGGTGAGCTGTTCCGAAATCTGGCGCAGGGCGGCGTAGAGCAGCAGCATCCGCCCCCCCGCGTCCAAAGACCGGACCGCCCCCCCTCCGTGGGCGTCAAAGACCCGCCCGGCCAGCCGGGTAAAGGAGAGCACCTCCCCAAAGAGGGCGGCCTGCGCCCCTACCCGCTCGCACAGGGCCCGCTCGCTGTCGTGGGAGCGCTGTTCGGGCACGATCAGGATCTGGGGGCGGCGGGCCCCCTCGGTCCGGATGCGTTCAAAAACGGTCCCGGTCTTGCCCGTGCCCGACCGGCCCAGGATCAGCTGCAGCATGGTTTATCCCTCCTCGTCTCCTTCCGAAATTTCGCAGAACTCGAGCTGGAGCAGAATCTGCTGGTTGACCAGCTTTTTGCCGAGAAGCTCCCGGAAGCGGGCGCTTTTCTGCTTTCCGGCCGCTTTGAGCGGCTCCATTTGGGCGCTCAGCTCCGCCCGCTGGCGCAAAAGCGCCTCGTAGGCGTCCTCAAACCGGGCCAGCTGCTCCAGGGCGGCGGGAAGCGCCTGGGGGGAGACCTGGACTCCCTGGGGGGTGCGCCGGGTATAGCGTGTCATGCTTCCACTCTCCTTTTTCCGCATGGATGCGCAAAGGGCCCGCGCCAACGCACGGCGCGGGCCCTCTGTCCTCCGATTACTGGGGATTGACGGTGTAGTTGGGCGCTTCTTTGGTGATATAGATGTCGTGGGGGTGGGACTCCCGCAGGCCGGCGGCGGTAATCTGGATGAACTGGGCCTTGCTCTGGAGCTCCTCAATGTTGTGGCATCCGGTGTAGCCCATACCGGCCCGCAGGCCGCCCATGAGCTGGTAGACCGTCTCGCCGGTGGCTCCCTTGTAGGGCACGCGGCCCTCCACGCCCTCGGGCACCAGCTTCTTGTTGTTCTGCTGGAAGTAGCGGTCCTTGGAACCCTTGGCCATGGCGCCCAGAGAGCCCATGCCGCGGTAGACCTTGAACTGGCGGCCCTGATAGACCTCGTTCTCGCCGGGGGACTCCTCGCACCCGGCCAGGAGGGAGCCCAGCATGACCACGTTGGCGCCAGCGGCCAGGGCCTTGACGATGTCGCCGGAGTACTTCACGCCGCCGTCGGCGATGATGGGCACGCCGTACTGGGCGGCCACGCAGGCGGCGTCGTACACGGCGGTAATCTGGGGCACGCCGATACCGGCCACCACTCGGGTGGTACAGATGGAACCAGGGCCGATGCCGATCTTCACGCAGTCAGCGCCCGCCTCAATGAGGGCGCGGGTGCCCTCTGCGGTGGCCACGTTGCC
>DWYC01000071.1 GCA_019118925.1 Candidatus Flavonifractor intestinipullorum | reverse complement strand
AGCCCGGTAGGGGCAGCCGTCCGACCGGGCCCGCCACCGGCGGACCGCTCCGTCCACTTCCTTGTTTCTGCTCGGATAACCTGTTCAGGGGGTCGCCGTCCGGCGGCGACGGGCCAAAAAGCCCTCAGTTCTCAATCAGGGCCTCCCCGTCCATCTCCTCAGGCTTTTTCAGGCGCCCCACGGGACCAGTCCCGCGGGGACCCCGTGTTTCATCTGCCGGGGGAATGCGATCCCCCCGGCAGCAAGGGTTCGGCCGCGGCCGAACCGCTTGGACGGCGAAACGCCGGCCGCCTGTCGGCGGTGATGGGCCGAAAAGCCCTCAGTTAGTTCTCAATCAGGGTCTCCCCGTCCATCTCCTCGGGCTTTTTCAGGCCCATCAGGTCCAGCATGGTGGGGGCGATGTCGGCCAGGCGGCCGTTGCGCAGCTTCACGTTGGCGCCCACGATGTAGAAGGGCACCGGGTTGGTGGTGTGGGCGGTGTAGGGGGTCACGCCGTCGTCCTCCAGCATCCGCTCGGCGTTGCCGTGGTCGGCTGTGATGAGGGCCACGCCGCCCAGCTTGGTGGTGGCCTCCACCACCCGGGCCACGCACTCGTCCACGGTCTCCACCGCCAGGCGGGCCGCCTCGTACACGCCGGTGTGGCCCACCATGTCGCAGTTGGCGAAGTTGAGGATGACCACGTCGTAGGCCCCGCTCTCGATGCGCTTCACCGCCTCGTCGGTGACCTCCACCGCGCTCATGGAGGGCTTCAGGTCATAGGTGGGCACCTTGGGGGAGGGGATGAGGGCCCGGTCCTCCCCGGGGAAGACCTTCTCCACGCCGCCGTTGAAGAAGAAGGTGACGTGGGCGTACTTCTCGGTCTCGGCGATGCGCAGCTGGGTCAGGCCTAGGTCGGAGATATACTCGCCGAAGGTGTTGCGCAGCTCGTGGTGGGGGAAGGCGATGGTCACGTTGGGCATGGTGTCGTCGTACTCGGTGGTGCAGACGAACTGCACCTTCTGGAAGCCCCGCTTGCGCTCCACGTCGGTAAAGTCCGGGTCCACGAAGCAGCGGGTGATCTCCCGGGCCCGGTCGGGCCGGAAGTTGAAGAAGATGATACTGTCGCCCTCGCGGACCTGGGCGTCCCCGGCGCAGACCACGGGCACCACGAACTCGTCGGTGACCCCGGCGTCGTAGGACTTCTGCACCGCCGCCACCGGGTCGGCCGCCTTTTCCCCCTCGCCGTTGGCGATGGCGTCGAAGGCCTTCTGCACCCGGTCCCAGCGCTTGTCCCGGTCCATGGCGTAGTAGCGGCCCATCACGGTGGCAATGGTGCCCACGCCCAGCTCGGCGCACTTGGCGGCCAGGGCGGCCACGTAGTCCCTGCCCGAGGCGGGGGGCACGTCCCGCCCGTCCAGGAAGCAGTGGACAAAGACCCGGCTCAGCCCCCGCTTCTTGGCCATCTCCAGCAGGGCGTAGAGGTGGGTGATGTGGCTGTGGACCCCGCCGTCGGACAGAAGGCCCATCAGGTGGAGGGCGGTGCCCTTCTCCTTACAGGCATCCATGGCCGCGGCGTAGGCCTCGTTCTGGAAGAAGTCCCCGTCGGTGATGGCCTTGGAGATGCGGGGCAGGTCCTGGAACACCACCCGGCCGGCGCCGATGTTGGTGTGGCCCACCTCGCTGTTGCCCATCTGTCCCTCGGGCAGGCCCACCGCCAGACCGGAGGCCTCCAGCTGGCAGCCGGGGTTCTCGGCAAAAAGTTTGTTCAGGTTGGGCGTCCGGGCATTGGCGATGGCATTGCCCATGGTCTCCTTCCGGAGGCCGAATCCGTCCATAATGATAAGGGTCGTGGGAGTTTTACTCATAAAGAACCTCGAATCTAATCAATTCTGTGGATTAGTCTGTTTTGCTCAGCCGGGAGCAAGCGTTCACGCCGACTGCGGCGTGGGAGGGGGTGACAGCGGCCCATATTGGCGCGTCGGGGTCGTCGCGCCCCACGGAGGGCAAGGGCTTCAACTCACCTCAAATGCCAAGGTCAGCGCGGAGCGCGTGCCAGAAGGAAGCGGTATCGGCTGAACGATTCGACACGCACAGGGTAATGTGAGGCGCGTGGTAGAGGGGAACGACGCCAAAGCGGTACCGCCGCGCAGGAGCGTCCTTTCTTTTTCCACCGTGCACGGCGCTGTTTCTTTCGGCAAGGCAAAGGGGCCCCCGCAAAGCCCTCTGGCTTTGTGGGGAGAGGAGGAGCAGCGAATGAACGAAGTCTGCCGCTCGCGGCAGATCAAGCGATATGGAGCTTGCGACAACGACACAGCGGAGTGCAAGCGTGCCCCGTCCGCCGCAGCGGGCGTGACCCTCTCCTCCTGTGACACGGGAGGAAACGTGTCCTTACTCCTGGTTCGCCGCGTTGATGATCTGCACAAAGCTGGCCGGCTTCAGGCTCGCCCCGCCGATCAGCCCGCCGTCCACGTCGGGCTGGGCGAGCAGCTCCTCGGCGTTGTCGGCGTTCATGGACCCGCCGTACTGGATAGTGACGGCCCGGGCCACCCGGGCGCCGTACAGCTTGCGGATGACGGCGCGGATGCCCTCGCAGACCTCGCCGGCCTGCTGGGCGGTGGCAGTGCGGCCGGTGCCGATGGCCCAGATGGGCTCATAGGCGATGACCACATGACGCATCTTGTCGGCGGGCACGCCGGACAGGGCGGCCTTCACCTGGTAGGTGATGAGCTCCATGGTCACCCCCAGCTCCCGCTGCTCCAGGCTCTCGCCCACGCAGACGATGGGATAGAGCCCGGCCTCCAGGGCGGCGTGGACCTTCTTGTTGACCGTGATGTCGGTCTCGTTGTAGTACTGGCGGCGCTCGGAGTGGCCGATGATGACGTACTTCACGCCGGCCTCCTTGAGCATCTCTGCGGTGACCTCGCCGGTGTAGGCGCCGTGGGACTCGTAGTGGCAGTTCTCCGCGCCGATGGAGATGCGGCAGTCCTTGAACAGGCGGACGGCAGAGGGGATGTTCACAAAGGGCACGCAGAGCACCACCTCGCACCACTTGGGCCGGCCGATGAGGGGCTTGATCTCCTCGGCAAAGGCCCGGGTCTCGGAGATGGTCTTGTTCATCTTCCAGTTTCCGGCAATAATGGTTTTTCTGTAACGGCGGTTCATAGCGAACAATCCTTTCGACTTTTGAACTTGATAGTTGAAAAATTGAGAATTCCCATCTGTACGCCCGGCTTCGTGAATTGCCACCCGGGTCAATTCCGGGAAATTACCAATTATCCATTATCCATTGTCAATTCTCAATTACTTATCTAGCAGACAGGCCACGCCGGGCGGCGGCGCAAGCTCCATATCCCTCACTTCGCTGCGGCTCCTTTTCCCCGCGAAACCCGCTCCGCTGGGCTTTCGCGGGGACCCCGGAGCTGCCCGGCCGACAGTTGTCACGCTACGGGTTGGGCGCATGGCCGGGTCTCTAAGTCCGAACTCCGCGAAAAATGCCGCCAGTGTGCGCACTGGCCTGTTTTTTCGTTTCCGTTCTGCCTTAGCTCCCCTATGCGCCTACCCTCCGCGCTTCTCACTTATCCAACAGGCAGGCGACGCCGGGCAGCTCCTTGCCCTCCATGAACTCCAGGGAGGCGCCGCCGCCGGTGGAGATGTGGGTCATCTTGTCGGCATAGCCCAGCTGCTGCACCGCCGCGGCGCTGTCGCCGCCGCCGATGATGGTGATGGCGCTGGTCTCGCTGAGGGCCTTGGCCACCGCCTCGGTGCCCTTGGCAAAGGCGGGGAACTCAAACACGCCCATGGGGCCGTTCCAGATGACGGTGCCCGCGTCCTTCACCGCGTCGCAGTAGAGCTTCACGGTCTCGGGCCCGATGTCCAGGCCCTGCCAGCCGTCGGGGATCTCCCCGGCCTTCACCACCTGACTCTTTGCGT
>DWYC01000070.1 GCA_019118925.1 Candidatus Flavonifractor intestinipullorum | reverse complement strand
CGGTGGCGGTGACCACCACGGGCACGCCGCCCACCATCTTGATGAGCTCATAGTAGCTCACCCAATAGGGCGCGGGGAGAATGACCTCGTCCCCGGGGTTGACGAGGGCCCGCAAAGCCAGATAGACCGCGTGCTTGGCGCCGTTGGTGGCTACCACCTGATTGGGCTGATAGGAGATCCCGCAGTCGGCCAGCATCCGGGCGCAGATGGCCTTGCGCAGCTCCACCGTACCGGCGGCCGGAGTGTAGCGGGTCACGTTATTCTCAATGGCGGCGATACCGGCGGCCTTGATCTCGTCGGGGGTGTTGAAATCGGGCTCGCCCGCGCCGAATCCAATCACATCCACGCCGTCGGCCTTCATCTGTTTGAACAGCGCGTCAATCGCCATAGTGGTGGAAGCCTGAACGGCCTGCGCGATAGTGGACAGCTCTTTCACAGTCAATCTCCTCCAAGTACAGTGATTTAAGTCTTGCTACATTATATGCGCACTACCTCAAAAATGCAAGATAGTTTCCATCAACTTTCAAAACTTTCGGCCATTTGACCAGTTCGAATTTTAAAACCAGCAAAAAAAGAGGGCTCTCTGTGCTTTTTTCACAAAAATTAGAGAGCCGCTCTTTCCCGTTATGCAATTTAAGGCGTCCTACGCTGGCGGGGCGAAGCATTTTTCCGGTAGATGAGGTACAGCCCCTGCAACAGCAGGTCCGGGTCATATTCAATCTTGTGCTCGCAGTAAGCGAGCACCTGCGGCGCCGCGGCTCCGGTGGCCACCACCGCCGCCACCGCTCCACCGTTGAGCTCCTCCACCCGGCGGATCATTCCGTCTACCATGCTGGCGCTTCCATAGACCACACCGGAGCGCATGGCATCTACCGTATTGTGGCCCAGCAGCGTCGCCGGCGGTTCAATCGAAATGTGGGGGAGCTCGGCGGCCTCCTGTGAGAGGGCCTCCACCGACACCCGCACGCCGGGCATGATGATGCACCCCTCGTATACGTTGCCTCGCAGCAGGGACAGGGTCACGGCCGTCCCCATATCAATGACGATGAGCGGGCTGGGATACCGGGCGGCGGCGGCGATGGAGAAGGCCACGATATCGCTGCCCAGCTGTGCGTGCAGGTCGGACTTGATGTTCAGACCGGTTTTGACGCCGGGACCCATGACCATGGGCTCCTTCCCCACTACAAAGCGGGCTGCGCTGCAAATAGCGGCTGTAACCGGCGGCACCACGCTGGAGAGAATGACTCCGTCCACCGCGCTCGTATCCGCCCCGTGGAGCCGGAACACATCCAGCAGCTGGATGGCATACTGATCCTGTGTGCCCCCCTTGACCGTGGGCAGCTCCGAGCGGAAGCGAAGCTCCCCCTCCGCGCTGAACAGCCCGATGGTCGTGATGGAATTCCCCACGTCGATGGCCAGAATCACGCAAACTCCTCCCCGTACCGCAAAATCAAACTGATTGTATCAGAATTCTGCGGCGGTGGCAAGAGTCAGGTTGTGCCCGATTTAACCACGCAGTTTTTGGCAGATCAGCTCGCCCATCTTGCGGGTGCCGATTGGGGTGACGCCGGGCTCCGCAATATCGGCCGTCCGCCAGCCGTCGGCCAGGACGGCGTCTACCGCCCGTTCAATGGCGCCGGCCTCCGCAGGGAGATGGAAGGAGTAGCGCATCATCATGGCCACAGAGAGAATGGTGGCGATGGGGTTGGCCTTATCCTGTCCGGCGATGTCGGGAGCGGAGCCGTGGATGGGCTCATAGAGCCCGGGGGCGGTATCGCCGATGGAGGCCGAGGGCAGCAGGCCGATGGAGCCGGTGACCATGCTGGCCTCGTCGGAGAGGATATCGCCGAACATATTCTCGGTAACCACCACGTCGAACTGGCCCGGGTCCCGCACCAGCTGCATGGCGCAGTTGTCTACCAGTACGTCCTCGTACTCCACGTCGGGGTACTCCGCCGCCAGGCGGTGCATGACGCTGCGCCACAGGCGGGAGGTCTCCAGCACATTGGCCTTATCCACGCTGGAGACCTTTTTCCGGCGCAGACGGGCGAGCTCAAAGGCCCGGCGGCCGATGCGCTCGATCTCTTTTTCCGAATAGGCCATGAGGTCGGTACACTCCAGGCCGCGGTCCTCGGTCTGGTACTTGTCCCGTTTGCCGAAGTAGATGCCGCCGGTGAGCTCCCGCACCATCATGAGGTCGATGCCCTTCTCCGCGGTCTCTTTCTTCAGCGGGCAGGCGTCGGCCATAGCGGGCCGGAGGGCGGCGGGGCGCAGATTGGCATAGAGGCCCAGGTCCTTTCGGATGGCCAGCAGAGCGGTCTCGGGCCGCTGCTCGGCGGGCTTATCGGAGCCCCATTTGGGTCCGCCCACCGCGCCCAGGAGAACCGCGTCGCAGGCCTTGCACGTCTCAGCGGTGCCGTCGGGGTAGCTCTTCCCCACCGCGTCGGTGGCGCAGCCGCCCATGAGTACGTCCACGTAGGTAAATGTATGGCCGAACTTCTCTCCCACGGTGTCGAGGACCTTCACGGCCTCCCCCACGACCTCGGGGCCGATGCCGTCGCCCCGGATCAGGGCAATTTTATAGTTCATATTCCTGACCTGCCATTCTTTTTGAATTTTCCCCTTCATTCATCCAGCGCGCTTATTTCGCCACCCCACGGGCTTTGAGGGAATTGAGAAGCCCGCCGTGGTCGATGATACCGTTGATAAACGCCGGGAAGGGAGCGGCGTGGTACTGCTTTCCGGTGGTCTCGTCGGTGATGACGCCCTGTTGGAAGTCCACCGAGAGCTGATCCCCGGGGACGATCTCCTCGGCGGCCTCGGGGCACTCCAGAATGGGAAAGCCGATGTTGATGGCGTTGCGGTAGAAGATGCGGGCAAAGCTCTTGGCAATGACGCACGTGACGCCGCAGGACTTCAGGGCCAGAGGGGCGTGCTCCCGGGAGGAACCGCAGCCGAAGTTGGCGCCTGCAATGACAATGTCGCCCGGCTCCACCGTGGAGGCGAAATTGGAGTCAATATCCTCCATGCAGTGGGAGGCCAGAGCCTTGGGATCGGGGTTGTTCAGATGGCGGGCGGGGATAATCACGTCGGTATCCACGTTGTCGCCGTATTTGTAGACCTTCATATGTGTTACACGCTCCTTTCGCTTACAGGGCGGCCGGGTCGGTCACCACGCCGGTGACGGCGGAGGCAGCGGCCACGGCGGGGCTGGCCAGGATAATCTCGGAGTCCACGGGGCCCATACGCCCCACGAAATTCCGGTTGGTAGTGGAGATGGCCCGCTCCCCGTTGGAGAGCACGCCCATGTGTCCGCCCAGGCAGGGGCCGCAGGTGGGGGTGGAGACCGCGCAGCCGGCCTCAATGAACGCCTGAATCAGGCCCTCGGCCATGGCGTCGAGCATGATCTGCTGGGTGGCGGGAAGGACGATGCAGCGCACACCGTCGTGGACCTTCCGGCCCTTCAGAATGGCGGCGGCCTGGCGCAGGTCCTCCAGACGGCCGTTGGTGCACGAGCCGATGACCACCTGCTGGATGGGCGTGCCCGCCACCTGATCTACCGTGCGGGTATTGGAGGGCAGGTGGGGCAGCGCCACCGTGGGCCGCAGGGCGGACAGGTCGATCACCACTTCCCGCTCGTACACGGCGTCGGGATCGGCCTCCACCGCCGTCCAGGGGCGGTCGACCCGCCCGGAGAGATAGGCCCGGGTCTTGTCGTCCACCGGGAAGATGCCGTTCTTCGCGCCCGCCTCAATGGCCATATTGGCGATGGTGAAACGGTCATCCATGCTCAACTCGGCCACTCCTTCCCCGGTGAATTCCAGGGATTGATAGAGCGCGCCGTCCACGCCGATCTCTCCGATCAGGTGGAGAATGACATCTTTGCCCGAGACATAGGGCTGGAACTTACCCTTGAGGGTCACTTTGATGGCGGAGGGGACCTTAAACCAGGCCAGGCCCGTAGCCATGCCCGCAGCCATATCCGTGGAGCCCACGCCGGTGGAAAACGCCCCCAGCGCGCCGTAGGTACAGGTATGGGAGTCGGCGCCGATGACCACCTCGCCGGGGGCGACCAGGCCCTTTTCCGGCAGGAGCGCGTGCTCCACGCCCATCTGCCCCACGTCGAAGAAGTTCGTGATGGAAAAGCGCTGGGCAAACTCCCGGGCCTGGGCGCACAGCTGCGCCGACTTGATATCCTTGCAGGGGGTGGAGTGGTCCAGAACAATGGCGATCTTATCCCGGTCGAATACCTGGGTCAGGCCGGCCTTTTGAAACTCCGTGATGGCCACCGGGGTGGTGATATCGTTTCCGAGGACCAGGTCCAGCTTCCCCTCGATGAGCTGTCCCGCCTCCACGGCGTCCAGCCCGGCGCAGCGGGCCAGAATTTTCTGCGTCATGGTCATTCCCATAAGAATGTGCTTCCTCCCGTCGTTTAAAATTTGATCGAACTTATTATGACGAAATTCTTGCAAAAAGAATGTAACATGTATTACAATTAGAGTGATACTTCTCCAAAGGAGCGCACTGCCATGTCCAATGATATCTGGGCCCCTCTGGCCGAGGGGCAGAGTCCCCTTTTCTTTTCCCCGGGACAGCTCATCTACCTCCAGGACACCCGGGCCGAGCAGTTTTATTACATCCAGTCTGGCACCGTAAAGTGCTTCCTCAGCGCCGAGTCCGGTGAGGAACGTATCCTCACCCGGCACCACGCGGGCGAACTCATCGGGGAGGCCGCTTTTTTTGATAAGCAGCCCCGGGTTTCCTCCGCCATGGCGGTGACGGCCTGCGCTCTGATCCCGGTGGACCGCCCCCGCCTCCAGGCGGTATTCGCGCTCCACCCGGACCTCGCCATCCGGATGCTGGAATATCTCTCCCGGACAGTGCGCCTGCTCTCGGCCCATCTGGACGGGACGTTTCTCCAGGCCGATCAGCGCATTGCCCGCCATCTGCTCTCCCTGCGCCCCGACGAGCACGGTGATCTTCTCTGTACTCACGAAGAGATCGGCGCGTCGGTGGGGGTGAGCCGGGTGACGGTGAGCCGGGTGCTGGGGCAGTTTGCCCGCTGCGGATGGATTCAGACCGGTTACCGGACGGTGCATCTGCTGGACCGGGCCGCGCTGGAGCGCTTGGGCGCTCTGAGTACCCTGTAAATTGACGGATAAAATACGGCGCGGATGCCCTAAAAAGGGCATCCGCGCGCGGTTATGTGGGGATTCGCAAATTCAGGGGATATTAACCCAGCACGTCCAGCCAGAGGTCGGCCAGAATTACGAAGTCCTCCAGCGTGATTACGCCGTCGCCGTTGGCATCGGCCTTCTCGGCCACCGCCCAGTCTTCGTCGCCCTGGGCGGCACGATAGTAGGTCTGAGCCTCGGTGATATCGGCCTGATTGAACACGCCGTCGCCGTTGACGTCGTAGCGGACCGCCACGACCTCGGTCACGACGGGAGCGCCGGTGATCTCCGCATAGTGCAGGTCATGGTCCTCGGAATAGGTAAAGATGGCGTCGTTCAGCGTCACGGTAATGGAGCCGTCCTGTCCCGCGGCCGTGCGCAGGACAAAGGAGAGCATATCCTTGGCCTCCGGGGATGCTGTCTCGTCCAGATTGTAGGAGAGAACCGCGCGGTAGGTGACGCTGCCGTCGCCGTTGTCCTTGCGCTCCTCGGTCAGGACCTGGAAGCCGTTCAGGCCCTCAAACACATAGTTTTCGGTGAGGACCTCGGCGGGCTCGCCCTCCACGGTAAAGCACACCGTCACATTGCCCAGATTTTCGTCCGGGCCGGTATACGAGAACACATAGGGCACCCGCTCGTTGCCGCCGGCCGCTTCCGCGCCGGTGACGCTGGCCGTCAGCTTGTCCAGATCGGCCAGCGCGCCGTCCACATACCGGGCGGTCACCGTGCCGTCGCTGCTGCTGTCATGGACCGGGATGGCCGCAGAAACAGAGCTGTTATCCAGGGTAATGGCGTAGTTCTGGGAATAGCTGGCCTTTCCGGGCTCGTAGGCGTAGATCACCAGCGCCAGCTTATGCCCGGCCTGAACCTCGTATGCGTTTGGCTGGAGGTAAAGCGTATAGTCGTAGTACTGGCCCTCCACCAGGCTCACCTTGTTCTCCGCGCTGGCGGAGGCGGAATCAAAGCCGGCGTTGGGGTTGCACAGGTCCATCCAGCCCCGGGCGATGATCTTGTACTCCACGTCCTGGGGAGAGAAGACCATCAGATCGAAGTTGTCCACGCCGCCGCCCATCCAGGCGCCGTCCTCTTCCAGAATGGTCTCGGTGACGTTGTTGTTCCGGAAGGCGGGGAAGGTCTCGCCCTCGGGGGCGATGTCCACCAGCATGGCGCTGACCATCAGGGCGTCGCGCTCGGAGAGCGGCGTGGTCCCGTCGTCCAGAGCCAGGGCGTTGATCCCGTTGGCGGGCGCGGTATTCTCCACGTTGGAGGGGTCGACAAAGTTATCATGGTCCATGGGAGCGGAGACTTCGGAAGCGGCCGCATCCCCTCTGGGCGCGGCGGCGGAGGCGCTGTCCACATTGGAGGTGGCGGCGCGGAACTTGACCGCCACAGAGCCCTGAATGGTGGTGTCCTGCTTCACATCCGTCACATACATGGCGTTGGAGGCGGTGGAGCCGGAGGTGAAGGTATCCTGCCAATTGCGAGAGCTCACGCCGATGCCGGCGTAGTCGCTGCTGATGGTGGTGGTATCCTCAGACGCCTGGGCGCTGAGCACCATCTCATAGGCGGTATCCCAGCTGTCATAGTAATCCCAATCGTTGGCATCCAGATTGCTCTGCACGGTGACGGCGGCCATATTCTCAATGCCGTTGTCCAGGCCGTAGAGATAGTGGCTGAACCACTGGTTGAGAATCTCGTCATAGAGCTGGTCGTCGATGTACATCTCCATGTTGCCCGCCGGATAGGTGGGAGTCATGTGATGGCCCTGGTGGAGCAGCAGCTTCACGGGCTGACCAGCCTGCTGGTAGGCGTCGTACATCAGCTGGAATTCCTTCGTGCGCACGTTGTCATCGTTCAAACCGTGGACGATCAAGGCGGGGCACTGAATTTGATCCGCGTTAAGTGTATAGTCCCGGTTAACCCAGTGCGCGCCGTAATCGCCGTTCAGGGCCAGCTGATCCATGCGGATCTGGTTGAGGTAGTTGCCATAGTTCTCCTGGATGGTCGCCCAATCGGCGTCATCCAGGTAGCGGCCAGAGCAGTACCAGGCCAGGTAATCGGAGTAGGCGGGGTTACGGCTGGTCGAAATGCCCTGAGAGTTGGTGTACTCATACCAGCTGGCGATGCCGGCCACAGGGACAATGGTCTCCAGGCCCTTCACGCCGGTAGTAGCCAGACCAAACTGGGTGGTACCGGCATAGGAACGGCCGGTCATACCCACCTTGCCGTTGGACCAGTTGGCCTCAATGGCAATGTTCCGGGTCTTGTCGGTGTAGGCCACCCGGTCACCGGTAAGCCACTCGATCACGCATTTGAACGCATCGATCTCCAGATCGGTTCCGCAGGTCTCAAAGCCGTCGGAGCCCTTGGTGCCCAGACCGCCGCACTCCACCACGGCAAAGCCCCGGACCAGATAGTAGTCATACCAGGTCAGGTCTTCGTAGTCGTACATACTCTCATAGGGATTCCAGTAGTACCAGTCGTCAGCGTCGGCGGCCGCCACGGCCTCGGCAGTGGTGGCGGTACCTGCGGGTACGCGGGCCGCAGGCTGGCTGTACATGGACTCCAGGTCATAGGTCCCGTCGCCATAAGGGGTAGAGCCGGAGGTACAGCCGGTGATGTAGGGACGGGCCTCATAGATGGTGGCGAAGCCACCGTCGCTGTTTATAGCCTCCCGGGGAATCTGGACCAGGGCCTTTACCAAGTCCAGCTCTCCATCTCCGTCGGTATCGTAGTTGGTCTCCACATACACACAGTAGCGGACCGCGCCGGTCCCGTCCACATCGTTGTCCTGGGTGGGGTCGGAATACTCGAAGATGGGCTGGGCCATTCCGTTCATGAACAGAGGCTTTTTCCCGTCCGGATCGTGCAGCGCGTCATAGAGGACGCCGGCCTCCTCCAGCATGTCCTCCAGCTCGGCCTGCGTACACAGCTGAGTGGCATCGTAGCCCTCGGCGTCCTTATCCACCATGCCCATGCTGTCGGCCATGGCGATATAGTCCCGGGGATACTGGCCCAGCTGGCTCTCTTTCATGCCGGCCCAAGCCAGCAATGCGGAGATGACCTGCTGCTGCGTCAGGCCCTCTTCCCCGCTGCGGGTCTGGATGCCGTCATACACGTAATCGCCGCCCAGGCGGGCCTCCAGCGCCTCGCGGGTAACGATGGCGTCCGGGTCCGTCTCTCCTTCCGCAGCCAGGGCCGGAAGCGACAGCGACCAGAGCATCGAGCCGGCCATCAACAAGGAGAGCAGCTTTTTGGATACCTGTCTCATAACAATTCCCTTCTCCTTTTGCGATTTCTTCTTCCGTTCACGCAATGCATCTTTCTTCCCACACAGCTTGCAAACAGGCTGCTAGACCTTGTTTTTCATACACCTCTTCCCCGCCGACCTCTGCGCATTGCCCAGCAGAAAATATAGAATTCCGGCTATTTATGAACTATTCTAGCATGATGCTCAGAAAACGTCAACAAAAACTTAATAAAAATTTCATACATTTTGCAAGCGGTGAATAATATTCTGTCATATCATCCGGCCTTCTGCTCCGATTTGTCCAAGGAAAAAATCCGGCCGGCGAGCGTGTGCTCCTCCGGCCGGATTTCCTTTTCTGATAATGCCTTACAAAATAATGCAAATAAGACCGCCGGAGCCCTCGTTGATGATCCGCTGGAGGGTCTCCTGAAGCTTGGAGCGGGCGTCCTCGGGCATCCGCTTGAGTTTGGTATTGAGATCCTCGCTGACCAGCTCGTGGAAGGAGCGGCCGAAAATATTGGACTGCCAGATGGCCTTGGTGTCCCCTTCGAACTCCTGGAGCAGATAGTGGATCATCTCTTCGCTCTGCTTTTCGTTGCCCACGATGGGGGCGACCTCGGTCTCGATATCGGCCCGGATCATATGGATGGAGGGGGCCGAAGCCTTCAAACGCACCCCATACCGCCCGCCCTGGCGGACAATCTCGGGCTCTTCCAATACCAGCTCGTCGGTGCTGGGGATCACGATGCCGTAGCCGGTGCGCTTCACGTCGTCCAGAGCGGAGGCGACCTTGTCGTACTCGCTCTTGACGTGGGCCAGCTCGGTGAGCAGTCCCAACAGATCTCCGTCATCCCGGATGGAGAAGCCGGACTGCTGCGAGATGGTGTCGTAGAACAGGCTCCTGGGCAGGTCCAGCGTGGCGGCGGCCAGACCGGTACCCAGGTTGATGTTGGTGATGCGGGCGCTGCTGACGCTCTCGCAGGCGCCGATGGCGGCCACGGCCCCCTCCACGTCCCGAATCCGGCGCATTCCCCCGGCGCCCTCCCGGATGGCGGTATAGAGCTCGCTCTTGATGGGGTGGTCGTAGGCCAGCGCGTCCACCCAGGGCGGGAGGTACAGGTCCAGCTCTTTCACCGGGAATTCATAGAGCACCCCCCGGATAATATCGGCCACCGCGTTTTCCTCCAGCTCCAGACAGTTGGCCGCCACGCAGGTCACGTCATACCGGGAGGCCAGGTCCGCCCGGATGGCCTGGGCCCGCTCTGCGCCGGGATAGGCGGAGTTGAGCACCACCAGGAAGGGCTTTCCCAGCTCTTTCAGCTCGGTGATGACCCGCTCCTCGGCCTCCAGATAGTCCTCCCGGGGAATGTCGGTGATGGTGCCGTCGGTGGTCACGACTATGGCGATGGTGGAGTGCTCGGTGACCACCTTCCGGGTGCCGATTTCCGCGGCCTCGGTCATGGGGATGTCGTGGTCAAACCAGGGGGTGCTCACCATGCGGGGCATGTCGTCCTCCATCTGGCCGGCGGCCCCGGGGACCATATAGCCCACGCAGTCGATCAGCCGGACCGAAAAAGCCGCCCCGTTCTCCAGCGTAACTTCCACCGCGTCCTCGGGGACAAACTTGGGCTCGGCGGTCATGACGGTCCGGCCGGAGCCGCTCTGGGGCAGCTCATCCCGGGCCCGCTCCCGGCGGTAGACGTTTTCAATATTCGGGATCACCATCGTCTCCATGAAGCGCTTGATAAACGTGGATTTTCCGGTGCGCACCGGCCCCACAACGCCGATATAGATATCGCCCTCCGTCCGCAGGGCGATATCCTCATAGATCTTGCGCTCTTCCAATTGCAATTCCTCCTTCGGCCAGGCAAGCGGAATCCCGCCCCGGAACCATTTGATGTGCTCCGCTTCTCCCTATACCTATGGGGATAAGCCCCTGTTTATGCCAGGGAAAAGGCCCCGGACCGCAAACAGTCCGGGGCCTCTGGTGGCTGCGGTCCGCTTAGGCCCGCTTTTTGGGGATGAGCAGAAGCTCGCCCGGGGGGAGCTCGCCCTCCTCCAGGCGGTTGGCCCGGCGGATCTCAGCCGCCGTGGTGCCGTAGTGCTTGGCGATGTCCCACAGCCGCTCTCCCCGGCCCACCATCCGCAGGACGATGGACGGCTGATCCTCCTGGCTGCGGGGCGTGTCGGTGTCCAGCCGGGCCGCCGAGACCCCGGGCCGCTCCTCCCGCGAACAGAGAAGATAGCGGAACTCCACCGGGAAGCGCACCTCGACGCCGCCGGCGGTGGGCGTGGCAAAGACTTCCTCGGGACACAGGCACCGGCAGCGGCATACCGCGTCCTCCGGGGCCTCCAGGGCGCAGGGGACCGGAAAGCGCCGGGTCGCTGAGGTCAGGCCGCCCCCCTCTTCCTGAAAGAGGACCGTCACCACCACCTCGGCCTCCAGATTCAGCCGCCCGCCCTCCCGGCTCTGGCTCACCCGTCCCACCGAGGCGTAGGCGTCGGCCACCAGGTCGGCCAGCGCGCCGCACTCCAGCACTTCACGGACCATCTGGCTCCGGCTTCCCAGGTCGACGCGGTGCTCCAGACGGCACTGGGCGGGCTGGGCCTCCAGCGTCCAGGCGGTGCTGTAGAGATCGGTCAGGAGGGAGAAGCTCCGCTCCTCCCGGAGGACGGCCTGGGCCAGCAGTTCCATGGATACCTGAACCATCCGGCCTTCTCCCGCCTCCAGGGTACACTGAAGCGAGGTGGGGATGATCTCCAGTGTGCAGTCGCACTCCTCCCCTGCCTCAGCGGCCTCCATGATCTGGGAGAAAGGGAGCTGGAATTCCGCCTGACACAGGTCCCCCTCCATGCTGCGGTAGAGCAGGCGCAGGTCGGCCTCTCCCTTGAAAATAAGCTTGCTGCCGATGGCCTTGGACTCGTTGCAGGAAAAACTCAGACGGTATTTGAGCAGCTCCGCCGCCGCCGGACGGCTGCCCGGGATGGCCACCTCGTCGGCAAAGGAGAAGGGCTTCTCCCCCACCCAAACCGCGCCGTAGGTGCGGCAGGGCTCACAGAGCTGCTCCACCGTCCCGTCCCCTCCGGACACGCCGGAGCAGACGACCTCCTCCCGGGGGAGCCAGGCCTGGACCTCCAGGGCCAGACTCGCCCGGACCAGCACTTTG
>DWYC01000011.1 GCA_019118925.1 Candidatus Flavonifractor intestinipullorum | reverse complement strand
CCCTCGCAGTCGCTGGCGGTGATGATGGGGGTGTTCACATAGACGAAGCCCCGGTCCTGGAAGAAGCAGTGGACGGCGTGGGCCGCCACGCTGCGCACCCGGAAGGCCGCCGAGAACAGATTGGTGCGGGGGCGCAGGTGCTGGATGGTGCGCAGATACTCCACGCTGTGGCGCTTCTTCTGGAGGGGATAGTCCGGAGTGGAGGGGCCCTCCACCGCGACGGTCTGGGCCCGCAGCTCCAGGGGCTGCTTGGCGTCGGGGGTGAGGACCACCGTGCCGGTGACCACGAAGGACGCGCCCACGTTGCTCTTGGCGATCTCCTTAAAGTTGTCCACCTCGTTGTCGGCAAAGACGACCTGAAGGTTTCGGAAGCAGGAGCCGTCATTGAGCTCGAGGAAGCCGAAGGTCTTCATATCCCGGATGGTGCGGGCCCAGCCGCAGACGGTGACGGTCTTGCCGCCGAACGCCGCCTGGTCGGCAAAGATCTGCGCGACGGTGGTTCGTTTCATGGTGGTCAACTCCATTTTTATAAAATAAGTCACCGTTTAGTATACCATCCTTTTCCCATTTTGCAAGAGGGCGGCCGCCGGATTTTGCGAAAACCGCGCCTCTAGTACAGGTACATGGGCACGAAGAAGAGCCACGGGGCCGTCGCCGCCGCCAAAGTCAGGGCCAGAATGCGGCTCTGCCGTTTGTCCAGCTCCGGGATACGCCGGAACACCCGCCGGTCGAAACAATAGATGCACACCCCCGCCAGGGCCACCCCGGCGGCCGTCCAGAGCAGCGCCAGCGGGTGCCGGAAGGCGTTGACCGTCATCGCCATGGCAAAATCACCCGCCCAGCCGGCCGCCGTCCCGTCCGCGTCCAGCGCCCAGGACCCGAAGAGCCCCAGGGCCAGCCACAGCGCCCCGAGCACATCGGCCAAAAAGCCCAGCAGCCACACGTTCCACCAGCAGCGCCGCAGTACCGTCCCCCTGGCGGGGTGCTTTAACACCGTCAGAACCAGCAGCACCACGAGGCAGTCGATGGCCAGATTGCCCAGGAGCGTGAGCAGAATCACCGGCGGGCTGGGCCAGAACATCAGCACCCACACGGGGAAGATCACGTTGTAAAGCCGGTATTGCCGTCTCATCCCCTTCTCCTTTCTCCCGGCCGCCGCAGAAGGGTTCCGGCCAGGTTCCCCAGCAGAGCGGCGGCAACTGCGATTCCAACCATATAGAGCGCCGTTTGATTATACACAAGGAAGACCGAAGCCAGCGCCAGCGCTCCGCACGCCGCCGGGTAGAGGGGGCACCAGCCCCGCCGTTTCCCCAGCGAGAACCCCGATGCGGCGCCCCCCACGGGCAGGAGCAGATAGGGATAGAGCAGGGCGCGGAGCACCGGCACATCGGCGGCGTCAAAGAGTCCAAGTCCCGCAGGCAGCGCCACACACAGCAGGACCGCAAAGGGCAGGTAGGGCAGGCTCTCCCGCCACTTCAGGGGAGACGGCCCGGGAGCGAGCCCCAATTTCTCCCGAATGGCGGAGAGCTCCGTATACCATCCAACCCACCGGCCCAGCCAGATCAGCAGGTACACCGCCGCCAGCAGAAGGAGGTACACCGCCATGGGCCGCCAGGACCAGGCCCAGCCCAGCAGCGTACAGGTGAGGGTGAGCAGCGCCGCCGTAAGGGCGAAGTGGAGCAGCGAGCGCGCCAGCAGCACCCGCCCTTCTTCCGCAAAGGGCAGGGTGGCGATTCCCGTCTCCGCGCCCAGGATGAAATACAGCGCCAGCTGGATCGCCAGCGCCAGGGGCTCAGAGCCCACCCACCGCTCCAAATCGCAGCTGACCAGCCGGAACGGGGTGTGGGTTCCCATGGCGATCACGCCCCCGGCCACAAAGTCGTTGAACAGCCCGCCCAGCGGAATCAGTACCGCCAACCCGATGAGCCCTCCCGCAAGGGCCCGGCCCAGGGCCTGTTTCCGGTCATCAAAGAGCATCGCGCTCCCTCCTCTCTACAAATTCAGGGCCTCTCTGATCTTCTTCACATACCGCCGGGAGACGTAGCAGACCGTCCCGCCGGCGAGGGTCATCCGGATGGTCCCCGTGAGAGAGAGGTCCAGAGCGGTGATTTTCTTCAAATTCACGATCTCCGAGTGGGAGATGCGCACAAAGGTGTGCCGGTCCAGCTTGCCCTCCAGCTCGTAGAGCCGCTCTTTCAGGTCATAGACCCCTCCGACGGTCTGGGCCTTGACCCCCTTGTCCTGGGCGAAGCACCGCAGCAGCTCCTCCTCCCGGATGGGGCAGGCCCGCTCGCCCCGCCAGCCGGTGAGGACGCCGCCCCCCTCCAGCCGGGCGGCCAGGGCCCGCACCTCCTCGGTGAGGGCGGGGGCGGTGATGGTCACCGACGGCTCCCCGCAGTTTGGGTCGATCTGTACTTTGACCTCCATACCCCTCCCTCCTTTCAAGCTCAGTATAGGCAAAAAAAGGCCGTCTGTCCACGCTTTTCGGACAGACGGCCTTCTGCGGCGGATATTTGGTTTAGGAGATCATCTCTGCGCCCACCTGGTAGTCCGACCAGGTTCCGAACTCCGGCCAGACGGCGGTGCAGTCGTAGAAGAAATAGGCTCCCAGGGGACTGCGGTGCTTCTCCGCGTCAAAGCGGAGAACGGGCAGGCTGTAGGCCTCCCCCTCCGCCCCCTCGTGGGGCGTGATGGAAAAATGGCAGCCGTCCCCCCACTGGTAGAGGGCAGGACCTTCCCCGGCGGCCGCTTCGGTGAGGTAACCCCCCTCCGCCAGCTCGTCCCAGGTGGCCGCGAAGGCGTCCACCCCATGGCTCTGGCCAAAGCACCAGATGAGGGCGTCCTTCTCCCCCTCGGTGAGGTTTCCGGGGGCCTGGGACAGGTCCACCGCCGCCTGGGTAATGCCGCTGTTCAGGCCGCTGTCCACCTGCCACAGATCGTCCAGCACCTTCAGATAGAAGCCGCACAGGTCGGTATAGCTCCCCCCGATGGGCGTCTCCGCTTCCAGGCCGTAGACATCGCCAAACCGGGCGGGATAGGTCTCCAGCACCAGGCCGTTGGTGGCCAGCGTCACCATCATCCCGTCGGTCAGGTCCCCGGCGGAGGCCTCCGCCCCGTCCACCGTCACCGGGAGCTCTCCCACCGTCAGGGTGTAGACCTCTCCGGCCCCCTCCCCGGCCAGCACCAGTTCCCCGGTCTCCGCCCCGTCCACCAGGCGCAGCGTCACATAGTCGGGGGTCTCGTCCTCCGCCAGGGAGGCCGGGGCGGCCCCCTCAACGGGCTCCGGTGTGGCAGAGGGCGAGGGGGAACTTCCGGCATCTGCCGGCGTTCCGCCGCAGCCGGCCAGCAGGGCCAGCGTCAGGCACAGGGGGAAAACAGCTTTCATCCACATGGTAATTCCTCCTTTTCCAAACTTATCTATCTCTTTAGACGGCGCCGGGAAAAAAGAGTTCCAACTTTTTTCCGCTTCCTCTTGACTTTTGGAAAAAAGGATGTATCATAAGCTCATGATTACTCTATAAATGTTTGTTTAGGAGGCGAGGCCATGACCCAGCGGGAGCGCGAGATCCTCAACTGGATCGCGGAAAATCCCATGATCTCCCAGCAGGAGCTGGCGGAAAAGGCGGGCATCACCCGCTCTTCGGTGGCAGTTCACATCTCCAATCTGATGAAAAAGGGCTGCATTGTGGGCCGGGGCTACATTGTCCACACCGCGCCCTACGCCGTGGTGGTGGGGGGCGTCAACATGGACATCGGCGGCCGTCCCGCCCGGGCGCTGGTCCCCCAGGACTCCAATCCGGGGCAGGTGCGGATGAGCCTAGGGGGCGTAGGGCGCAACATCGCCCACAATATGGCGCTTCTGGGGGTGGATGTGCGCCTGCTCACCGCCTTTGGCGACGATCTGTACGCCCAGAAGCTCGCCGCCTCCTGCGGAGAGCTGGGCATCGACATCTCCCAGGCCCTCCAGGTTCCCGGCGCGGCCACCTCCACCTATCTCTTCATCGCGGACGAGCGGGGGGACATGGCCCTGGCGGTGAGCGACATGGAGATCTACGCGCATGTCACCCCGGCGTGGCTGTCCACCCGGCAGGCCCTGCTGGACAACGCCCAGCTCATTGTCTTTGACACCAACATTCCCGCCGAGAGCGTGGCGTGGCTGGCCGAAAACGTCAAGGTCCCCCTCTTTGCCGATCCGGTCTCCACCGCCAAGGCGGAGAAGCTCCGCCCGGTGCTGGGAAAGCTCCACACCCTCAAGCCCAACCGGCTGGAGGCCGAGCTGCTCTCCGGCGTCACGATTACGGACGAAGCGAGCCTCAACCGCGCCGCCGACGTTCTGCTGGGCACCGGCCTGCGGCGGGTGCTGATCTCCCTGGGGGGCGAGGGCATCTTTGCCGCCGACCACCACGCGCGCTGCCTGATCCCCTGTCTCCCCGGCCGGATGGTCAATACCACCGGCTGCGGCGACGCGGCCACGGCCGCCGTGGCCTGGGCCTATCTGGAGGGCACCGACCTGCGGGGCACCACCCTGGCCGCCCTGGCCGCCGGGGCCGTCGCCATGGAGAGCGCCGAGACCATCAACCCGGCCATGAGCGCCCGGCTGCTCCGCCAGCGGGCCGGGCTCTCCCTGCCGCCCCGCGGCGGCGAGGGGAGGACGGCGCCATGAGTTTCTGGGCCGCCCAGATCCTGGGCCTGACCGGCTCTCTCATCTCCTTCACCTCCCTTCAGAGCGGGAGCCGCAGGCGGATTCTTCTGCTCCAGCTCTTCTGCTGCCTGCTCTGGGTGGTGCAATACGGCCTGCTGGGGGCGTGGACGGGGGTGCTCATCAATCTGCTCGGCCTGGCCCGGGCGGTGGTCTGCTCCTTCAACGACCGGCCGTGGGCCCGCAGCCCCCTGTGGCTGGTCCTCTTCCTGGTCTGCTACGGGGCCGCCCCCCTGCTGACCTGGGACGGGCCCTACTGCCTGCTGCTGGGTCTGGCCATGATGCTGACCACCGTGGCCCTGTGGACCCGGAATATGCGCCTGACCCGGCTGCTGTTCCTGCTCAACTCCCCGCCGGTCTTTTTCTATAACCTGATCGCCGGTT
Source organism: Candidatus Flavonifractor intestinipullorum (assembly GCA_019118925.1). Classification (GTDB taxonomy): domain Bacteria; phylum Bacillota; class Clostridia; order Oscillospirales; family Oscillospiraceae; genus Pseudoflavonifractor_A; species Pseudoflavonifractor_A intestinipullorum. Next base: position 5,711 of record DWYC01000011.1, on the reverse strand, counting down.
CCTACACCAGCGCCGCCATCGAGGTCGCCGCCTTCACCTCCTTTGCCCTGGCGGTCTGGCGCTTCGACCTGCGCCGGAAGTCGGCCCCAGCCCATTAAACCAATCCATTTTGTATTTTATCTTATCTATTTTACAGGAGGTTTTCGCTATGAATCTCAACAAGTATCTGGACGTCGCGCCCGAAGTCGCCGCCGCCGTAGCCGCGGGCAAGCCCGTGGTGGCCCTGGAGTCCACCATCATCTCCCACGGGATGCCCTATCCCCAGAATGTGGAGACCGCCCTGAAGGTGGAGGAGATCATCCGGGAGAACGGTGCGGTCCCGGCCACCATCGCCATCATCGGCGGGCGGCTGAAGGCCGGCTGCACCCGGGAGGAGATCGAGCACCTGGGCAAGGCGGGCGCCGCGGTGGCCAAGGCCAGCCGCCGGGACCTGGCCGTTCTGGTGAGCAAGGGGGCCGACGGCGCCACCACCGTCACCACCACCATGATCATCGCCCACATGGCGGGCATTCGGATTTTCGCCACCGGCGGCATCGGCGGCGTACACCGCGGGGCCGAGACCACCATGGACATCTCCGCCGACCTGGAGGAGCTCTCCCACACCCCCGTGATGGTGGTCTGCGCCGGCGCCAAGTCCATTCTGGACCTGGGGCTCACCCTGGAGTACCTGGAGACCCACGGCGTGCCCGTCATCGGCTACGGCACCAAGGAGCTGCCCGCCTTCTACACCCGCAAGAGCGGCTTCGCCGTGGACTATGAGCTGGACACCCCCGAGGAGCTGGCCGCCGCCTTCCACACCAGCCTGGAGCTGGGCTTCCAGGGCGGCATGCTGGTCACCAACCCCATCCCGGAGGAGTACTCCATGGATCCCGCCGTCATCAACAAGGCCATCGACGAGGCTCTCGCCGAGGCCAAGGCCCAGGGCATCCACGGCAAGGAGGCCACCCCCTTCCTGCTGGCCAAGGTCAAGGAGATCACCGGCGGCGACAGCCTGAACTCCAATATCCAGCTGGTCTTTAACAACGCCCGCCTGGCCGCCAAGACCGCCTGCGCCCTGTCCGAGCGGAAATAAAGCGCGCTTCCCCCCAAAAACGCCGGCGCCGGCCTCTCGGTGGAGAGGCCGGCGCTTTTCCTAAAAGCACACCCGCACTGCCCAGGACGCCGCAATAAAGCCCGCCAAATCGGCGCACAGGGCCGCCGGGATGGTGTAACGGGTCTTTCGGATGCCCGCCGCGCCAAAGTAGACCGCGATGGTGTAAAAGGTGGTCTCCGTCGAGCCCAGCATCACCGCCGCCGTGCGGCCGATGGTGGAGTCGGGGCCGTAGGCCGCCATGAGCTCCGCCCCCACCCCCAGCGCCGCCGAACCGCTCACCGGGCGGACCAGCATCAGGCCCACGGTCTCAGGCGGAATCCCCAGCCACTCCAGCGCCGGGGCCAGCGCTCTTTCGCACAGCTCCAGCGCCCCGGAGGCGCGCAGCATGTACACCGCCGTCAGCAGCGCGATGAGGGAGGGCACAATGCGCAGCAGTACCCCCAATCCCTCCGCCGCCCCGGCGCACAGCGCGCCGTATACGTCCACCCGCTTGACGCACCCCCAAAGGGCCACTCCGGAGAGCAGCAGGGGCACCACCATGGTCACCCACCGGTCCATTACCGCCCCTCCCCGGGCCAAAGCCGGCCCAGAAGCTTCACCGCGGCGATGCCCACGCTCACCGAGAGCGCCGAGGCCAGCCACACCGCCGGCAGAATGTCAAAGGGGGCCGCGCTCCCCTGCGCCGCCCGGACGCTGGCCACGGTGGTGGGGATGAGCTGAATGGAGGCGCTGTTGCATACCACCAGCATACACAGGGCGGGGCTGGCCACCCCCGGCGAGCGCAAACTCATCCGCCGGGCCGCCCGGATGCCCAGCGGGGTGGCGGCGTTGCCCAGCCCCAGGAGGTTGGCCGAGACATTGGCGGCCACGCTGTCCATGACCTCCCGGTCTCCGGCAAAGTCGGGGTAGAGCCGCCGCAACACCGGCCGCAGCAGCCGGGAGAGCCCTTCCGTCAGACCTGAGCGTTTCATCACCTCCATCACGCCCGTCCACAGGCACAGTACACCCGCCATGGACAGGCACAGCTCAACCGCCGCCGCCGCCCCCTCCAGGGCCGCCGCCGCCACATCCCCTTCCCGGCCTGTCGCCGCCGCGCACAGCACCGACGCGAGCACCATCACCGACCAGATCACCGACATGTTGTTCCTCTCCTCCCGGCCCGCTGTTTTTGCTATCGTATGCCTTCCGGGAGATCAACATACCAACCGGGCGCCGGACCGGCCTTCCCGCAAAAAGACATATAATTCCAATTTTGCGACATCAGTCGAAACTTTCCGAAACAAATTTCCAAATTTCAATTGACAATCCAATACCGCATGTTATAATAATTACAGTTTCTAGTTAAACATAGAAAAACATGGTATCCCCAAAGAAAGGACGTATCGCTATGAAATCAACCGGTATTGTCAGAAAAGTGGATGAGCTTGGCCGTATCGTTCTGCCCATTGAGCTCCGTCGTACTTTGGATATCGCGGAAAAGGACTCCTTGGAGATCTATGTGGATGGGGCCTCCATTGTACTTAAGAAATATCAGCCCGCCTGTATTTTCTGCGATGATGCCAAGGATGTCATCAACTTCCACGGCAAAAACATCTGTCCAAACTGCCTCAAGGAGCTCCAGAACCGCTAAGCCGTTCCACACATCCGCACAGAATTCGCCCCGCCGTCTCAGAAAGACGGCGGGGCTTGTTTTTTCTCCTGCGGGCAGGCTATTCCAGATGTGTTTCTCTGCAAAGAAAGGATATACAATCTGTAAAGACTTCCAATCACTTTTTTTGCCATAATAGTATTATGAATTATTTTCGCCCGCCGCCCGGGAGGCGGCCTCCACTGCGGCGGCATAGAGCTCATTGCGGGGCAGCCCCGTCTCTTTTGCCGCCTGCTTCACCGCGTCCTTCAGGGAAGCGCCCTCCCCGCGCAGCGCTTCCACCCGCTCCACGCCCCGCTCCAGGGGCGGGAGGACCTCCTCTTCCGGCGGGCAGCCCTCGACCACCAGCACGAACTCTCCCCGGGGCGCCGGGCCGTCGTACCGCCGGGCCGCCTCCCCCAGGGTGGTGCGGATCACCTCCTCGTGGAGCTTCGTCAATTCCCGGCACAGGGACACCCGGCGCTCCTCGCCCAGGCTGTCCCGCAGGTCGGCCAGGGTGGCCCCCAGCTTGTGGGGCGCCTCATAGAAAATCAGCGTCCGCTCCTCCCGGGCCAGAGCCTCCAGCCGGGTGCGGCGGTTCTTTTTGTTCATGGGCAAAAAGCCCTCAAAGACAAAGCGGGCCGTGGGCAGGCCGGACACGGACAGGGCGGTCACCAGCGCGCAGGGCCCGGGGATGGCCACCACCGGCACCTCCGCCTCCACGCACAGGGCCACCAGGTCCTCCCCCGGGTCGCTGACGGCGGGGGTGCCCGCGTCGGTGACCAGGGCGCAGCTCTCCCCCGCCAGCAGGCGCTGGAGAATGGCCGGACCGCTGCTCTCGGTATTGTGGCGGTGATAGCTTACCATGGGCCGCTTCAGCCCCAAATGGTTGAGGAGCTTGACGGTGACCCGGGTATCCTCGGCGGCAATGAAGTCCGCCCGGGCCAGCGTGTCCGCCATCCGGTGGGAGATATCTCCCAGATTCCCGATGGGCGTGGGGACCAGATAGAGTGTTCCTGCCATCATTTGAGCCTCCTTTTAGGAATTGGGTGACGCCGGCCCGGTCTCCGACAGGGCGGCGGGCAGCACTTCCAGCCCGGGGCGCCCTCCTTTCACGCTCTCAAGCAGGAGGGCGTAGGGGGCGTGGGCCGTGCTGTGCTGGAGAAATTGCAGGCGTTTGGGCTCCAGCCCCGCGCCCCGCAGGGCGGAGAACAGGTCCGCCAGGCGCTCGGGACGAAAGACCAGGGCAAAGCGTCCCCGCCGGCTCAGCAGCCGCGCCGCAGCGGCGCACAGCTCCGCCAGGTCCATCCCCGTCTCCATCCGCGCCTCACCGCCGGAGCGCCCGCTCCCGGCGGCAAAGTAGGGCGGGTTGGAGACCACCAGCCGGAACGTCTCCGCCTCCAGGGGGGCGTCCCGGAGGCCGGCGGTCAGAATCTCCCCCGCCAGGCCGTTTTCCGCCAGGTTGTCCCGGGCGGCCCGGGCGGCGGCCGGGTCCCGCTCCACCCCGGTGAGGGAGAGCCCCTCCGCCCGCCGGGCCAGCAGCAGGAGCAGCACGCCTGCGCCGCAGCCCAGGTCGCATACCTTCCACCCCGGCCTCACCGTGGCAAAGCGCCCCAGCGCCAGGGAGTCCTGCCCCAGAGGGAAACAGCCCTCCGGCCAGCGGTAGGAGTAGGGCCCCAGCCGTTCCTGTCCGCCCCTCATCCCAGCACCTGGACCAGGTGGCGCACGATCCGCCCGGTAATGCCCCAGATGGCCCGGCCCTGCCAGCGGTAGATGGGCACCTCCACCTCTCCCCCCTTCCAGGGGTAACCCTGGGGGAAGTTGATGAGGTCATAGGGAAAATCCGCCCCCGGCCGGGGCTCCAGAGGATAGCGGGGACAGACGGGCGGATGGCTTCGAAAAAACTCCAGGGGGACCCGAAAGGTCTCCCCTACCTCGGCCGGATTTGGGTCCAGGGCGGCAGCGGCCCGGGCGTCCACCAGCCCCAGCACCGGATGGAGCAAAAAACCGCTCTGGTGGACCACCCAGTCCAGCTCCGCCAAGAGCTCCACCCGGGCCGGAGGGATGGCCAGCTCCTCCCAGCTCTCCCGCAGGGCGCACGCCGCCGGGGTCTCTCCCCGCTCCATGCGCCCGCCCGGGAAACAGACCTCCCCCGGTTGGCGGCTGAGGGTCGCCGCGCGCACCTCGAACAGGAGCTCCAGCCCCTCCTCCCCCTCCACCAGGGGGACCAGCACGGCGTATTCCGCCCCCACATCCTGCATTCCCGGCGTCCGGCCGGAGAGGGCGGAGCGGACCTCCCGGAGCGTCACAGAAGGGCCTCCAGGCGGCCCATATCCCGGCACAGCGTCTCATAGAACCGCCCGGCGTGAACTCCGTCCAGAAGGCGGTGGTTGAGTTCCAGGGACAGATTCAGGACGGTGCGCGCCCCGCGCTCCTCCCAGCGGCCCCAGCCCACCCGCGGAATGGAGTCGGCGGGATTATCGTCCCGCTCGTTGGTCAGAGCCGTGAGGGGGAACCAGGGCAGGCAGGTGAAGTAGACCAGCTGGTCCTCCGGCCAGGGGCCCTGGGTGAGAAATTCGCTCTGGGCGCGGCTGGCCGCCTTGGCCCGGCGGCAGAAGTCCTCCAGGGAGTCTCCGGCCTCCAGCGTTGTGATATGAAACGTATCGCTGCCCGGGTTCAGATCGGTGAAGCTGGGGATCAGGTGGTCGTGGAGAATGATCTCCTCCCCCCGGATTTTATAGCGGAACGCCTCAACCTGGTCCATGGCGCGGGTGACCATCCACACCATCGCGCAGTAAAAGGACAGGCCCCGTTTTTTGGTAAACTGCCGCAGCGCGGTCACGTCCACCGGAAACGAGAGGGCATAGAAGGGGTTGGACATGGGGGAGAAAAAGTCATAAATCGCCCGGCGGGGCCAGACGGCGGGGTCGATGGGTGTCATACAGCATTCCTCCTGCAATTATGGAAAAGAGGGGGCGCGCCGCAATGCGG
>DWYC01000069.1 GCA_019118925.1 Candidatus Flavonifractor intestinipullorum | reverse complement strand
GCTCGTCGGCGGCGGTGAGAACGCCCCCGTTCCGGGCAGTGGCGGCGATGCTCCGGGCGTCCATCAGCGCCACGTAGGAGATCTGGCCCTCGCCGGGCTTGCTGCCCTCCCGGTTGGGGAAGTTACGGGTGGAGTGGCGGATGGAGAAAGCCCCGTTGGCGGGCACATCCCCCGCGCCGAAGCAGGGTCCGCAGAAGCAGGAACGGATGGTAGCCCCCGCCTCCATGAGCTGGGCGATATAGCCTTTCCGGGTCAGCTCCAGATTGATGGGCATGGACCCGGGGTAGCAGGAGAGCCAGAAGGCGTCCGCGCCGGTGGCGCAGCCCCGAAGGATCTCCGCCGCCCGGACCAGATTCTGATAGGTGCCGCCGGAGCAGCCGGCAATAACCCCCTGGTCCACATGGAACTGCCCGTTCACGATCTTCCGGGCGAGGGGGGCGGCGTTTTTCACCCCCAGCTGTTCCGCCGCGTCTACCTCCACCTGGTGCAGGAGGTCGGCCATATTGGCTTTGAACTCCCGGATGGGATAGGCGTTGGAGGGGTGGAAGGGCAGGGCGATCATGGGCTCCACCTGGGACAGATCCACCCGGATGACCCCGTCGTAATAGGCCCCCCCGGCGGGCGCCTGGGCCTTGTACTGCTCCCCGCGGCCCAGAGCGGTCAGGTGCGCCCGGGTATACTCGTCGGTGGACCACACCGAGGAGAGACAGGCCGTCTCGGTGGTCATCACGTCGATGCCCGAGCGGTAGTCCATGGAGAGGCTCCCGACGCCGGGACCGAAGAACTCCATGACGGCGTTTTTCACCACGCCCTCCCGGAACGTCGCCCCGATGAGGGCCAGCGCCACATCCTGAGGACCCACGCCGGGGCGGGGCGCCCCGGTCAGGTAGATGGCGATGACCTTGGGATAGGCGATGTCATAGGTCTTGCGCAGGAGCTGCCGGGCCAGCTCCGGGCCGCCCTCGCCAATGGCCATGGCGCCGTACGCGCCGTACCGGGTGTGGGAGTCGGAGCCCAGAATCATCCGGCCGGGGGCGGCGTAGCGCTCCCGCATGTAGGAGTGGATAACCGCCTGATGGGCAGGGACGAACTCTCCGCCGTACTTTTTACAGGCCGAGAGGCCGAAGACGTGGTCGTCCTCGTTGATGGTTCCGCCCACGGCGCACAGGGAGTTGTGGCAGTTGGTGAGCACATAGGGCAGAGGGAATTCGGTCATCCCCGAGGCCCGGGCCGTCTGGATGATGCCCACATAGGTGATGTCGTGGGAGGCCATGGCGTCAAAGCGGATCTGGAGCCGCTCCATAGAGCCGCTGGTATTATGCGCGGCCAGAATTCCATAGGCCATGGTGCCCTTTTTCGCCTCCTCCGGCGCGGGCAGTCCGGCCTGGCGCCCCTCCTCCGGGGAGAGAAACGCGCCGTTGTGATAATAGGCGCCGGTTCGCTGCATCTCAATCGTCATTTGATTTCCTCCATCGCAACGCGGGAGCGGCCCGCGGAAGTCTCGGAATGTGCAGGGTTTGCATCCGCTTTTTATTGTACCAATTCAGCGCGCCAAACGCAAGCCCTCCCCCGCGTCTTTTCCCGCGGACGGCCGTTCGGCCGATTTCTCTTTATGTCAACTCTTTTTGTCCTCTTTCGGTTGACGCGCCCCCCTCGTGTGGGGTAAAATAGGGTCGATTCCGATGACACATTCCAGATAATCGCGAAGGAGCCCTGCCATGAGACGGATTTGTTTGTACCTCGCCCTCCTCGCCGCGCTGCTGTGCGGCCTGACCCTGACCGCCCAGGCCGCCGGGCCGGCCGGCAGCATCTCGGTGTCGTTTTACAGCGAGACCGGCGGCGCCTATCAGAGCGCGGTGAAGGCCGACCGGGTTCAGCTCACCCTCAACGGCACTTCCCTCACGCCCGACGGGGTGCCCGCTCTCGTCCAGTATGTGGACGGAGACGGCCGGACGTTGGTCCCCGTCCGTCTGGTATCCGAGGCCCTCAGCGCCGAGGTCCTCTGGGTGGCCGAGACCCGCCAGGTCATCATTCTCAAGGGCGAGGACACCATCGTCTTAACGCTGGGCTCCGCTCAGGCCAGCATCAACGGGGTCATCACCGATCTGCCGGGCCAGGTTCCCGCCTGCGCGGTCAAATACAACGGTCTGGAGAGCACCATGGTCCCCCTCCGCTTTGTCTCGGAGGCCCTGGAGGCCCAGGTGGGCTGGGACAACGACACCTTTACCGCCGCCATTCAGGTGCAGGACGTCTCCACCTATCCGGAGCCCTCCGTCTCCCCCTCCCCGTCTCCCTCGGTGACGCCGGAGCCCTCCCCCACCCCCTCTCCGGAGCCCCCGGCCGAGCCCGCCGAGGGGGACCTGGGCCGGGTGGTGTCCATTGAGAACGACGACAACGCCCAGTCTCTTTTCATCGCCACCGACCACGTGCCGCAGATCGCCGTCACCGACCTGGGCGACCGGGTGGCCGTGGACCTGCTGGGCGCCGCCATCGAACCGGCCTCCGGCGCAGTGCTGGTGGAAAACGAAATCATCACCTCGGTGCGCTTTGCCCTCCATGAGGACGACGCCGTCACCGCCGGCTATCCCCACGCCGTGCGCTTTGTTCTCGATCTGACGGACGGCTCTACTTATCAGACCAATGTCACCGTGGAGGCCGAGACCGGCGGAGTGCGGATTACCTCCTATAATACCGCCGCGCCGGAAGAGCCCAGCGAGCCGCTTCCCACCATCGACCCCTCGAAAAAGACCGTGGTCATCGACCCGGGCCATGGCGGCTCGGCCTCCGGCGCGTGCTATGAGGATATTCTGGAGAAGGACCTCACCCTCCCCATGAGCCTGAAGCTCCGGGATCTTCTGGAGGAGATGGGCTATAACGTGGTCATGACCCGGGATGAGGACGTGTATATGACGCTCACCGAGCGCTGCCAGGTGGCCAACGAGATCGGCGCCGACGTGTTTGTGAGCATCCACTGCAATGCGCTGGAGAACAATACCTCCTATCAGGGGCTCTTCACCTTCTATTCCACCGGCAGCACGCTGGGCCAGCGCCTGGCCCAGTATGTCCAGACCGCCGCCGCCGCGAGCACCGGCACCATTGACCGGGGAATACAGAATAACTCCGACTATACCGTTCTCATTAAGACCACCATGCCCGCCATTCTGGTGGAGACCGGCTTTATGAGCAACCACACGGAGCTGATGAACCTGTGCGACGACGCCTATCAGACCCGCATGGCCCAGGGCATCGCCCAGGGCATTGACCAGTATTTCCGCGCCTCGGGACGGTAGCCCCCGCCGGGCGCAAAACAAAACCGCCGCTGCGGCCCCCTTTGGCCCGTAGCGGCGGTTTGTCTTTTTTACGAGTGCTCTGTATTTTGATAGCCGAAGTTGCGCAGCAGATTCACGTTGTCCCGCCAGTTCTCCTTTACCTTCACCCAAGTCTGGAGGTACACCTTCGCGCCCATAAAGCGCTCGATGTCCTGCCGGGCCAGCGTGGAGATCTTCTTGAGCATGGCGCCCCCCTTGCCGATGATGATGCCCTTGTGGCTCTCCTTCTCGCAGTAGATGGTGGCGTCCACCTCAATGACTTCGTCCCGCTCCCGCTCCACGAAGCGGGTGAGCTCTACGGCGGTACCGTGGGGAATCTCTTTGTCCAGGCACAGGAGCAGCTTTTCCCGGATGATCTCGGCGCACACCTGCCGCTCGGGCTGGTCGGTGACCATGTCCTCGGGGAAGAGCTGGGGCCCCTCGGGCAGAAATTCCCCCAGCACGTCCAGCAGCTCCTCCACCCCCTCGCCGTTCTTGGCCGAGAGAGGCAGGATGGCGTTGAACTCATGGGCCTGGCCGTAGATCTGCATCACCGCCAGGAGCTCCTCCTTTTCCACGGTGTCGATCTTATTGATGACCAGCACCGAGGGCACGTTCAGGGCCTTGATGCGGGCGATGAGCTCGGCCTCCGGGCCGCCGATGTGGGGAATGGGCTCCACCAGCAGACACACCGCGTCCACGTCGGCCACGCTCTCCTTCACTACCTTCACCATGTAATCCCCCAGCCGGGTCCGGGAGCGGTGCAGGCCCGGCGTATCCAGGAATACATACTGGCGCTCCCCCCGGTTCACCACCGCACAGATGCGGTTGCGGGTGGTCTGGGGCTTGTTGGTCACGATGGCGATCTTCTCCCCCACCAGGGCGTTGGTCAGGGTGGATTTGCCCACGTTGGGCCGCCCCACCAGGGCGATCATGCCGGATTGTTTGATTTCCATAGGTCATCCTCAACTTTCTTGAGCTATTTTTTGTCTTCTTCCAGCGGGTGCGCGGCGGGCTCCCCTGCCCGGGGTTTCTCCGACGCCTCCCGCAGAGCCTGAAACTCCCGGTTCCGGTCCTCTTTCTACCGCGTGATGCCCAGAGTGCCCAGAATGGCCTCCTCCCGGGCGCGCATCCGGCGCTTCATGGGTCCCTCGTCCAGGTGGTCGTAGCCCAGCAGGTGGAGCACCGAGTGGACCGCCAGGTAGCACAGTTCCCGGCGCTCGCTGTGGCCGAACTCGGCGGCCTGGGCGCGGATGTGATCCACCGAGAGGACCATGTCCCCCAGTGGAAGCAGGCCGCTGCCCGGGTCCAGCAAGTCTGTGTCCTCCGCTGTGGGGGGCTCCCCCGGGGTGAACTCAAACATGGGAAAGGAGAGCACGTCGGTGGCGCGGTCCACCTCCCGCTGCTCCCGGTTGATCTGGTGAATTCCGTCGTCGTCGGTGAAGAGCACATCCACCTCGCAGGGCAGACCCACCCCCTCCGCCGCCAGGGCGGCGGGGATCACCTCCCGCAGGGCGGCGGCGAAGTCCTCCACCCCGTCCACTTCCGTCTCAATGAGAATCTGATGCTCCATGTGCAAAACTCCCTCCCGGCGCGGTGTTGTGTCCCAGTATACACCGCCCGGCGGTTTTCTGTAAAGCTTTTTTCCCGCCCCAGAGCAAAAAGAGGCCGCCCGGAGGAAACCGATTCCTCCGGGCGGCCCGCTAAGGTGAAGTTAACTCCCGCTCTCCCCGTCCGCCTCGGGCGCGGCGGTGAGAGTCTCCTCCGTCAGGGCGGTGAATACCTCCACGGCGGAATTGGAGAGAAGCTGTATGGCGCCGGAATCGTTGAGCGATGCGTAGTAATACTCGCCGCTCTCGTCCTGGGCGCCGATGGAGAGGGTGGTCTCGCTCCCCTCCTCGTCGGTGTAGGTGAGGACCATGGGCTCGTCCAGACCGCAGGCGGAGCGGGTCTCCGCATCGGCGGCATAGTCGTAGCAGGCGCTGAAGTAGAGATAGGTGATCTCGGAGAGGAGCGTATCCAGAGCCTCGTTGTCCTCCGGGATTTCCGTGCCGTTGACCGTCCAGCGGTAGGTGGTCTCCGTGGTGGTCTCGCCGCTCTCCTCATCGGTCACGTCCTCGGTGAGGGTCTCCTTTTCCAGAAGCAGGTCGCTCCCCCCGCTCTGCCAGCGGATGGAGGCCAGGGTGTCCTCGGTGACGTCGGGAATCTGCTCCGGCTCGGCCAGGTCCATCAGGCCCACCGAAAGCCCCGTCACCAGGGCGCTGGAGATGGTGGCCACACGTTCGGAGCCCTCCGGCATGGCGTAGTAGTTGCTCTCCACCGGGTCCCCGATGAGGATGGTGGCCGAACCGCTCTCGCCTGCGACGGTCACGGTATAGGCCGGCTCATCCAGGCCGTAGGCGTCCAGGCTGTCCGGCTCGTCAAACACCCGCACCGCCGCCAGCGTCCCCGCGTCCGCCGCCAAGGCGTCCAGCGCGTCCTGATCGGCCGGGAAGGCCGCGTCGCCGTCCCAGGTCCACGCGCCGTCGGCCTTGGTGAAGGAGAGGTCGGACCCGTCGGTCCCCGTGAAGGAGAGCGCGGTCACGTCCGCCAGCTCGACCAGATACACGGTGTCGTCTACGGCCTCCTGGGCCTGGTTCCAGCTCCGCAGGGCCAGGTAGGCCCCCAGACAGACCGCCAGAATGACCGCCAGAGCCGCCAGCGTCTTTGTCTGTCCTTTCATCAGCGCTTGCGCCTCCTTGTCCAGAAAATCAGGCCCGCGGCCAGGATGGCGATGGGCAGCACGATGATATAGAGGCTGCTCCACAGGTTGGGGTTGGCAATGGTGTTGTAGGCCATCGCCAGGCTCTTGGCGGGGATGGAGAGGTTGGTCACATCGTCAAAGCCCCCCGTTACGGCGTTCATGAAAATCGTCTGATTGGCGATGCTGGGATTGGCCGCGAGGATGTCCTCGGCGACGAAGGAGGTGCTGCCGAACACCGTGAGGCGGCCGGTGGTCTCCCCGTCCTCCCCCGTCCGCTCGGCCACTGCGCCCAGGAGGTAGGTGCCCTGGGTCTGGCTCCCCTCCAGCGTGACGGCGTAGCCGTCGGAGGTGGTGGTCATGAAGGGGGTCACCGTGACGCTCTCATCCGCCCCCTCGGTGAGCTCCACAAAACCCTGAGAGTTGGTGAGCAGGGTGAGCGTGTCGCTGCTCAGCGCACTGGTGATGGGGCTGGACAGGTCCAAGGTGGCGCAGATGGCAAAGGGGGAACCCAGCTGGGGATAGTAGCGGCTGGTGTCGGCGATGTACCCCTCCACCATGTCCAGGTTGAAGCGGTTCATCAGCGCGTCCCAGTTGGGCAGGTCCACATAGTCCTCCGGGAGGAGGAGGATCATCTGTCCGCCCCCGTCCAGATACGCCTCCAGCAGTTCCCGTTCGCTCTCCGAGAGGTCGGTGGTCGGCCCGTTGGCGATCAGAAGGTCGCAGTCCTCAGGCACGCCGCCGTTGAGGGCGGGACTCACCGCGTCCAGGGAGAAGTTGGCCTTGTCGATGGCGTCGGTGATGGTGGCCGACAGGTCGCTCTCCCCGTGTCCGGTGACGGTATAGACCTTCTTCCCGGCGTCGTTGGTGACATAGTCCAGGGCGGAGGTGAGCTGGCCCTCGGCGTCGAAGGACTGTTCGCCGTAATAGTAATAGGAGGAGTCGTAGCCGTAGACAATGATGTCGTTAAAGGAGATAACCTCCTGCTTTCCGGTCTCCTCACACAGGACCACGAGAGAGTTGCTCTCGGCCTCGTAAGCGGCGGCCTCGGCGGGATGGGCCACCGGGTCCACCTCCGTGACGGTAATATGGCTGGAGAGGGCGGCGTAGTGGTCCAAAAACTTCAGAATCCGCTGGTCCGTGGCCCCCTCTTCGGCCAGAATTACAATCTCCACGTCCTTATCCAGTTCGGAGAGGAAGGTCTGAGAGGTCTCGCTGACCTCATAGAGGCTGTTGTCCGTCAGATCGAACTCCCGGATGTGGGAGGGGAGCTGTCCGGCAATCAGGTTGATCACGATCACCAGCGCCACCGCCAGAGCGGTGACCGCCGCCAGATAGCCGCCCCGGTACAGGGCCGCCCGCCGGGCGGCGCGAGAGGGCCGGTCTCCCGGTTCTTTGGGCGCTTTTGTTTTGTTCCAACCCATCTTCTCCACCTCCTCAGTTCCAGCGCCGCCGCAGCAGCGTCTGGATGGTCAGAAAGACGAACAGCGCCGCCAGAGATCCATAGAGGATCAGCCCGCTCAGGTCAAAGACCTGATACTGGGCGAAATTGTAGAACACCGTCCGAAAGGCGAAGGCCGAGAGCACATTGGAGAGCGCGCCGGGAAGGAAGCTCATCAGGTCCTCCCACAGAAAGAACAGCAGCAGCACGGCGAAGGTACCCACGGCGGCGATGATCTGGCTCTCGGTCAGGGAGGAGAGGAACATGCCCACGGCGATAAACACGCACCCCATCAGGAAGAAGGCCAGCAGGGTGGCGTAGTCCGAGAGGAGATGGGCCTCCCCGTTGGCGGCGATGATCAGGGGGCAGAAGGCCGAGAGAAGCACCGGGATAAGAAACACCGTCACCATGGCCAGGTACTTGCCCAGCACCACCTGCCACAGGGGCACCGGCGCGGTGAGGAGCAGCTGATCGGTCCGGCTGTGGCGCTCCTCGGCCATGGACTTCATGGTCAGAATGGGCACCGTGAACATGAGGATGCTCATCATGCTCATCAGGCAGTAGGAAAAGTCCGGCAGGCCGCTGTAAATGTTGTAGGCCATGAAATAGATGCCGTTGAAAAATACCATGGCGGCGATGAATACATAGCCGATCATGGAGTTGAAATAGGAGCTCAGCTCCCGCTTGTAAATGGCGCTCATGGGGTCTCATCCTCCTCTTCCGTCCCATCTGCCTCCGGCGTTTCGCCGGAGGTCTCCTCTCCGCCCGGCTGCGGCGGACATTCGGGCGCGTCCGCCCCGCCGGAAGCCCCTTCGGCGTCCCCGGCCGTCAGGCGCAGGAAGATGTCCTCCAGCGTCATGACGTCCCGCCGCAGTTCCAGCAAAGGCACGCCCGCCCCGGCGCAGGCCGACGACACCGCCTCCCGCAGGTCGGTTCCGGGGGCCTGCTCCAGCCGGAAGGAGACACAGCCCTCCTCCGAACAGGGGACGGATTCCAGACCGGCCACCCCCTGAAGGCCGGTCAGGAGCGAGCGGGTCCCCTCGGCCTCCCCCCGGACGGTGAGCTCCAGCGCGGGCACCCCGGAGAGCTCCTGCTCCAGCTGGGCGGGCGCTCCGGCGGCCACCTTTTTCCCGTGGTGGATGATGAGCAGGTGGTCGCACATCTCCTGAATCTCCGAGAGAATGTGGGAGCTGAGGATCACCGTGTGATTTTGAGCGAGCTCCCGCACCAGGGTGCGGATCTCCAGAATCTGCTTGGGGTCCAGGCCCACGGTGGGCTCGTCCAGGATGAGCACCTTGGGAAAGCCCAGCAGGGCCTGCGAGAGCCCCACCCGCTGCTTATACCCTTTGGACAGGTTGCGGATGAGCCGCCCCCGCCCCCCAAAGATGCCCGTCATCTCCATGACCCGGTCCACCTGCGCCCCCCGCTCTCCCCGTGGCACCCGCTTGAGCCCGGCGGCAAAGGACAGGTACTCCTCCACCGTCATATCCAGGTACAGCGGCGGCTGCTCGGGTAGATAGCCGATGGCGCCCTTGACCCGCTCCGGCTCCTGGTAGATGGAGTGTCCGTCCACCAGGACGTCCCCCTCCGTGGCCCCGATATACCCCGTCATGATGTTCATCGTCGTGGATTTCCCCGCCCCGTTCGGGCCCAGAAATCCAAAAATCTGGCCGTCCTCTACGGTGAAGTCCAGATGGTCCACCGCCAGGTGTCTCCCGTACCGTTTGACCAGGCTGCGTACTTCGATCACGATTCCGGTCCTCCTTTTTCTTCCGGCCCCCTCCGGTCTGCGCCCTAGGGGGTCTGTACTGAACTGCTCCATGGTAGAACACCAGGCTGAAATTACCCTGAAAATAAAATGAATAAACTGTGAAGCTTTTCCCCGCCGGATTTCCCCCCGGCTCTTGACCGGGTGGGGCGAATGGAGTACACTACCTCTCAGAGAAAATCGGCCCGGACCCGCGGGCCCGGGGAGGAACGGATATGGTATATGTGTGGAACTGGGTCCGGAAGGAGCCGGTTTTGGTCCTTTCGGCGGTGTGCGCGCTTCTGTCTATGGTTGTGACGCCCCCCTCGGCGGCCTATCTGGACTATGTGGACACCCGGGTGCTCATCCTCCTCTTCAGCCTGATGGCCGTGGTGGCGGGGCTTCAGGACTGCGGCCTGTTCGAGGTCCTGGCCCAGAAGCTTCTCGCCGGACGGCGGCGGATGCGGGTGCTGATTCTGCTGCTGGTGCTCCTGCCCTTTTTCGCCTCCATGCTGGTGACCAACGATGTGGCCCTCCTTACCTTTGTGCCCTTCGCCGTGCTCACCCTGGGTCTGGTGGGGCGGCAGAGCCGGCTGATCTTTGTGGTCGTGCTCCAGACGCTGGCCGCCAATCTGGGCAGCATGGCCACCCCGGTGGGCAACCCTCAGAACCTCTACCTCTATAATGCCTTTTCCGTGGAGGCGGGCGCGTTTTTCGCCCTCATTCTCCCGCTGGTTCTGGTGAGTTTTCTGGCTCTGAGTGCGGCCTGCCTGCTGGGCCCGGACGAGACCATCTGCGTCTCCTTTCCCCAGCCGGCCGCCTTCCGGCGGAAAGGCCGGCTGGGCCTGATGGCGGCGCTGTTTCTCCTGTGCCTGCTGTGCGTCTTTCACCTGCTCCACGAGTGGGTCCTGTTCCTCCTCGTGCTGGGGTGCCTGCTCCTCTTCGGGCGGGACCTGCTCCCCCGGGTGGATTACGGTCTGCTGGCCACCTTTGTGTGCTTCTTCGTCTTTGCGGGCAACATCGGCGCCGCCCCCGCCCTGCGGGAGGCTCTGACCCGGGCGCTGGCCTGGAATCCCGCCCTGATCGCGGGCCTCGCCAGCCAGGTGATCAGCAACGTCCCCGCCGCGCTGCTTCTCTCCGGCTTTACCGAGGACTGGCGGGGACTTCTGCTGGGCACCGACATCGGCGGCCTGGGCACCCCGGTGGCCTCCCTGGCCAGCCTCATCTCCCTGAAGCTCTATCTGCGCACCCCCGGCGCCCGGCTGGGACGCTATCTCCTTGTATTTACCGGCGCAAACGCGGCCGGGCTGCTCCTGCTGGGCGGAGCGGCCGTTTTATTCGGGCGGCTCGGACTTTTTTAGTGTTTTAGGGTTGCAATCCGGCGAAAAAACAGGTAAAATAAAAAGCTGACTTTTTTAGCAGCGGATGGATAGGACCTCTCAGAGCCCTCCGGGGCCCGGAAAGCGACGGTAATTGGACATGAATCGTACTTTGGAACACATCCTGCCCCGGGTGCAGAAGCCTGCGCGCTATACGGGCGGCGAATACAATGCGGTGGTCAAAGACCGCAGCCAGGTAGATCTGCGGGTGGCCCTGTGCTTCCCCGACACCTATGAGATCGGCATGTCCAATCTGGGCATCCGCATCCTCTACGGGGTGATGAATGAGATGCCCCGGGTCTGGTGTGAGCGGGTCTTTGCCCCCTGGGGCGATATGGAGGAGGAGATGCGCCGGGAGGGCATCCCCCTCTACGGACTGGAGAGCGGCGATTCCATCGCCGACTTCGACGTGATCGGCTTCTCCCTGGGCTATGAGATGGCCTACACCAACGTGCTCAACATGCTGGATCTGGCCGGCCTGCCCCTGCGCAGCGAAGAGCGCACCGGCCTCTCTCCCCTGGTCATCGCCGGGGGGACCTGCGCCTTCAACCCGGAGCCCCTGGCCCCCTTTATCGACATTTTCTCCCTGGGCGAGGGGGAGGATGTGACGGTGGAGCTGCTGGAGCTGTGCCGGAAGGCGAAGGAGGAGTGCTGGACCAAGGAGGAACTCCTGGTGGCCGCGGCCCAGATCCCCGGGCTGTATGTGCCCTCCCTCTATGAGGTGGAGTACCACGCCGACGGAACCATCCGCTCCATCACCCCCACCCACGGCGCGCCCGCCGTGGTGACCAAGCGCATTGTGCAGGATCTGGACAAGGCCTACTTCCCCACCAAGACCATCGTGCCCTCCACCGAGATCGTCCACGACCGGGTCATGCTGGAGGTCTTCCGGGGCTGCATCCGTGGCTGCCGTTTCTGCCAGGCGGGCTATGCCTACCGCCCTGTGCGGCCCAAGAGCCCGGAGGTCCTTATCCGCCAGGGCATTGAGTCCTGCCAGAACTCCGGCTATCAGGAGATGACCCTCTCCTCCCTCTCCACCAGCGACTACCGCCGCCTGCTGGACCTGTGCGACGGGCTCCAGGCGTGGTGCAATCCCAACGGCGTGAATCTGTCCCTGCCCTCCCTGCGGGCGGACAATTTCTCCTGGAGCCTGATGGAGCGCCTCCAGCACGGGCGCAAGAGCGGCCTCACCTTCGCCCCCGAGGCGGGCACCCAGCGCCTGCGGGACGTGATCAACAAGAATGTCACCGAGGAGGATATCCTCAATTTCTGCCGCACCGCCTTCGCCGGCGGCTGGTCCACGGTGAAGCTCTACTTCATGCTGGGCCTGCCCACCGAGACCGACGAGGACGTGCTGGGCATCGCGGATCTGGCCGACAAGGTCTACCGGGTCTGGCGGGAAGTCACCCCCAACCGGAGCCGCGGCGTGAAGATCACGGTCTCCACCGCCTTTTTCGTGCCCAAGCCCCACACCGCCTTCCAGTGGGAGGGCCAGATCTCCCGGGAAGAGTACGAGCGCCGGGTCAAGCTCCTGCGGGACCATATGCGCGGCCGCTCCACCGTCTACCACTGGCACGAGGCCGACACCAGCGTGCTGGAGGCCGTGCTGGCCCGGGGCGACCGGCGGCTGGCCGACCTTCTGGAGTGCGTCTGGCGCAAGGGGGCCAAGCTGGACACCTGGAACGAGTACTTCTCCTATGAGCGCTGGGCCCAGGCCATGGAGGAGTGCGGCGTCGACCCGGATTTCTACGCCTGCCGCCCCCGCTCCAGGGACGAAATTCTCCCCTGGAGCGTCACCTCCACCGGCGTGAGCCCCGCCTTCCTCTGGCGGGAGCGGGAGCGCGCCTACCAGGGCGTCATTACTCCCGACTGCCGCGCGCAGTGTACCGGCTGCGGCGCGGACAAGCTCTACCCCAACGGCCGGTGCGACGCGGAATGCTGATCTTGACATCAAAGGAGGCGCAATGCCTGTGACCACCCACAGACTGGCCTTTTCCAAGAGCGATACGGCAAAGTTTATCTCCCATCTGGACCTGATGCGCACCTTTCAGCGCGCATTCCTCCGGGCGGGCATTCCCATCAAGCACACGGAGGGTTTCAACCCCCACGCGTTTGTCTCCCTTCCCCTCCCGCTTTCGGTGGGCTACTCCAGCTCCTGCGAGGTGCTGGAGTGCCAGATCCTGGGCGAGCCCGACCTGGAGGCCGTCCCCGAGCGGATGAACGCCGTCCTCCCCGCCGGGATTCAGGTCTTTCGCTGTTATGAGGCCGCCCGCCCGGTCAAAGAGCTCTGCTACGTCAACTACATTGTCACCCTGGAGTACGAGGCGGGCGCCCCCTTTGGGGCGGACACCGCCATCCGGGAGCTCCTCTCCCGCGAGAGTCTGGTGATGGAAAAGCGCTCCAAAAAGGCCAAGAGCGGCTTTACCCAGGTGGATCTCATCCCCCTCATCGCCCGCGCCTCCATTGAGGAGCGGCGGGACACGGTGGCCCTGGATCTGGTCCTCCGGGCCCAGAACCCGGGCCTGAATCCGGAGCTGATTGTCTCCGCCATTCGGGCACAAGCGCCCGAATTTGCCCCCGATTACGTCACATTCCACCGGCGCAGTGTTCTGGACCAGAATTTCCAGCTCTGGGAGTAAGATCTCCCGCCACGGTTTGCAACGGGTCTCTGTCCGCACGGACAGGGACCCGTTTTCTGTCCCGGCCGGGAATAGGGCTTGCACCGGCCGGGAAAACAGGATACAATAAGATCGGTAATTTGCCGGGATTTTCCCGGTTATTCCGGGTCCGCCCCGGAAAACGAGGTTGCCGGAGGGAGCAACGGCTATGCAGGATCGACGGACCATTCTGATTATAGATGACCGGGCCGAGGAACGCCTCGCCCTCCAGGAGCTTCTCCGCTCCAGCTATGAGATCGTGGAGGCCGCCGACGGAAACGAGGGGCTCCAGATTATGGAGGCCTGCTGTCCTCAGCTGGCGGCTGTCCTTCTGGATCTGGATATGCCCGGTATGGACGGCTTTCAGCTTTTGAGAATCCTCTGGGCCAAAGGGTGGCTGCGGGCCATTCCCCTTCTTCTTCTGGCCGACGGCGACGAGGAAACTGTCCTGGAGCAGGGCGCCGAGTGGGGCGCCGCCGACGTGCTGACCCGGCCCTTCCGGCCCAAGATTGTTCAGCGCCGGGTCGCCCACCTGGTGGAGCTCTACCGCCACCGCCATGAGCTGGAGAGCGCCATCCAGGAGCACGCCGCCCGCCTGCGGGAACAGGATGACCGTCAAAACAAGACGGGAAAGTCTCTTTTGGAGACTCTTATCGCCGCCATCGGCTTCCGCAACCCCAACTCCTCCATCCATGTGCGCCGGATGCGGGAGATCACCCATATTCTCCTCTCCGACGTGCGGGAACACTGCCCCGAATACGCCCTCACCGGGGAGCAGGTGCGTCTGATCTCCGACCTGTCCATCCTCCACGACATTGGCAAGATCGGAATCCCGGATGATATCCTCAACAAACGGGGCCCCCTCACCGACGAGGAGTACCAGTGCGTGCAGGCCCACACCGTCTATGGCGGAGAGCTGGTGGAGCGCATCGACTTTCAGGGCGGCGAGGCGGTACGCATGTACTGCTATGAGATCTGCCGCCATCACCATGAGCGCTGGGACGGCAAGGGCTATCCCGACGGCTTGAAGGGAGACGAGATCCCCATCTGGGTCCAGGCCGTGGCAGTGGCCGACGTCTATGAGGCCCTCATCAGCCAGCGGGTTTACAAATCGGCCTATGGTCCCCAGAGCGCCGTCGACATGATCCTCCGGGGGGAGTGCGGCGCATTCCACCCCAAAATTCTTGACGCGCTGCGCCGTACCGCGCCCAAGCTCACCCGGGAGCTCTCGGGCGAGCCCGCCTCCCCCGGTGAGCTGCGCACCTCCTTTCTCCAGCGGGAGCGGTCCTCCTCCCGCTCTGTGGGGCTGGAAAATTTTTCGATTCCCGAGGACGCCCAGCTTCTCTTCGACCTGGAACAGGAGAAGTACCGCATCATCGCCCAGCTCTCCGAGGATATGATCTTTACCTACAACGCCCTGACCGACGCCATGGAATTCAGTGAAAAATTCTGCAAGGTCTTTCAATTTCCCCCCTATATGACCGATTATCAGAAATTTTTGGTCCCCTCCCGCCTCTTTTACCCGGAGGAGTACAAGGCGCTGCAGCAAAAGTATACCCAGCTGAGCTGGGAGCACCCGGAGATGGAGATGGATCTGCGCCTGCCCCTTCCCAGCGGCAGCCGCTCCTGGTTCCACCTGGTGCTCCACCTTTTGACCGACCGGACCGACCGCAGCCGGGAACTGGGCTTTGTGGGCAAGCTGACCAACATTAACCGCATCAAAAAGGAGGCCACCGAGTGGCAGAAGCGGGCCAACACCGATCCGCTCACCCAGCTGTGCAATCGGGCCGGGGCCCATATCCTCTTCGAAGAGCTCCGCCAGGAGAGCCGCCAGACCCCCATGGAACTGACGGTGGCCTTTTTGGACATCGATCACTTCAAAGAGCTCAACGACACCCTGGGCCACGGGGCGGGCGACCAGATCCTCACCGCCTTCGGCCAGCGGGTGCGCCACCTCTTCCGGCCCGACGATATCGTCTCCCGCTTCGGCGGGGACGAGTTCCTGGTCGTTATGAAGAAAATGGGCAAGCGGGCCTTTGCCGAGACCAAGCTCGGCCAGCTCTGCCGTCAGGAGGTCCAGATCGCCGATATGAGGGAGCCCATCCAGGTGAGCAGCAGCATCGGCGTGGCCTTCTTCCCGCGGGACGGCGTGGAATTTGACGACCTGCTCCGGAAGGCCGACCGGGCCCTCTATGCCTCCAAGCGGGACGGGCGGGGCCGGGTGTGCTTCTACGAGGATCTGGTTTAAGCGTGCGAAAAAGAAAAAACCGGACCGGGCGCGTAACGCGCCCGGTCCGGTCCGTTTTTGTTTAGTCGGCCCCGCGCTGGCCCGTCAGAGTCAGCAGCTCCTCTTCCGTGAGGATGGGAATTCCCAGCTCCCGGGCCTTTTGCAGCTTGGAGCCGGCGGCCTCCCCCGCCACCACGTAGCTGGTCTTTTTGGACACCGAACCCGAGACCTTCCCTCCCTGGGCCTCGATGAGGGCGGCGGCCTCCTTCCGCCCCAGGTGCTCCAGGGTTCCGGTGAGAACGAAGGTCTTGCCCGCCAGGGTGTCCCCGGCCGGCCGCTCCCGGCTCTCGAAATTGACCCCCGCCGCCCGGAGCGTCTCAATCAGGTGCCGGCTCTGGGGGCTCTGGAACCAGGCGGCAATGCTGTGGGCCGTAATGCCGCCGATGTCGGGAATTTCCGTCAGCTCCTCCTCCCCGGCGGCCATCAGCGCGTCCAAACTCCCAAAGTGGGCGGCCAGGATCTTCCCCGCCTTCTGCCCCACCTGCCGGATGCCGAAGGCGAAGAGCAGCCGGGACAGGTCGTTCCCCTTGGATTTCTCCAGGGCGGCGATCAGGTTCTCCGCGCTCTTTTTGCCCATCCGCTCCAGCTTAGCCACATCTTCGGCTTTCAGGGCGTACAGGTCGCCGGGGCCCTTTACCAGTCCGGCTTCCAACAGGTTCTCCACCACCGCCGGACCCAAGCCCTCGATGTCCATGGCGTCCCGGCTGGCAAAGTGGACCAGGTGCCGCAGGCGCTGGGCGGGACACTCGGCCCCGGTGCAGCGGATATGGGCCCCGTCCTCATCCCGGGCCACCGGCGCGCCGCACACCGGACAGCAGTCAGGCAGGCGGTAGGGCTGCGTCCCCTCCGGGCGCTTGTCCTTCTCCACCGCCACGATCTCGGGGATGATCTCCCCCGCCTTCTGGACCAGCACGGTGTCCCCGATGCGGATGTCCTTTTCGGTGATGAAGTCCTGATTGTGGAGGGTGGCGCTGGTGACGGTGGTCCCGGCCAGGCGCACCGGCTCCACCACCGCCTTGGGGGTGAGCACCCCGGTGCGGCCCACCTGGACCACGATGTCCAGCACTTTGGAGGGCTTCCGCTCGGGCGGATACTTATAGGCCGCCGCCCAGCGGGGGAACTTGGCGGTGCTGCCCAGCCGCTCCCGGCCCGCCAGGTCGTTGAGCTTGACCACCGCGCCGTCGATCTCAAAGGGGTACGCCTCCCGGCCGTCCCCCATGCGGGCGATCTCCTCCCCCACGGCGGCGATGGCCGTGCAGGTGGTATGGGGAATGACCTTGAAGTGCTGGCCGGCCAGGTAGTCCAGCGTCTCGGTGTGCGTCCGGAAGGTCTTGCCCTCCGCCCACTGGATGTTGAAGATCTGGATATCCAGCTTCCGCTGGGCGGCCACTTTGGAGTCGTGCTGGCGCAGGGACCCGGCGGCGGCGTTGCGGGGATTGGCGAAGAGGGGCTTGCCCTGGAGCTCCAGCTGGGCGTTCAGGTCCTCAAAGACCTGCTTGGGCATATAGACCTCCCCACGGACGATGAGGCTGGGCAGCGCCTCGGGCAGGCGCAGCGGGATGGAGCGGATGGTCCGCAGATTCTCCGTCACGTCCTCCCCCACCAGACCGTCCCCCCGGGTGGCCCCCCGGACAAAGAGGCCGTTCTCGTACTCCAGGGCCACCGAGAGCCCGTCCACCTTGGGCTCCACGTCGTACTCCACCCCTTCGGGCAGGGCCTCCCGGACCCGCTGGTCGAATTCGGTCAGCTCCTCCAGGGAGAACACGTCCTGAAGGCTCTCAAGGGGGACCCGGTGGACCACCTCGGCAAAGCCCTCGGCCACCTTGCCCCCCACCCGCTGGGTGGGCGAGTCGGGGCTGGCCAGGTCCGGGTATTGGGCCTCCAGCTCTTCCAGGCGGCGGAGCTTGTGGTCAAACTCGTAGTCGGCCATGGTGGGGTTGTCCAGCACATAGTATTCATAATTGGCCTGCTCCAGCTCCCGGCGCAGGGCCTCCAGTTCCTGTCTCTCGTCCATCGGGGACCTCCACTTGCACTTGAAATCGTTGGGTAAACCCGGGGGCCAGGCCGCGCAGCAGCCGGAAGAGCCCATACCCGGCCAGCGCCCCCAGGGTGTTGAGAATCACGTCGTCCACGTCCGCACTGCGGTCGGTGAAGAACTGCGCGCACTCGATGAGGCAGGAGGCGCAGCAGCCGGCGAGGGGCCATCTCCACCCGGGACCCCGCCACAGCAGGGCGGGAAAAAAGCCCACGGGCAAAAAGATGCCCACGTTGGCCAGCAGCAGAAACCAGACCCAGCCCCCGCCCTGGAACGCCCCGGCGATTCCCCGGAAGGGGACCAGGTTCACGGTGCGATGCTGGATAAGCCGGTCCACCGGCGGGAAGAGGGGCTGCCCGCCCTGAAGAACCTCCCGCCAGTGCCCCGCCGTCCAGAAGTTGGCCGGAAATACCGTCAGCGCCAGCAGGCCGGCGCAGAACATTACAAAGAGGACCAGCGCGCCCTCCCGCCAGGGGCCGCTGCGCAGTCCCCGCCGGACCAGGCGGGCCCTCCGGGCCGGACCCAGCGCCAGAAAGAACAGCGCCCCCAGTCCGGCGCAGGGCAGCATCTGCGCCGCGTAATCCCGGCCGATCTCCCAATACCAGAACAGCGTATCCATGCCTCCGCCCCCCTTGATGGTCGTTTTTCCCATTCTACCATGAAAAAAGAGGGCCATGTCTTATGATTTTCTTAAGCTTCGCCCGCCGTCCAGCCCAGGTAGGTCTCGGGCACCTCCCCCACCAGCAGCGTCTCGCTGACCACCAGCTGGGAGTCCACACGCTTCTCCTCCGTCCCGCCGGGGAGCAGAAGGGTCACCTCCACCTCCAGCGAGAGGACCACCCGGTGGAGCGTCTGGTTGATGCCCGCAGCGGTAAATTGGCTCTCAAACCGGGCGGAGGGCACCGCCGCGGAGAGAATCTCCGCCGTCACCGCGGGACCCCGGTTGGAGAGAAGGGCCCATCCGGTGAGGCTGCCCAGAGGAATGGAGAGCTCATTGCTGTCAAGGGATTCTACTTGCGTAATAATGCGCGCCAACAGCTCTGAGCGCAGGCGGTTGAGTTTGCCGCTGTTGGCCGTCACCGCAGTGATGGACCCGTCGGCCCCCGTCTGGACGGTGTAGAGCCCTTCACACGCCAGGGCGTCTTCGGCCAGGAGCGCGCTCAGGGCCTCCTCCACCTGGGCGGTCACCAGGCGCTCTACCTGAGCCCCCGCCAGGGCGGACACCGCCGGACGCAGGGCCACATCCAGCCGCCAGAGCAGAATCAGCGCGGCAAGTATGCCCGCCAGCGGGGCCATAACCAGCAAGTATTTTCCCTTTTCAGCTCTTCCGCCCCAACGAGTTTGCTTCCGGCGGCGCAACCAGATGCGGCGCAGCGGCCTGCCCACGGGCCATCACCCCCCGGAGAGAGGTTATGCCGGGGACGGCTTGCCCTATGCCCCTTAGCGCTCCGCCCGGAGCAGCTCCTCCACCGCCAGCAGCACCCCGGCCTTGCCCGACTCATAGGTCAGGCCGCCCTGGAGATAGGCGGTATAGGGCTCCCGCATGGGCGCGTCGCAGGAGAGCTCGATGGAGGCGCCCTGGATAAAGGCCCCGGCCGCCATGATGACCGGGCAGTCGTAGCCGGGCATGTCCCAGGGCTCAGGGGTCACATAGGAGTCCACCGGCGCGCCGAACTGGATGCCCTTGCAGAAGCGCTTGAGGGGGTCGGGCGCGCCGAAGTGGATCATCTGAATGATGTCGTGGCGGACCTGGCTGGAGGTGGGCTCGGTCCGGTAGCCCAACTGCTCCATCATGCGGGCGGCGAAGATGGCCGTCTTGACCGCCTGGGCCACCGTGTGGGGGGCCAGGAAGAGGCCCTGGTAGAGCAGGCGGTTGTTGCCCAGGGTGGAGCCGCACTCCTTCCCGATGCCGGGCACCGTCAGGCGGGCGGCGGCGGCCTCGATGAGGTCCTTCCGGCCCGCGATGTACCCGCCGGTGGGGGCCAGCCCGCCGCCGGGGTTCTTGATGAGGGAACCCACCACCAGATCGGCCCCCGCCTGGGTGGGCTCGGTGGTCTCCACGAATTCGCCGTAGCAGTTGTCCACCAGGATGGCGGCCTGCGGATTGTTGGCCCGCACCACGCGGCACAGCGCCCCGATCTCGGCCACCGAGAGCGAAGCGCGGGTGGAGTAGCCCTTGGAGCGCTGAATCAGCACCGCCTTCACCCGGGGGTCCCGCACGGCCCGGGCCAGCCCCTCCGGGTCGGGAGCGTTGTCAAGGAATTCTACTTGTCGGTACTCCACACCGTAGCTCTTCAGGGAGCCGGGACCCTTGTCCACCACGCCGATAACCCCCAGCAGGGTGTCGTAGGGCGCGCCCACCGCCGAGACCAGGACATCCCCCGGCTTCAGCGCCCCAAAGAGCGCACAGGCGATGGCGTGGGTGCCGTTGACAAAGCCGATGCGCACCAGAGCGTCCTCGGTGCCGAAGATATCGGCATAGATCTCCTCCAGCTTGTCCCGGCCCAGATCGTCATAACCGTAGCCGGTGGTGCCGGCGAAGTAGCCCTCCGCCACCCGGTGCTTCTGAAACGCCGAGAGGACTTTCAGACTGTTCTCCTCGGCAATGGCGTCGATGCGGTCAAACTGTTCCCGTACCTCCGCCTGGGCCTGGGCCGCCAGGGCCCGGACCCGGTCGCTGATCTGTAAAGGCATATCGCTTGTCATCCTTTGCTTTCCGTGTATTTCTTATCGCTCGCCCAAGCGGCGGAGATCGCACTGGGCCAGGGCCGCCGCCAGGGCGGCGCAGGCCTCCACATCCCGCCGGTCGGCCATCTCCTGGGGCGTGTGGATATACCGGCAGGGCACCGAAATTCCCCCGGTGACCACGCCGCCCCGGCTCTGGTGGATGGCGCCCGCGTCGGTGCCGCCGGAGCGCATGATGTCGGTCTGAGCGGGGATGCCCCGCTCCCGGGCCAGAGCCCGCAGGCCGGAGACCAGGGCCGGGTGGCAGATCACCGAGTGGTCCATCACCTTGATGGCGGCCCCCTCCCCCAGCTTGGCGGTGCAGGTGTGCTTGCTCCCCGGCACGTCGTCCGCGTCCGTTACGTCCATGGCCACGGCGTAATCCGGCTCCAGGGCGAAGGCGGCGGTGCGGGCGCCCCGCAGGCCCACCTCCTCCTGGACGGTGAAGGCGAAATAGAGGTCGTTTTGCCGCTCCCGGATGCGCTCCAGGGCCAGAAGCAGCACGGCGCAGGAGACGCGGTTGTCCAGATAGGGGGAGACTACCCGCTCTCCCTGGACATAGACCGGGGCGTCAAAGACCGCCGTATCGCCCAGTTCAACCCACGTTTGGGCCTCCTCCCGGCTGCCGGCGCCGATGTCGATATAGAGCTGGTCCAGCTTGAGCTCTTTGAGCTCGGCGCCCTCGGGCATGGCGATGACGCCCCGGGTCCCGTTGCCGAAGCGCACCGGCACGGCGATGAGGTCCGCCGCGCTCAGGCCGCCCAGGCGGCCGAAGCGGAGAAAGCCCTGCGCATCGATGTGGGTCACGATGCAGCCGATGGAGTCCATATGGGCGGCAAAGAGCACCTTGGGGCCGCTCCCCTTCCGGTGGACGATCAGGTTGCCCAGGGTGTCCGTCCAAATCTCGTCGGCAAAGGGCTGGGCCAGGGTGCGAATGGCCTCCCGCACGCCGGCCTCGTCCCCCGAGGGGCCGTGGCAGGCGTTGAGCGTCTGGAGTATGTGGAGCAAATCCATGTCTCTCGTCTCCTTTCCGCGCTAGACGCGCTGGGCCACGGCATGCAGGAAGAGCCGCGCCAATTCGAGCATATCCTCCATATCCCGGACGGAGGCCACGCCGGCCGGGGCGTGGAGGTAGCGCACCGCCGCCGCCAGGGTGGCCGTCCGCACCCCCGTCCGGGTGCGCTGGATGGCGGCGGCGTCGTTGCCGCCGGACAGGTAGTGTTTGGTCTGCCAGGGGATGCCGTTCTCCCGGGCCGTCCGGCGCAGGAGTTCAAAGAGCTCCCGGTCGGCCACACAGCCCAGGTCCATAAAGGGAATCACCGGACCCTTTCCAGGGGCGCAGACCCGCTGCTCCTCCCCCACGCCGGGCAGATCGGCGGCGGTGGTGGTCTCCAGCACCAGAGCCAGCTCCGGCTGGACCGAGAAGGCCGCGCCGAAGGCCCCCCGGCTGCCCACCTCCTCCTGGACGGTAAAGACAAAGGTGGTGTCCAGGGGGAGTTCCTCCTCCAGCAGCTTCATCATCACCGCGCAGCCGATGCGGTCGTCCAGGGCCTTGGCCTTGAGCATACCGCTTCCAAAGGGGACGCAGTCGCTGACAAAGGTCACGCTGTCCCCCACCGCGACCAGCTCCCGGGCCTCGGCCCGGTTCCCCGCCCCAATGTCCACATAGAGGTCGTCCAGCTTTGGGACCTTCTTCTCCTCCTCGGCGCTGACCAGGTGGTAGGCCTTCAGGCCGATCACCCCGGGGACTCCCCGGGGGCCCACCTGCACCGGCTTTCCGATGAGCACCCGGCGGTCGATGCCCCCCACGGCGGCCACTTTCAGATAGCCCTCGTCCGTGATGCGGCGGACCATCAGGCCCACCTCGTCCATGTGGGCGCACAGGAGCAGCTTGTTTCCGGCGGATTTTTTCCCCCGCTTCCAGACGATCAGGTTGCCCAGAGCGTCCACCCGCATCTGGTCGGCATAGGGGGCCACCCGTGTCCGGATAAAGTCCCGCACCGGCTCCTCAAAGCTGGAGACCCCGGGCAGCCGGCACAGCGTCTCAATCAGTTGCAGCACGGATACTCCGCCTCCTCTCCCAGGCCTTCCACAAAGGCGGCCAGCAGGCGGGCCACCTGTTCTACATCCTGCTGGTCCAGCACCTCGATGGGGCTGTGCATGTAGCGCAGGGGCAGGCTCACCACGGCGGTGGCGATGCCCTCCCGGCTGACCTGCATGGGCCAGGCATTGGTGCCCGTATCCCCTCCCATGACCTCCAGAGTATAGGGGATCTTCCGCTCTTCCGCCCTGCGGATGAGACGGCGGGTCATCCAGCCCGTCATATTGGGGCCCACACCGATGGCCGCGCCGCTGCCCAGATCAAATCCCTTGTCCCTGGCGTCGGGGGTGTTGCCGTGGGTCACGTCCACCGCCACGCAGAAGTCGGGGGCGATGGAAAAGGCCGCGCAGCGGGCCCCCGCCGCGCTGACCTCCTCCCGGGTAGAGCCCAGAACGTAGAGGTCCACGTCCAGCGGGCGCTCCCGGAGCAGCTCGGCACAGCGGAGCAGGGCGGCAAAACAGGCGCGGTCGTCCATGGCCTTTCCGCAGAGCTTCCCGTGGCTCAGCGAGGTGCAGCCCCCCCGGAACACCATGGGCGTGCCGATGGGCACCCGGGCCGCGGCCTCCTCCTGTCCCAGGCCCACGTCCACAAAGAGCTCAGAGAGAGGGATCGCCCGGTCGGCGTCCTCTTTTCCCTGAACGTGGGGGGGCAGGCAGGCCACCACCCCGATGATGGGGGGATTGGTGAGCACCGTCACCTCCCGGCCGGGGAGCATCCGGGGGTCCACCCCGCCGATGGGGGCGAAGCGTAGGAAACCCTCTTCCACGCCGGTGACCATCAGGCCGATCTCGTCCAGGTGGGCGTCCAGCAGCAGCTTGGCCGCCTCCGGGCGGCCGCAGCGGCGCACCCCGACGACGCTGCCCATGGGGTCGGTGTACACCTCGTCCACCAGGGGCGCGAGCAGCTCCGCAGCCACCCGGGCCGCCGGAGCCTCAAAGCCGGAGGGGGCGTTTTCCCCGCACAGCGCCTCCAGCGTTTGCAGCAGATTCAAACCAGTTCACTTCCTCATTACTTGAGTTCGTTGACAATGCGCTTAAAGGTCTCGCCCCGCTCCATGAAGTTCTTGAACTTGTCGAAGGCGGCCCCCGCCGGGGAGAGGAGCACCACGTCCCCGGGCTCGGCGGCCCAGTGGGCGGCCATGACCGCGTCCTGAAAATCGTCGATTTGCGCGATCTCCGGCCGTCCGGGGGCGTAGTTGGGGGCGGCCTCCACCGCGGCGCGGATCTTCTCCGCCGTGGCCCCGGTGAGGAAGAGCTTCTTGACATGGGCCACGATCTCCGGCCCCAGGGTGTCGAAGGGGATGTGCTTGTCATACCCCCCGGCAATGAGGATCACCTTCTCCGGGAAGCAGCGCAGCCCCGCGATGGTCCGGGAGGGGCTGGAGGCGATGGAGTCGTTGTAATAGCGCACACCTCCCAGGGTGCGCACCAGCTCGATGCGGTGCTCCACCCCCTGGAAGGAGGCGGCGAAGGCACGGATCACCTCGTCGGGGACCAGGCCGTCCACCGCGCCGATGGCCGCCATGTAATTTTCCACGTTGTGCCAGCCGGGCAGGAGGATATCCTCCACCGGGAGAACCCGGCGCGTCCCCGCGTCGTTGGACACCCAGATGGCCCCGTCCTCCACGTACACGCCCTTTTCCAGGCGCTCCCGGCGGCTGAAGAAGGTGACCTCCCCCACCGCGTCGGCGGCAAAGCCCCGGGTAATGGCGTTATCGTAGTTGAGGACCACCAGGCCCCCGGCGTTCTGGTGGCGGTAGATGTTCTGCTTGGCCTGCACGTACTCCTCCATCGACTTGTGTACATCCAGATGGTTGGGCGCCAGGTTGGTGACCACCGCAATCTCCGGGCTGCGGTCCATGGTCATGAGCTGGAAGGACGAGAGCTCCACCACCGCCATATCCTCGGGCGACATACCCCCCGCGTCGGCCAGAAGCGGTTTCCCGATGTTGCCCCCCACGTAGGTATTATACCCGGCCTGCTTCAAAAGCCCCGCGATGATCGAGGTGGTGGTGGTCTTGCCGTCGCTGCCCGTCACCGCCAGGAGCTTGCAGGGACAGACCTGGAAAAACGCCTCCATCTCGGAGGTGAGCAGCGCTCCCCGCGCCCGGGCCTGTTCCAGCTCGGGCACGTCGGGCCGCAGGCCCGGGGTGCGGAAAATTACGTCGTAGTCCTCCAGGCCCTTCCGATAGTCGGGTCCCAGCTGGAGACGGACGCCCAGACTCTCCAGCGCATCGGCCTGGCCGTTGAACTGCTCCCGGGTGCGCTTGTCGCAGGCCGTTACCTTTACCCCCGCGCGCACCAGCAGCCGGATCAGGGGCGTATTGGACACGCCGATGCCCACCACCGCCACCCGCTGGCCCTTCAGGCCGGAGAGATATTCGTTCAATGTCAGTTCCATAGACTCCTTCCCCTTTCCGTCCGGTTTTCGTCATGGTCTAACTAAAATATTATACTCCGCCAGATGGAAAATTTCAACGGAAAGCCCGCTAAAAAGGGACCGGACCGGGCGGCAAACCCTTTTCTTGCCACACAGGCCCGTTGATGCTATGATAGAAAGGAAAAATCGTTCCGACAGGAGGATGTACACCATGAAGCGCGTCAAGATCACCGTACTCAAAACCACGCTGGACGAGGAGCTGGCCCGGGAATACGGCGTCGAGGGTCTCACCGCCTGCCCCATGCTCCGGGAGGGCCAGGTTTTTTACGCCGACTACGCAAAGCCGGAGGGCCTGTGCGACGAGGCCTGGAAGGCCATTTATCAGTACGTATTCGCCCTCGCCCACGGGGCCGGGGAGGAGCTGTTCTACTACGGCGACTGGATCCGCCGGAAGGGCGTGGCCATTTGCAGCTGCAACGACGGCCTGCGCCCCGTGATCTTCAAGCTGGAGGCCACGCAGGAGGAATCCCGCATCGACTACACGCCCGTGCGGTGAGCGCAGGTTTGGGTTTGACAAGCGGCGAAAAATCGGGTACAATACCCTCTGCAAGCAAGCTGGACAGCCGCGCCGGCGGGGCGAAAGGCCCGCCGGTGAGGAAAGTCCGGGCTCCGCAGGGCAAGGATAACGGGTAACACCCGCCGGGGGCGACCCTAGGAAAAGTGCAACAGAGATATACCGCCCCGGGCCGCGTCTGCGGCCCGGAGTAAGGGTGGAAAGGCGGAGGTAAGAGCCCGCCCGATGGCGTGCCAAGCGTCCATCGCTGTAAACTCTATCCGGAGCAACGCCGTGGAGGGACATATGGCCGGCCCGGCCGTCCCGGGGAGGCGGCTGGAGCGCACCGGCGACGGTGCGTCGAGATAGATGGCTGTCTTAAAGGACAGAACCCGGCTTACAGGCTTACTTGCAATATGGCCGCCCGGCGCACAGCGCGCCGGGCGGCCTTCGCTTTGAGCGAGGAAAAAATTGTTGATTGTCAAAGTAATTGTAAGAAATATCAGATCTCAAGGTATTTATAATGGAAAGGCGGCCGGCAGGGGAACTGCCGGCCTTACAAAAAGGAGGGATTGTCGTGCTCCGTCCTTCTTCCAGCGGCATCTATGTGCTCCTGCTGCGCCTCATGCTGACCGTTACCATTCTTTTATGCTCTGCGGCATTCTTCGTTGGAGTCAGTCAGGACCGGAAACATTTCAGCGATTTTTTAGTGGGCATTTTGATGGGAGTAATCCTGTTTTGCTTCCTTCTTCCGGCTGTTGCGAATCTGCTGCTCCGGCTGCGCGGCAACGGCGCCCTGTTCTTTCTGATCATCCTCTGTTTCACCGTGAAGCTGTTTTGGGTTGCTGCGGTGCGGGTCCCCGTCTCGGGAGATTATGCAGTGTTCTGGGGGTATGCAAACGCGCTGTCGCAGCAGGCCGTCCTGTCCGGCGGGCGCTATATGGCGCTCTTCCCGCATATTTTTGGATATTCTCAGGTTCTGAGCCTCTTTCTTGCGCTCTTTGGCAGCCATCCGTGGCTGCCTCCCCTTCTCAATGTTCTCCTGAGCGTCTGTTCCGGCTATTTTTTATTTCGCCTCTGCCTGCAATGGCTTTCTCTTCGGGCGGCGGTCTATGGATTTCTGCTCTGGATTATCTGCCCCTCCCAGACCATTTATAACAGTCTGGTTTTGCCGGAGCCGCTGTATACCGCGTTGATCCTCGGTTTTCTCCTCGTGGTGACAAACGCATTCGACGGCAGGGTGCGCACGCGGCCCGTCCTTTCCGCAGTCGCGTCCGGCCTGCTGGGCGGTATCTTGCTGCGCCTCATTCAGGGGTGCCGCCCCATCGCGGCCATTCTGATCCTCGCGTTCCTACTCTGGTTTTTCCTGATTCGGCCTGCCGCGCCTGCAAAACGCGCTGTTTTTTCCTTCGGAATGATTGTTTCCGCCGTGCTCATCCTGGTATATCTGTGCTCGGGTGTGCTCTGGAACGCCCTGATTACCTACCGGATCCAAGAGGAGCCCTCTTCCACGCCGGGCTATAGTATATTGGTCGGCTTTAACGAAGAATCCGGCGGGCGATGGAATCAGGAGGACAGCGATAAGCTGTATGAGTACAACAGCCAGGCAAATTCCACCGCCCAGCAGGTCCAGGAGCAGATGCTGTCCGACGCCATAGCGCGAATTACAGACGGCGGCATTGATTTCCCGCAGCTGTTTGTCCAGAAGTTCCGGTATTTCCTGGGGAGCGACGACAGCTGTGTCGGCTATTCCAACGCTGTATTGCGGCACACGCCGCTCTTTTCCACCCTGTGCAACGGTTTTTTCTATCTGATTTTGATGACGGCCGTGTTCGGCGCAGTCAAGCTGTGGCGCAGCAAAACGGCGACGGCATATACTCTCGTTCCCCTTTACATCACCGGCCTGATCCTTGCACAGATGTTGGTGGAAGTTGCAGGCCGATATCATTACTCCATCATACCCATGCTGATTTTACTGGGGCAGGCTGCTCTGCACCGCGCCAAACCCATTCCAGGCGGATCGCAAAAAGACCGGGGTTGTTCCAGTCCCCCCTAAACGCTTCTAGGGCGGATTGAAACAACCCCGGTCCCGGTTCAAGCGGCGGTTCATCCGTTTATCGGATGAGCGGACCCGCTCCATATACATTACTCCTGGTCCCAGTTGTGGTAGACGTTCTGCACGTCGTCATTCTCCTCCAGGAGGTCGATGAGCTTCTCCATGTTCTTGATATCCCCCTCGTCGGTGAGAGTGACATAGTTCTGGGGGACCATCTGTACGCCGGCCTCCAGGAAGCTGTAACCCTTCTCCTCCAGCTTGGAGAGCACATCGCCAAAGGCGTCCGGATCGGTGTAGATGGTAAAGACCTCGTCCTCGGCCTGCATATCGTCGGCGCCGCAGTCCAGCGCGTCCATCATCACGGTGTCCTCATCCAGATCCTCCCGCTCAATGATAATAACGCCCTTGCGGTCAAAGGACCAGGACACGCAGCCGGTGGCCCCCAGGCCCTTGCCGTACTTGTCCAGCAGATGGCGCACCTCAGGAGCGGTGCGCTGGCGGTTGTCGGTCAGCGCCTCCACGATGACGGCCACGCCGTTGGGACCGTAGCCCTCGTACACCACGCTCTCGAAGTTGTCGCTGTTGCCCGCGCCCAGAGCCCGGTCGATGGTGCGCTTGATATTGTCGTTGGGCATATTGGCCGCCTTGGCCTTGGCGATGACGGTGGCCAGGCGGGAGTTGTTGGCCGGGTCGCCGCTGCCGCCCTGCTTCACCGCTACGATCATCTCGCGGGCGATCTTGGTGAACATCTGCGAGCGCTTGGCATCGGCCGCCCCCTTGGTCTTTTGAATATTGTGCCACTTGGAGTGTCCAGACATACTATCGTTCCCTTCTCAAAAGTTACAGCCGGGCCGCCCAGGGGGGCGTGGACCCGAAAATCAGCGCAATTAGTCTATCACAGCCGAAGCCGCTTTGCAAGCCCCGGCGCTACAGGCAGGCATAAACCTCCCGGTGGCGGGCGCTCTGGACCACCTCCAGGTCGGGAAACGCCCCCTGAAGCCATTTGACCAGCACCGGGCAGACCACCTGCTCGGTGGCGTAGTGCCCCGCGTCGATGAGGTTGACGCCCAGAGCCTTGGCGTCCAGAAAGACGTTGTATTTTACATCCGAGGTAACAAAGGTGTCGCAGCCCAGCTTGACTGCGTCGGAGAGCATGTCGCCGCAGGCGCCGCCCCCCACCGCCACCCGGCGGACCGGACGGCGGGCGTCCACGTAGCGCACGCCCGCGGCCCCCAAGACCTCCTTCACCCGCTGGGCAAAGGCGGGCAGATAGACCGGGATACCCTCCAGCACACCCACGCGCCCAATGCCGTAGGGCCGGCCCGCGCCGTCCACCCCGTCCGGGTGGAGCTGCTCCAGGCGCTGGAGCCCCAGACGCTGGGCCAGGGCGTCGTTGACGCCCCCCGCCACCGCGTCCAGATTTGTGTGGGCACAGACCGCGGCTACCTTCCCCTCCGTGAGGGCCAGGAGGATACGCCCGGTGGGGTCGGCGTCGGTCACGCTCCGGGCCGGGTGGAAAATCACTGGATGATGGGAGACGATGAGCTCTGCCCCCAGTTCCACTGCCTCGGCGGCCACCTCTTCCGTGATGTCCAGGGCCACCAGGATTTTCCGGACCTCCCGATCCCCCCGGCCCACCAGAAAGCCCGCGTTGTCAAAGTCCATTTGCAGCCCGAAGGGGGCCATAGTGTCCAGATAGCGGTAGATCTCCGTTACCGTGCGCATGCTTCCAACTCCTTTTGCATGGCGGCGACGCCCGCGCGGACGGCCTCCAATTCCTGCCGCCAGGGCACGTCCTCCGGCTTGTCCGAGTGGGCGATGCCCGTCAGAGCCCGCTCCACCCGGCGGCGCAGCTGCTCCAGCAGGGCGGGACGGAGGGGATCCCCCCGACCCGTCTCCTGCCGGCCGGCCCAGCACTCGGCCGGTGTGAGGGGGGGCATCTCCCCCGGCGTCACGTCCAGAATGGTATAGATGGTATGTCCCTCCTGCCGCAACAGCTCCCGCCGGATGGCATAGCCGTGGCTCTGGAGCCAGGCGCGCAGCTCGGGCAGGGTACTCATGGGCTGGAGAAGCAGGCGGTGGTCTCCCGTCCTGATCCAGGGAGCGGCCACCAGAATGTCGATGATGGTCTCCCCGCCCATACCGGCGATGGCCACCACCTGGGCCTCGTCCGGAGCAATTCCCGCAAGGCCGTTGCACAGGCGGAACGAAATCACCTCGCTCAGGCCGCAGCGGCGGGCGGTCTCCCGGGCGCGGTCCAGAGGGCCTTTCCGCAGGTCGGAGACCACCGCGCGGGCGATGACCCCCCGCTGGAGCAGGTAGGCCGGGAGATAGGCGTGGTCGGTGCCCACATCCACAAAGCGCGCGCCGGGCGGAACGCACTCGGCTACGGCCTGGAGACGGGGCGAGAGCTGAATGAGACGCAGGGAACTCACCTTCTTTCTTCGAGAAAAAAGAGCGGCGCTCTCGCCGCTCTTTTTGGGAATCGGTTTGTTTACTTCTGGTTGGCGGCGATGGTATTGTTCAGCTCGCCCAGCAGGGCGTCCACATCCACGCCGTGGACCATGCAGGCCTCGGCCACCGTCTCACCCCGGGAGGCGGGGCAGCCCAGGCAGTGCATCCCGATGGACATAAACAGGGGCGCGGTCTCAGGGGCGATGTCCAGAATATCGCCGATGATGGTATCTCTCGTGATCTGAACCATAATGGTTGACCTCCAAATTAGAATTAAAGTACAGAGATAGTATATCCCATCTCCCGCCGTTTTTCAACCGTAAATCCGGCCGGGACACAAATTTCCTCGTTTCCAAAAAAGGGGGCGCCCCATAGGGCGCCCCCTTTTCAGGCGGAATGGGAATTACCGCTGCTCGCCGCGCATACGGGCGAAGCAGTCGCTGCAGTACACGGGGCGGTCGGACTTGGGCTCGAAGGGCACGCGGGCCTCGCCGCCGCAGGCGGCGCAGGTGGCGGTGAAGTACTCGCGGGGACCGCGGGCGGCGTTCTTGCGGGCGTCCCGGCAGGCCTTGCAGCGCTGGGGCTCGTTCTGGAAGCCGCGCTCGGCGTAGAACTCCTGCTCACCGGCGGTGAACACGAACTCCTTGCCACACTCTTTGCATACCAAAGTCTTGTCTTCGTACATGATGATACCCTCTCTTTGACTCTTTTGCCCAGGTCCGGAATATACCGAGAAATGCTGGGACTGTGATATATTGCGCTCAGCTCTCGCTGATATCGCCAGAAGAAATGTGCCGCGCCAGCTTGCGCCGGATGCGCTGCACCGCGTTGTCCACCGACTTGGGGGACCGGTTTACCTCAGCTGCAATCTCGGAATAGGACAACCCGTTTAAATAAAGCCTCAATACCTGCGCCTCAAACCGGGACAAATGGCCCTGCAGATCGTTCATGCGCTCCCGGGCCTCTTCCCGTCCGATGAACGTATCCTCCGGATTTTCCAGCCGGCGGTAGTCCGTCCCACAGGTGGCGTGGATGGTGAAACCGTCAAAAGAGGGCGTTTCCAACGAGACGTAGTTGTTTAACGGGGTATGTTTATCTCTTGCCGCTGCTTTTATGGCGGAGATGAGGCGGTTCTGAATACAGACCTGGGCATACCGGCGGAACGAGGCCTCCCGCTCCGGCTGATACTCCCGAATGGCCTTGATCAGGCCCACCATTCCCTCCTGAATCAGATCCTCACTGTCTCCGCCCGCCAGAAAATAGGGCCGGGCGCACATGCGGACGATGCGGTTATAGCGCAGCACCAGTTCCTCTTCCGCGCTGCGGTCCCCCTGGGCCGCGCAGGCGCACAGGGCTTCGTCCGTCCAATCTTCTCTTCCCGTGGGGATCTGTTCCATGAGCTTCTCCTTGCTCTCTATTATATGCAAGACAACCTGGTTTTGTCAAGTAATTATGCAAATTATTTTAGGTTGTGTCGAAAAATCACAAATTTTTTATGACATCTGCCAAAGACTCCGCGCTGGCCATGGCTTCTTCCTGGCTGGAAGCCTCCACCATCACCCGCAGGAGCGCTTCTGTCCCCGAAGGACGGACAAGCACCCGGCCCTTTCCAGCCAGGGCGGCTTCCTGAGCGGAGACCGCCTCCCACAGAGCCGGAGCGGCCATAATGGCTTCCTTTTTCTCCTTGCTCTCCACCGGGAGGTTGATGAGCACCTGGGGATAGCGCTTGCAGCCGGAGACCAGCTCCGAGGCCGGGCACCCCGCGCGGTGGAGCACCTGAAGGAATTGCAGCGAGGTCAGCTGCCCGTCGCCGGTGGTGGCGTATTTGCGGAAGATGGTGTGGCCCGACTGCTCCCCGCCGATGACGAAGTCGCCCTCCAGCATCTTCTCCAGCACGTTCCGGTCTCCCACCGGCGTGCACAGCAGCTCCATGCCGTTCTCCTTGGCGAAGAGATGCAGGCCCAGGTTGCTCATGACGGTACCCACCATGGTATTGCCGTTGAGGGCTCCCTCGGCCTGAAGCACCCGGGCGCAGGCGGCCATGACCTGATCGCCGTCGATCTCCTCCCCCCGCTCGTCCACCGCCAGGAAGCGGTCGGCGTCTCCGTCGTAGGCAAGGCCCAGATCGTATCCGCCGGCGAGGACGGCCTCCTTCAGGCTCCCCAGATGGGTGGAGCCGCAGCCGTTGTTGATGTTCACTCCGTCGGGGCTGGCGTGGATGATGTCCGCGTGGAGCTTGGGGAAGCGCGCGAAGAGCCGGGGCGCCGTGGCCGAGGCCGCGCCGTTGGCACAGTCCACCACCACCCGCAGTCCGGCAAAGTCGTCCTCCACCGAGGCGGCCAGATGGTCGATATACCGCTCCGTCAGGGCCTCGCCGGGGCGTACCCGGCCCAGATCCCCGCCGGTCTTTAAGGGAATTTCCCGGCCCGAGAGGATGATCTCCTCAATCTCATTCTCCAGAGCGTCGGGGAGCTTGTAGCCCTGGCTGTTAAAGACTTTGATGCCGTTGTGCTCAAAGGGGTTGTGGGAGGCCGAGATGACGATGCCCGCGTCGCAGGCGCTCTCCACCGTCAGCCAGGCCACCGCCGGAGTGGGGACCACCCCCAGGCGCAGCACATCGGCCCCCGCCGAGCACAGCCCCGCAATCAGGGCGCACTCCAGCAGGTCCGAGGACACCCGGGTGTCCTTGCCGATGGCCACCAGGGGGCGGCTCTTGTGCTTATCCTCGGCCATGACCACAGCGGCGGCCAGGCCCACCTGATAGGCCAGCGTGGCGTCTAGGCCGGCGTTGACCACGCCCCGGATGCCGTCGGTTCCAAATAATTTACCCATGGTTGGTTTCCTCCCGTTAAAGCATTAAAGATCCGTATTCCCGTCCTCCCGGCCCGTCTTGTCCTTCTTTTGCGCCCGGGCCTTGCTGATGGGCTGGGAAGCGAGGGCGGACAAGAGCCCCACCACGGTGATGGCGAGAGCGTTGGCCTCCACCCCATCCATCAGCCGGTCCGTCAGCCAGAAGGCAAAGACCGAACACAGGGTGTCCAGGGGGATAAAAAACAGGTTTGCCTGCCGCCGGGTCGCCCAGCCCAGCCGGTACAGCGCCCCGGCCAGGCCGTTGGTAAACAGCTCCAGCGGCAGCCCAATCACGGCCGCCGTCAGAACGTAGCCCATCAGCCCGCCCAGCGAGGTATAGCGCACCCCCAGCAGATGCAGCACTCCGGCGTCGATGAGCGCAATCACGGCCACGACGGATAGAACGAGCCCCGCCACAACACCGGCCGCCAGGAGAGAGGCCCAGAAGTTCTTCTTCACAAAGGCGCTCCTTTTACCGTTACAGCGTGAGCTGCTCCAGGTCCATCCCGCCCGGCACGGCGAGCCCCAGATGCCGGTAGGCCTGAGGGGTCACGCAGCGCCCCCGGGGCGTGCGGGTGAGAAAGCCCATCTGCATCAAATAGGGCTCATACACGTCCTCCAGGGTGACGGCCTCCTCATTAATGGTGGCGGCCAGGGTCTCCAGCCCCACGGGGCCGCCGCCGTAGTGCTCGATGATGCTCCGGAGCATCCGCCGGTCGATGGCGTCCAGCCCCAGTTCGTCCACCTCCAGCGCGGTGAGGGCCTGGTCGGCCACGCCGCGCGTGATGACGCCCCCCGCCCGCACCTGGGCAAAGTCCCGCACCCGCCGGAGCATCCGGTTGGCAATGCGGGGCGTGCCCCGGCTGCGCCGGGCAATCTCCAGGGCCCCGTCGTCCTCAATGGGCACCTCCAAAATGCCCGCCGAGCGCTGCACGATGAGCTTGAGCTCCTCGGGGGTGTAGAGCTCCAGACGCAGGGTCACCCCGAACCGGTCCCGCAGGGGGGCCGAGAGCTGCCCGGCCCGGGTAGTGGCCCCCACCAGCGTGAAGTGGGGCAGGTCCAGCCGGATGGAGTTGGCTGAAGGGCCCTTGCCGATGATGATGTCGATGGCGAAATCCTCCATAGCGGGGTACAGAATCTCCTCCACTGAGCGGTTGAGCCGGTGGATCTCGTCCACAAAGAGGATGTCGTTCTCGTTCAGATTGGTCAGCAGCGCCGCCAGATCCCCCGGCTTTTCAATGGCCGGGCCGGAGGTGATGCGGATATGAACCCCCATCTCGTTGGCAATGATGTTGCTCAGGGTGGTCTTGCCCAGTCCCGGGGGGCCGTGGAGGAGCACATGATCCAGAGGCTCCCCCCGCATTTTGGCCGCCTGGATAAAGACCGAGAGGTTCTCCTTGGCCTTCTTCTGGCCGATGTACTCCCGCAGGGTCTGGGGCCGCAGGGAGTACTCCGCCGCATCCTCCGCCGTCTGGGCGGCGGTCATCAGAGGCTCCATATCCTCTAAATTCACTTCATGTTCGGAAAAATCAATGCTCAAGCCGTTCCACCGTCTTTCCCGTCTGTTCCGCTTGCAAACTCCCGCCGCTCCGCCAGGCAGGCGCAGATCGCCCCGGCCGCCTCGTCCGGCGTGCGCTCCCCCGTCTCAATCAGAATGGTGCCGAGCCCCGCATAGAGCGGCCGGTAGGCCAGGCTGCGGACCTCTACGCCATCGTTCTTCCGCCGTCCGGCGGCGATATCCCCCCGCAGGCGGGTCAGAAGCGCCTCCTCCGGGGCGGTCAGAGAGAAGCAGAACACCTCCACCCCCGCCAAAGGAAGGCGGGCCAGGATGGCGTCGATGGTCTCCCGCTGGTGCAGAACCCAGCCGAAAATCACGTACTCCACCTCCGGACTGGCCAAAAAACGCCCCAGCACCGCGCAGATGTTGTCCAGCACCATGGCTTTCGCCTCCGGCGTGACGGTGGAGGGATTGCGCCGCCAGCACCAGTCTCCGTCCAGATATGCCCCGGGACGGAGGCGCTCCAAAAGGCGCTCGCACACCGCGCTTTTGCCCACGCCCATGGGGCCGCCGATCAGAAGCAGGCGCTTCATCCCTTCACCATCTTTTTGAGGGCCTGCTTGATGATCTCCTCCAGGGTGAGGGCGTCCATGTCCACCCCTTTCAGGGCCGCGGCGATCTCCGCCGTGGAGTAGCCCAGCACCGCCAGGGCGGCGGCGGCCTCGCTGGACTTGTTCTCCGGGATGACCGTCACGCCGCTGCCGCCGTAGCCCTCCCCGCCGGGACTGAGCTGCCCTTTGGCCAATTTGTCCTTCAGCTCCAGAATGACCCGCTGGGCGATCTTCTTCCCGATGCCCTGGGCCACGGTGAGGGCCTTCTCGTCCCCGGTGATGATGCTCATGGCCAGCCCCTCCGGCGTGTTGGCCGAGAGGATGGACAGCGCCGCCTTGGGCCCCACCCCCGAAACGCCGATGAGCATCCGGAAGCAGTTGAGCTCCTCCTCGGTGGCAAAGCCGTAGAGCTCAAAGATCTCCTCCCGCACATAGAGGTGGGTAAAGAGCTTCCCCTTCTCCCCCACCTTCAGCCGGGAGAGGGTCTGGTTGGTGGTGCGGCAGGCGTAGCCCACCCCGCCGCAGTCGATGACGGCCAGGCAGGGGGCCACGTGGGCCACCGTGCCGCTGAGATAGTAAAACATGGTCTCGCTCCCATCTTAACGAGGTCTGACCGCGTAGCGGCCGCTGCCCGGCCGGGCCGAGTCCAGCAGGCTCAGCCGGGAGGTGTAGGACCGGGCGTGACACAGGGCCACCGCCACCGCGTCGGCGGCGTCGTCCGGCCTGGGCGCCGCCCTGAGGTGGAGCAGCCGCCGGACCATCTCCATGACCTGGCGCTTCTCCGCCTTGCCGTACCCCGCCACCGCCTGCTTTACCTGGGAGGGCGAGTACTCGAAGATGGGCACGCCCGCCCGCTCCGCCGAGAGGAGCAGCACCCCACGGGCCTGCGCCACACTGATTCCGGTGGTCACGTTGTTGTTGAAAAAAAGCTCCTCCACCGCCATGGCGTCGGGGGCGAACTCCCGCAGGAGGGTATCCATATCGTCGGCAATCTGCCGCAGGCGGGCGGGCAGCGGATGACCCGCCGGGGTGGTGATGGTCCCGCAGCGCAGCAGGCGCTGCTCTCCGCGCTCCGCCTCCACCAGACCGAAGCCCACGATGGCAAACCCCGGATCGATGCCTAAAATCAACATAAGTCTGGGTCCCTTCTTGTGTCCATACATAGTTGATTGTATCACAGGAATAGGCGGCACGCAACCGGCAATTGGCGTCCGCGGCGCTCTCTGCTGCAAAAAAGCGCCCTCCCGGAGGAGAGCGCCTGCTGTCTGCCTGTTTTTTACGCCCTTGGGTGGGCCTTTTGATAGACCTCCTTCAGCCGCTGACTGACGATCTGGGTGTAGATCTGGGTGGAGGAGATGTCCGCGTGGCCCAGCATCACCTGGAGCGAGCGCAGATCCGCCCCGTTTTCCAGCAGGTGGGCCGCAAAGGAGTGGCGCAGGGTGTGGGGGGTGATGTCCTTCTGAATCCCCGCCTTCTCCTGATAGTGCTTGATGATTTTCCAAAACCCCTGGCGGCTCATCCGCTCCCCGCTCATGTTGACAAAGAGCGCCTGCTCGTCGGGGTGCTCGATCATCTGGGGGCGCACATGCTCCAGATAGTCCTGGAGGGCCTGCACCGCGGCGGCGTAGAGCGGGATGATCCGCTCCCGCTCCCCGTTGACGCAGTGGATGAACCCCGCGCTCAGGTTCACATCCTTCCGGTTCAGGCCGATGAGCTCGCTGACCCGGATGCCGGTGGCGTAGAGCAGCTCCAGCATGGCCTTGTCCC
Source organism: Candidatus Flavonifractor intestinipullorum (assembly GCA_019118925.1). Taxonomy (GTDB): domain Bacteria; phylum Bacillota; class Clostridia; order Oscillospirales; family Oscillospiraceae; genus Pseudoflavonifractor_A; species Pseudoflavonifractor_A intestinipullorum. Next base: position 7,492 of record DWYC01000069.1, on the reverse strand, counting down.
GGCAGCCCTTGGGGTCGGCCGGGTCGGGCTGGTCCAGGAACAGCTCCACCTCCTGATTGGTCAGGATCTGGGGGAGCTTGCGCTCCACCCGGGCGGGGACCAGCCCCCGGACCGGATTGGACTGCGTCCAGCCCCGGGCGATGAGGAACTGGTAAAACGACTTCAGAGAGGCCAGGCACCGGGTCACCGTGGCCGCCGACTTGTGCTGGGCCTCCAGGTGGTTCAGATAGCCCTCCACATCCGCCTGGTCCGCCTGCTCTGCCGTCCGCCCTTCCCCCTCCAGCCAGGTCAGAAACTGCCGCACATCCCGCAGATAGGAGCTCTGCGTATTGGCGGCGGCCCGCTTTTCCTGGGACAAGTAGCGCGCGTACGCCTCATAACGATCATCCATGCCCGAACCTTCTCTCTATCTCTCTTTCAGGGGAGGGGCATCAGTCCCGCCGCCCCGGAAACCAGCGCCGGCACCGCCGTGGACTCCAGGCCCGCGCACACCAGCAGGACTCCGGCACAGGCGGCACAGCGCGTCCAGTAGCTCCGCCCATAGGGCAGGCTCCGACGGCTCTCCCCCAAAAAGCGGGAGGCCAGCGCCCGGGACGCGCCCATCCCCTGCACCCCCAGCACAAACAGCGCCGGAATGGCCGCGCATCCCGTGACGCCGAACACCGCCAGAGCCAGCCACGCACCCCCGCCCCCCAGCATCCGCACAAAGGAGGTCACGGCAAAGGAGAACAGAAAGCCCCGCGCCGCAAATACCAGGGGCAGGAAGAGCAGCCCCAGCGTGGTAAAGCCCAGAATCAGCACCAGCAGCGGCCAGCGGAAGGTCTCCCACAGCACCACGGCCAGGGGGGCAGGCTCCGCCGGCCGGAGCGCAGCCTGGGCCACATAGGCCCGCAGGAGCTCCGTCAGGGCGGCCTCCCCCATCTCTCCCGTGCGGGCCGAGAGCAGGCAGCCCGCCAGCCCGCCGGCCAAAAAACAGGCGGCCAACACCGCCAGGGGCAGGCGGAACTCCTCCGCCGGACCCGCCCAGAGCGCCCCGATGGGTCTGCCCATCCGCCTCACCTCCGCTCCAGCCTATGCGCGGAGGGGGCGCCTTATGAAGATGCGCCGGACGGGGAAAAAATACGTCCCGTTTACATAGTTTAATATAACTCATGCGAAGCTTTTATGCAAGAGGTTCCGGCAAAATTCTCCTTCTTTTTGTACATTATGCTATCATATTATGTTAATTATATTATGTAAACTTAGTAACTCAATTTCCCCTGTTTTCTTGGCCGCATATAAGAATAGCACAATATATCGCGGTATACAGACCGGTATCCGCAATATATTGTGCTATCTTTCTTGCTATTTAATTACAAACTGTATATTACGCCTCGCTGTCCGACTCCGCATCCCCCAGGCCCGCGGCCAGAGCCCGCAGCGCAATGGCACACTCCAGGCGTTTGCGCTCCAGCTCGCAGCCCACCTTATGGGGGTGCTCAATGTTGCCGTTGACCAGCAGGTTGGAGGCGCTGCACCCGCCCGAGCAGTAGAAGCGGGCCCAGCACTGGGCGCACTCCTCCCGGGTGTAGATGTTCAGGGCCGCAAAGCGGCGGGAGAGCGCCTCGTCAAAGCTGCCGTCCTGGACGCTGCCCAGCTTGTACTCCTCATTGCCCACAAACTGGTGGCAGGGGTAGATGTCCCCTTCCGGGGTGATGGCCACATACTCGCAGCCCGCGCCGCAGCCCCGCAGGCGCTTGATGACGCAGGGCCCCTGGGCGAGGTCCACGTTGAAATGGAAGAAGTTGGTCTCCGGGTGGTCCTTCAGATACTCCGCCAGGCGCTCGTACTCCGCCTTCAGCGCAGGCAGGTCCTCTTCCTGGAGGGCATAGGGGTCCTCCCGCTTCCCTACCACCGGCTCCACCGACACGTTCCGGCCGATGGCGGCCAGAGCCTTCACGTCCTCGGCGAAGTCCTTGTGGAACCGGGTGAAAGTCCCCCGCAGGTAGTAGTCCTTGGTCCCCCGGCCGGCGATGAGCTTTTGGAACTTGGGCACGATCACGTCGTAGCTCCCCTTCCCGTTCACGGTGGGGCGCAGGTCGTCGTTGACCTCCTTCCGGCCGTCCAGGGAGAGAACGGCGTTGGACATCTCGCGGTTGATGTATTCGATGTTCTCGTCGTTGAGCAGGACGCCGTTGGTGGTGATCGTAAAGCGGAAGCACTTGTCATGCTCTTTCTCAATGGAGCGGGCGTACTCCACCGTGCGCTTCACCGTGTCCATGGCCATCAGGGGTTCCCCGCCGAAGAAGTCCACCTCAATGTTGCGGCGCTTCCCCGACTTGGCCACCACAAAGTCGATGGCCTTTTTGGCGGTCTCGAAGTCCATGGTCATCCGGTGTCCGGTGCCGAAGTCGCCGGTGCCGGCAAAGCAGTACTTGCACCGCAGGTTGCAGTCGTGGGAGACGTGGAGGCACAGGGCCTTCACCAGGGCCTGCTGCTGCATGGAGGCGGCCTTCTCCCGGTCGATGTAGTCGTCGTCCTCAAACAAGAGCCCCTCTTCCGCCAGGCCGCGCAGCTCCTGCCAGGCCTCTTCCAGCTTGGCCGGGTCGTACTGGGGCAGGCGGGCGGCGATCTCCGCCGGACAGTGCTCCGCCATGGGGGGCTCGATCTGCTCCAGCAGGTGGTACGTCAGCTCGTCCAGCACATGGACCGCGCCGCTGTTCACGTCCACCGCGATGTTGACCCCCAGGGCTTGAAAGGTATGTACCATGTCTCTTTTTCCTCCAAATCATATTGCATGTCCCCTGAGGGGGCATGGAAAAAGGGTGGGAAGCCCCACCCTTTTGAACCATCCGTGTGTCGGTTTTCCCGCTTAGCGGTCGTTCTCGCACTTCTGATTGGCCACGGTGCAAGAGGTCTTACAGGCGGACTGGCAAGAAGTCTGGCACTCGCCGCAGCCGCCGTGAGCGGCGCTCTTCTTCAGGGTCGCGCCGTTGAGCGTCTTGATATGCTTCATGTAGTTTCCCTCCCATTCCATTTCGGGTGTTATAGTCAGTATACCACAGCCGTCCACCCTTTTCAATCACTTTCGTCTTTTTTTCTTGGGACGGATCAGCCGCCCCGCCAGGCCGGCCCCCGCCCCGCCGCACAGACAGGCGCAAAGCAGCAGCACGCCCCGCCCCTCCTGGGGGGCGCTCTGGAAGGCCAGCACCCCGATGGTGAGTAAAATCAGGAAGAACGCCGCGCCGGTGGCCACTCCCACCGGCAGCGCGCGCGCTCCGCACCGCCCCACCGCCAGCATTCCGCCGCAGAAAGCCCCCAGCACACAGGCCGCCACCGTAATGCGCCCGCCCAGCTCCTCCCCCACCGCGCCGGCGGAGATGGCGAAGGAGGCCCCCAGCAGCACCAGAAGCGCCACGGCAAAGGCCGCCGCACCGCCCAGCAGCACCCAGATCAGGCAGCGCAGCAGCAGCGCCCCCTGGTCCTCTTCCTTTCGATGCATAAAAACACCCTCCCTTCACAGGCTTCCTGCTGGAATCCTATGCCGGGAGGGCGTGGGACATGTGTCGTTTCCGCCGGAATTACTTTGCGGTCTCGTCGGCCTGCTTGCCCTTGGTGGACACGGCCCACTTGGTAAACTCAATCCGGACCCGGTCCGCGCTGGTCTCGATGACGATGGTCTCCTCCTTCACCGCGCAGATGGTGCCCACCACGCCGCCGATGGTGGTGATCACATCGCCCACCGCCAGCTCAGAGCGCATCTTGGCGGCCTCTTTCTTCCGCTTGTTCTCCGGACGGATGAGCAGGAAGTAAAAGACGACGATCATCAGCACCAGGGGAATCAGAGTGGCCAGCCAGCCCCCCGCGCCGGGGTCGCTGGACAGGAAGGTGTTCGCAACGCTGTTGAGCAAATTGATCTCCTCCAAAACTTAGAATTGTGTACGCACTGGAAGCGCACATCACGTAGGAAGTATTATACGGCACTTTCCCCGGTTTGGCAAGTCCTTTCCCAATTTTTACAGCCGCCGCCCCAGCTTTTCACTGAATTCCGCCCGGAACGCGCCGAAGGTCCCCGCCTCCAGAGCCTCCCGGATGCGGGCCGTCAGGCTGTTGTAAAAATAGAGGTTGTGGAGCACCGCCAGGCGCATGGCCAGCATCTCTTCCGCCACAAAGAGGTGGCGCAGGTAGGCCCGGGAGAAGTTCCGGCACACCGGACAGGTGCACTCCGGGTCGATGGGGCGGCCGTCGAGCTTGTACTTCTCGTTGCGGATGTTGATGGACCCCTCCCAGGTGTAGAGCTTGCCGTGCCGGGCGTTGCGGGCGGGCATGACGCAGTCGAAGAAGTCCACACCCCGGGCCACCGCCTCGATGATGTTGGAGGGCGTGCCCACCCCCATGAGATAGCGGGGTTTTTCCGCGGGCATGTGGGGCTCCACCGCGTCGATGATGTCGTACATGACCTGGGTGGGCTCCCCCACCGCCAGGCCCCCGATGGCATAGCCGTCGCAGTCCAGCTTGGCGATCTCGTCCATATGCCACACCCGCAGGTCGGGGAAGGTGGCCCCCTGGTTGATGCCGAAGAGCATCTGCCCCGGATTGAGGACGTCCCCCTGTCCGTTCAGGCGCGCGTGCTCGCTCTTGCACCGCTCCAGCCAGCGGAAGGTCCGCTCGCAGGAGGCCTTGGCATACTCGTAGGCGGCCGGGTTCTCCACGCACTCGTCAAAGGCCATGGCGATGTCGCTGCCCAGATTGGACTGGATGCGCATGGACTCCTCCGGGCCCATGAAAATCCGCCGCCCGTCAATGTGAGAGGCAAACGTGACCCCCTCTTCGGTAATCTTCCGCAGGCCCGAGAGGGAAAAGACCTGGAACCCGCCGCTGTCGGTGAGGATGGGGCCGTCCCAGTTCATGAAGGCGTGCAGCCCCCCCATCTCCCGGACCACCCGGTCCCCCGGCCGCAGGTGCAGGTGGTAGGTGTTGGACAGCTCCACCTGACAGCCGATTTCGCGCAGGTCCAGGGCGGATACCGCCCCTTTAATGGCCCCCTGGGTGCCCACGTTCATAAATACCGGGGTCTGTACCGTGCCGTGGGCGCAGGTAAAGACGCCCCGCCGGGCCCGGCCCTCCGTTTTGATGACTTGAAACACAGATATACTCCTCAATTCTTCGTTTTAATGGATAAACATGGCGTCTCCGAAGGAGAAGAAGCGGTACTTCCGCTCCACCGCCTGTTGGTAGGCGTTCAGGATATGCTCCCGTCCCGCCAGAGCGGAAACCAGCATCACCAGGGTGGACTCGGGCAGATGGAAGTTGGTGATGAGGGCATCCAGCACCTTGAAGCGGTAGCCCGGGTAGATAAAAATATTCGTCCAGCCGGCGCTCTCCTTCAGCGTGCCGTCCTCGGCGGCCCAGCTCTCGATGGTCCGGCAGGAGGTGGTGCCCACGCAGATCACCCGTCCCCCCGCCCGCTTGGTGCGGTTGATGGTCTCGGCGGTCTGGGCGGAGATCATGCAGTACTCGCTGTGCATCTCGTGGTCCAGAACGTCCTCCTCCTTCACCGGGCGGAAGGTGCCCAGCCCCACATGGAGGGTCACATAGGCCAGACTCACTCCCATGGCCTGCACCTGTTCCAGCAGCTCCTTGGTAAAGTGGAGGCCCGCCGTGGGCGCGGCCGCCGAGCCCACCTCCCGGGAGTAGACGGTCTGGTACCGCTCCGGGTCGTTGAGCTCGGCCTTGATGTAGGGCGGCAGGGGCATCCGGCCCAGCTGCTCCAGCAGCTCCAGGAAAATCCCCTCATACTCGAAGCGGATGAGGCGGTTGCCCCCCTCCTCCACCGAGAGAACCTCCCCCCGGAGCAGTCCGTCTCCAAAGGAGAGGCGGGTCCCGGGCTTACACTTGCGCCCCGGACGGACCAGACACTCCCAGGTCTTGTTTCCCCGGTCGATGAGCAGCAGCACCTCCACCGCGCCGCCGCCGGGCTCCCGGTGGCCCAGAAGGCGGGCGGGCAGCACCCGGGAGTCATTGAGCACCAGGCAGTCCCCCGGCCGCAGCAGCTTGGGCAGGTCGTAAAAGTGCATGTCCTCCGTCGCGCCCGTCTCCTTGTCCAGCACCATCAGCCGGGAGGCGTCCCGCCGCTCCAGCGGCGTCTGGGCGATGAGCTCCTCGGGCAGGTCAAAGTAAAAGTCCGATGTCTTCATTTAATACACGTCCACTCCCGTGAAATAAAATTGGAGAATTTCGTCATACGTATAGCCCTCCTTGGCCATGGCCTGGGCGCCGTACTGGCTCATCCCCACCCCGTGGCCGTAGCCCGTGCCGGTGAAGGTATAGGTATCCGCCCCGGTGGCGGCCGAGCCGCCCACCGCCTCCACCCCATCGCCCGTCAGGACATAGGCACTCCCCCCTACGGGGTTCACCGTCCCATCCCCGCCGATGGCGTAGGATGCGGCCAGGTCCAGGCTCCCGCCCCCGGCGGCATAGAGCTGGGACGTCCCGCCGCCCCCGGTTCCCCCGCTGGAGGTCACGGTATAGCGCTGGCTGCGCAGGCCCAGGAAGGTGCGGGCGTCCTGCTTGTAAAAGGTCCAGCTCTTGCCGCCGGCGTCGGTAAAGGTGAGGGCCAGGACGCCGCCGGTGGCGCTGGTCTGGGTCGCCTGGACGGAGGCCAGGTCGGTACACTGGTAGCCCTTGGCCTGGAGCTTCGCCTCCAGCTCATCGGCGGTAAAGGTGACGCTCCAGCGGTAATTGGGGATGCTGTCCGCGATCAGCGCCTCATAGGGGTCGCTCTTGCCCCGCAGGTAGGGCACGGCGTTGCTCCAGACGTTCTCCGAGTCCTCCGACGCCCCGCCGTTGCTGGAGGAGTACACCGTCTCGGCCAGGCTCCCCTGATACCAGACGCAAACCCCCTCGCAGCCGGCAGCGGCCTGAATGCTGTTGGCCGTGAGATTGCCCGTGCCGTGGTAGGCCTGGCAGTCGGTCTCGGAACAGACGTCGAAATGGTAGGTGCTGTGCTTGTCCAGGCTGCGCAGCACATAGGTCCGGGCGCAACAGGCCTGGGCCTTCAGGGCCTCCTGCTCCCAGGAGGCCCCCATCTCCCAGGTGATGACGCAGCGCACATAGTCCTCCAGATAGACCATGTTCACCACCGTCAGGTCGCCCCCGCCGATGCGCTCATACCGGAAGCCGCCGTAGTACTTGTAGCCCTTGAACCAGGTGACCGGGTCGCTCTGGCCCGTCACGTCGGGCATGACGCCGAAGCTCTCCTCCCCGTCATATTGGAAGAGCACCTGGGCCGTGCCCGTCCGGACCACGGTGACGGCGCTGCTCCCCGCCTGTCCCACCGTTCCGGACAGGCCCTGGGCGGTCTGGGCTGCGGCGGCGGCGCTCTGACTCTCATAGGTCCCCCAGCGGACCTGCCAGCTCCCGTCCTGCCAGGCCGCGTAGGCCCCGCTCACTCCGGCGGCGGCGCTCTGGGCCGCCGAATAGCTGGAGTAGCTCCCCAGGAGCACATACCAGC
>DWYC01000068.1 GCA_019118925.1 Candidatus Flavonifractor intestinipullorum | reverse complement strand
GGAGCGCCGTACGGCGCTCCGGGCCAACGATATTTTGGGAGAGTCTAATGGGGTACTTCCCCTTTGGGGCGATCGTCTTTCCGGCGGGAAGCCGTGCCGGTGACCTCCGGCAGGAGCTCCGGTCCGGCGTCCCGGCCGGGTCCGTCCTCGCCGGGAGGCGGCAGAGGGTCCTCCCCCGCAAAGACCAGCTCGAACGTCTTTGCGTCCATATTTTCATACTCCAGCAGATACTCCGCCGTGCGCTCCAGCTCCCGCCGGTGGGCCGTCAAGATCTCCTGGCACCTGGCGTAAGCCGCGTCGATGAGGGATTTGACCTCCTCGTCAATGAGGGCGGCCACCTCCTCGGAGTAGCTCTTGGTCTGGGCCATGGAGCGGCCGATAAAGACCTCGTCATGGCCCGAGTCAAAGACCACATTGCCCAGCTTGGGACTCATGCCGTAGCGGGTGACCATATTCCGGGCGATGGCGGTGGCCTTTTGGAGGTCGTTGCCCGCGCCGGTGGAGATGTCGCCCAGGGCGATCTGCTCGGCGCAGCGCCCGCCCAGGCATACGGCGATGCGCTCGGCCAGGGCCTGCCGGGAGAGGAAGGACACGTCCTCCCGGGGCAGAGAGATGGTCATGCCCCCCGCCATCCCCCGGGGAATAATGGTAATCTGGTGCACCGGGTCCTGGGTCTCCAGCTCGTGGATGACAATGGCGTGCCCCGCCTCGTGATAGGCGGTGAGCTTCCGCTCCCGCTCGATGACCACCCGGCTCTTCTTCTCCGGGCCGGCCACCACCTTGATGACCGCCTCCCGCAGGTCCTGCATGGCGATAAAGCGCTCATGCCGCCGGGCGGCCAGTAGGGCGGCCTCGTTCATCAGATTTTCCAGGTCCGCGCCGGTGAAGCCGCCGGTACCCCGGGCCAGCTCCTTCAGGTCCACATCCTCCGCCAGAGGCTTGTTCCGGGCGTGCACCCGCAGGATTTCCTCCCGGCCCTTTGCATCGGGGGGACCTACGTAGATCTGCCGGTCGAAGCGGCCCGGCCGCAGCAGGGCGGGGTCCAGAATGTCCTGCCGGTTGGTGGCCGCCAGGACCACCACGCCCTCGTTGGAGCCGAATCCGTCCATCTCCACCAGGAGCTGGTTGAGGGTCTGTTCCCGCTCGTCATGGCCGCCGCCCAGGCCGGCGCCCCGCTGGCGCCCCACGGCGTCGATCTCGTCGATGAAGATAATGGCCGGCGCCTCTTTTTTGGCCTGGTCAAAGAGATCCCGCACCCGGCTGGCGCCCACGCCCACATAGAGCTCCACAAAGTCGGAGCCCGAGATGGACAGGAAATGGACCCCCGCCTCTCCGGCCACGGCCTTGGCCAGCAGGGTTTTACCGGTGCCCGGCGGGCCCACCAGCAGAACGCCCTTGGGGATGCGGGCCCCCAGATCCAGAAAGCGCTTGGGGTCCCGGAGAAACTCCACAATCTCCTGGAGCTCGGCCTTCTCCTCCTTGGCCCCCGCCACGTCGGAGAAGGTCACCTTCTTGGCCTGGTCCTCCCCGCTGCGGGTCCGGGCCCGGCCAAAGCGGGAGGTGCGCTCCACGCCGCCGCCCCCGCCGCCGCTGTTCTGGCGGAGGAACATGCCGTACCAGAGCAGGCCGAACACCACCAGAATCCCAATCCAGGGCAGGAAAGAGAGCCAGACCGGGGCCCGGAACCCGGGCTCGTAGTCATAGGTCAGCAGTCCTGCGTTTTTCTGGCTCACCAGCAGGTCGTTGAAGTCGAAATAGAACACCCAGAAATTGGGCAATTCATAGGCCACCTGGGTGCCGAAGCCCAGGTCCTCCCGCAGGGTGAGGGTGACGGTGGTATCGGTGACCACCACCTGGGAGACCTGCTGCTGTTCTAAAAGCTGGCGCACGTCCCCGTACGTGAGCTCCGGCTGTCCTCCCTCGCCCCGCATGGCAAAGACCGTCAGGAGCAGAATGGCGATCACCAGGACGGAAAACCCGATGTCGCGCATACTTCCTTTTCTGTTCAAAATGCGGACACTCCCCCCGGCGGGCCTGCATCACAGGCCGCGCCAATTGAAATACAGGCCGCGGGGGCCTATGGCTTCTCTTACTCTCCCCCGTAGACCCGGGGTTTCAGAATGCCGATGTACGGAAGGTTGCGGTACTTCTCATCGTAGTCCAGGCCGTAGCCCACCACGAACTCGTCGGGAATGGTGAAGCCGGTATACTGCACCGCCACCGGCTTGGTGCGCCGCTCCGGCTTATCCAGCAGGGTGCACAGCCGGATGGAGGCGGGGTGGCGGGCCTCCAGCAGCTTGAGCAGATAGCTCAGGGTATTGCCGCTGTCCAGGATGTCCTCCACCACCAGTACGTCCTTGCCCTCGATCTGCTCGGAGAGGTCCTTGACGATCTTCACCTGGCCGGAGCTGGTGGTGCCTCCGCCGTAGGAGGACACGGCCATAAAGTCCACCGTACAGGGCAGGGTAATCTCCCGCACCAGATCGGCCATAAACACGAAGGATCCCCGCAGTACGCTGATGAGGAGGGGCTCCTTTCCGGCGTAATCGGCATCAATGCGCTGGGCGATCTCCTTCACCCGCTGCTTCAACTCCTCTTCGGTGAAGAGGACCCGCTCAATGTCTTGTTCCAGCATAATCCATGCATCCTTTCTCTCGATTCCCGGGCAGGAAGGTAATCTCCCACGCCGCCTCGCCCGCCCGGGCCAGGCGCGCCGCCTCCGGGCCGAAGCCCGCCAGGGCGATCACGCCTCCCTCGTCGGCGAGAACCGGGAGGCGCTCCCGGTCCCGGCGGGGTATTTTTTCGTCAATCAGCAATTTTTTGATTCTCCGGCGGGGCCGGCCGGGGCGTTGCAGATGGTCGCCCGTCTGCCGGGGGCGGAGGACCGGCGTCCCCTGAAATGCCGCGATGTAATAGGTATCCCCTCCGGGCGCCTGGGGACAGACGCTGCGGCGGCACCGGCAGCCGTAGAGGGCCCCCTCCGGCCAGACCTCTCCCTCCGGCACCAGAGCCGTGGGGGGGAAGGTCTCCGCCTCTTCCCGGGTGGTGAAGAGGAGCTCCCGGTAGACCCGCTGGACCATCAGCCCTCCGGGCAGGTCCACCATTGCCGAGGGGTCCGCCCCCCGGGCCAGGTCCACCACCGCCTCCAGATGGGCGGCGGTGCAGGAGGCCCCCTCTCCCCCCATTTGGCTGAGAATCTGCCGCACCGCCCGCGGGGCGATGGCGGCGGGGGCCTGGGCGATGTACCGGGCCTCGATGACCAGATCGTCCTCCGCCCAGCGGGCGTTTTGGGCCACCTGGAACGCCTGGGCATTTAAAAAGTCGCGGTCGGCCCGCAGCAGGCGGGCGGTCCGGGACAGGCTCTCCTCCAGACGGGGGTTGAGCTCCCGCAGCCGGGGCATCACCTGGGCGCGGAGGTAGTTGCGGGCATAGCGCTCATCGGCATTGCTGCCGTCCTCCCGCCAGGTGAGGCCGTTTTTCTCCAGATAGGCCCGAATTTCGGCCCGGGTTACGGTGAGCAGCGGCCGCACCACCTTCCCCCGCCGGGGCGGAATCCCGGCCAGACCCTGGAGTCCCGTCCCCCGCACCAGGTGGAGAAGCAGAGTCTCGGCGTTGTCGTCGGCGTTGTGGGCGGTGGCGATGACGTCGGCTCCGGCCTGGGCCGCAGCCTCCTCCAGGAAGGCGTAGCGCATGGCCCGCGCCGTCTCCTCCACGCCCTTCCCCCGCCGGCGGGCCTCTCCGGCCACGTCGCCGGAGCCCAGGTAGAGAGGAATTGTCCACATTTTACACAGGTTTTCCACAAACTGCGCATCGGCGGTGGAATCCTCCCCCCGGAGGCGGTGGTCATAGTGGGCGGCGGCCAGAGAGAATTCCCCCCGTCCGGCCCGCTCCCGGAGCAGGTGGAGCAGACACACCGAATCGGCCCCGCCGGAGACGGCACAGAGCACCGTCCCTCCGGGGGGCAGCATGGCGTATTCCGCGATCAGGTTCTCGACTTGTTCCAGCATGGGCTCTCCTCATGGGTGGGCGGACCGGCTCGTCCTTTTCTGCGTCTCTGGGCGCCACTACTCCTGATGCCGCCGGTCGATGGACGAGAAGGTGGTGTACTCGGGCAGCCACTGGAGCTCCACTGTACGGGTCTCGCCGTGGCGGTTCTTGGCGATGATGCACTCGGCCAGGTTGTGGTTCTCGCTGTCTTCGTTATAGTAGTCCTCCCGGTAGAGGAACATGACGATGTCGGCGTCCTGCTCGATGGCGCCCGACTCCCGCAGGTCGGAGAGCATGGGGCGCTTGTCGGCCCGGCTCTCCGGTCCACGGGAGAGCTGGGAGAGGCACACCACCGGCACGTTGAGCTCCTTGGCCATGATCTTCAGGGCCCGGGAGATATCCGAGACAATCTGCTGCCGGTTCTCGCCCTGGCGGGCGCTCCCCCCGGCGGAGGTCATGAGCTGCAGGTAGTCTATGATGACCAGGCCCAGGTTATCCACCCGGCGGCACTTGGCGTTCATGTCGGCCACGCTGAGCATGGGGTTGTCGTCAATGAGAATCTGCGTCTTGTTCAGCGCGGCGGAGGCGGCGGCGATGCGCTGCCAGTCCTCTTCGTTCAGCCGTCCCGTGACCAGCTTCTTGTTGTCCACAAAGGACTCCCCGGAGATCAGGCGCATACACAGCTGCTCCCGGCTCATCTCCAGGGAGAAAAAGACCACCGTCTTGCCGGAGAATTTTCCCGCGTGGAGGAGCATATTCAGGGCAAAGGAGGTCTTGCCCATACCGGGGCGGGCGGCCAGGAGAATCAGATCGGATTTGTTCAGGCCCGCAATGGCCATATCCAGGTCGGGCAGGCCGGTGGACAGGCCGGGCACCGCCGAGTCGCTGGCAGAGAGCTCCGCCAGGCGGTCGTAGACGCTGAGGATCACGCTGGAGATGTGCTCCAGTCCCTGGACGCTGCGGCCCTGGCGGATGGCGTAGATCCGCTGCTCGGCGGCCTCCAGCACCTCCTGTCCGGTGCCGGTGCCCTCCTGGACCATGGCGGTGAGGGCGCCGGCGGTCTCCGAAATGCGCCGGAGGAGGGATTTGTCCTTTAAAATCCCCACATACTCCATCACGTTGGCCGCCGTGGGCGTGATCTCCATGAGCTGGAGAAGATAGTTGCGGGAGGTATTTTCGTCATAGACGCCCCCCCGGCGCATGTAGTCCAGCACCGTCACCGGGTCGATGGTCACCGAGAAATTGAACATGGAGTAAATGGTCTCGTAGATCTCCCGGTTCTGGCGGAGATAAAAGTCCTCCGGCTTGAGGGCCTCGATGACCTCGGGCACACAGCGGGCGTCAATGAGCATGGAGCCCAGCACCGCCTGCTCGGCCTCCACGCTGTGGGGCATCTGGCGGGTCAGGAGCGCTTCTTCTCCCGGCATCTCTCTCACCTCCCTGGTCGCTGTCTCGTTGGGAGGCGCTTACGCCTCCACCACCATTACCTTCAGCGTGCCGGTGACTTCATAGCCCAGCTTGCATTTCAGATCGTAACCGCCAAAGGCCTTGATGGGCTCCTCCTGCACAATCTTGGTTTTGGGGATCTGGATGCCGTACTGCTCGCTCAGGGCGTCGGAGATCTCCTTCGACGTCACCGCCCCGAAGAGCCGCCCGCCGTTGCCCGCCTTGGCGGTGATACGGACCGTGATGTCCTTCAAACGGGCCGCTACGGCCTCGGCTTCGGCCTTCTCGGCGGCCTCCTGGGCCCGCTTGGCCTTCTCCTGCTGCTTCATGGTGTTGATGTTCTCCGCCGTGGCGGCCACGGCCAGCTTCCTGGGAAGCAGGAAATTCCGGGCATAGCCGTCGCTGGCCTCAATCATCTGGCCCTTCTTGCCCTGGCCCTTTACATCCTGCTGCAAAATCACTTTCATGGGGTATCGTTCCTTTCTGATGGTTTCACTTGCGTTGGCTTTGACTCCGCGTCCCTGCGCATCGGGCGCTGGATTCAGTTTTCCTCTTCAAAATAGCGGCTGATGGCCGAGAGGAGGTCCCGGGCCACCTGGTCGATGGTGCCGGGGATCTGTCCGCCGGCGGCGGCGGCGTTGCCGCCCCCGCCCAGCTTTTCCAAAATCACCTGTACATTGGTGTCTCCCATGGACCGGGCCGAGATGATGACCCGCTCCCCGTCGGGGAAGAGGACAAAGGAGGCGTCCACCCCCGAGATGTTGAGCAGCTCGTCGGCGGCCTGGGCGGCCGTCACCCGGCCCACCGTGTGGTCCACAACCGCCACGGCCACCCCATCCCGGTACATGCGGGCGTCTTTGATGATATCATACCGGGCGATGGTGCCGTCCAGGTCGTTCTGGAAGAGCTTGCGCACATCGCCGGTGTCGGCCCCCGCCCGGCGCAGGAAAGCCGCCGCCTCAAAGGTCCGGCTTCCGGTGCGCATGGTGAACTGCTTGGTGTCCAGCACCATGCCCGCCAGAAGCGCGTCGGCCTCCACCCGCAGCAGGTCGGCGGGCTCCAGCAGATATTGCAGCAGCTCGGTGACCAGTTCGCTGGCCGAGGAGGCGTAGGGCTCATGGAAATTCAGGGCCGCGTCGGCAATATAGGTGGCCGCCCGGCGGTGGTGGTCGATGACCGCGACCTTGTTGCAGGAGAGGAGCAGGTCCTCCGAGAGGGTCTGTTCCGGCCGGTTGGTGTCCACCACCACCAGCAGCGACCGGGTGTCGGCCTTGATCATGGCGTCCTGGGCCGAGAGGAACACATCCCGGTATTCGGTCAGCTCCCCCAGACGGGCGATCATATCGCTGGCCGGATTGGGGCTGGGGTCCTTGATGATATAGACCGGGGTGTCCTTCTTCCGGGCGATGGCGCACACCCCCGCCGCCGCGCCGATGCAGTCCAGGTCGGGAAATTTGTGGCCCATGACAAAGACGCAGGAGGCGTCCGCAATGAGCTCCCCCAGGGCATTGGCCATGACCCGGCTCTTCACCTTGGTGCGCTTCTCCAGCTCCTTGGAGCGGCCGCCGTAGAACTCAAAATTGAACTTGTTCTTGATGACCACCTGGTCGCCCCCCCGGGAGAGGGCCATTTCCACCGAGAGCGCCGCGTACTGAAAGAGTTCCTGGAGGCTGTCGGCGTCCCGTCCGATGCCGATGGACAGCGTGGCGGGCATGTCCTTGGGGTTCAGGATGGAGCGCACCGCGTCCAGCACCGCAAATTTCCCCTCCTGAAGGCCCTTGAGATAGCGCTCTTCAAAGAAAAAGAGATACCGGTCCCGGTCGTATTTGCAGAACAGGCCGCCGGTGGGGGACGTCCACTCGGTGAGCTTCTCCTCAATGCTGCTGAGAATGGCCGACTTGGTGTTGTCAGGCACCCCTTTCATCAGCTCTTCGTAGTTGTCCAGGGTCAAAATGGCGCACACCGGGCGGGAGTCGTAAAACTCCTCCCGCACGGCGGAGTAGTCGGTCACATCCACCCAGTAGGTGGTGGCCAGAAAGCTGTGGGCCCCCTTCTCATCGGTGCGCACCAGGTGTCCGAAGACCAGGAAGCGCCGCCCGCCCAGCTCCACTTCGCTGGGGCACTCGGTCTTGCCCTCCATGAGCCAGCGGGAGGAGAATCCGGGCACCGCCGCCGAGAGCTTGGTGTCAAAGAGATGCTCCCGCTCCCCGCTGATCTGAAGAAAGCGGTCGTTGGACCAGATGACCTCGTCGCTCTCCGGGCGAAAGATCACCATAGGCAGGGGGGCGTTGATCATGGTGTCCTTGGTGGCCACGTCCATATTACAGGTGATGTTGTCGATATATTTCAGGATCTCTTTCTGCCGCTTGGCGTTGCTCCGGCGGAAGTAGGCGTACAGCACCAGGATCACCACGCCCTCCGCCGCACCCAGCATCGGGCTGAGCAGAGCGCTGGCCACGGCAAAGACGGCCAGGCAGGCGAAGTAGAGCTGAAACCCGGGCTCCAGCAGGCGGGACAGTTTTTTCTTTCGCATAGGCACTCCCTTCCGCCGCAGGCTGCGGCATGGGCGGGGGGCGCGCTCCCCGTTCCGCCCCTTCCAAACATGGTGTGGTTATTATACCACACTCCGCCCTTTGGGGGTAGTATTTTCTGCAAACTAACTCTTGCGATGTGGAGCGCAGGCTGATATAATGCAAGAATATAGGCAGTCTATTGCAGAAACTGCCGCTGCCGCCCAGACGCTGTCTCCGCCCGGGCGGAGATCGATACTCAGAGCAGGCAGGAGGTCATTGTTATGTACGAATTCCCCATCCAGCGCGCTGCACAGCTCAAGGAAAAGCCCGACCCCAAGACTCTGATCTTTGGCCGGACCTTTACCGACCACATGTTCCTGATGAACTACGACGCCGGCCGGGGCTGGCACGACGGGCGCATCGTGCCCTATGCTCCCCTGGAGCTGGCGCCCTCGGCCATGGTGTTCCACTATGCGCAGGAGGTCTTTGAGGGCCTGAAGGCCTACCGCGCCCCCGACGGCGGCGTGCAGCTCTTCCGCCCCGCCGACAATGGCCAGCGCCTCGCCGACTCCTGCGAGCGGCTGTGCATCCCCCCCGTCCCCGTGGACGAGTTCGTCGCCGCGGTGGAGGCTCTGGTGCGGGTGGAGGCCGACTGGGTTCCCAGCGAGCCGGGTACCTCCCTGTATATCCGCCCCTTCATCATCGCCACCGACCCCAGCCTGGGCGTCCATGCCAGCCACAGCTATCTCTTCTGCATCATCTGCTGCCCGGTGGGGGCCTATTATGCCGAGGGCATCAACCCCGTGCGGATCTATGTGGAGAACGAGGACGTGCGCGCCGTCCGGGGCGGCACCGGCTATACCAAGTGCGGCGGCAACTACGCCGCCTCCATCCGCGCCGGCGAGCGGGCCGAGGCGCAGGGCTATGCCCAGGTCCTCTGGCTGGACGGCGTGGAGCGCAAGTATATTGAAGAGGTCGGCTCCATGAACGTCATGTTCAAGGTGGACGGCAAGATTATCACCCCCAAACTCACCGGCTCGGTGCTGCCCGGCATCACCCGCCGCTCCTGCATCCAGCTCATCCGGGACTGGGGCCTGGAGGTGGAGGAGCGCCTTATCACCGCGCAGGAGCTCTTCGACGCGGCCAAGAGCGGCAAGCTGGAGGAGGCCTGGGGCACCGGCACCGCCGCCGTGGTCTCCCCCGTGGGCGAGATGACCTGGAACGACCAGAGCGTCGTGATCAACGGCGGCCGGATCGGCCCCGTGACCCAGAAGCTCTACGACACCCTGACCGGCATTCAGTGGGGTACGCACAGCGACCCCCACGGGTGGGTAGTCCGTCTGTAATTGCGGTCGGCTCCACAGCGCAGGGAGAGCGGTTTCCCGCTCTCCCTGCGGTTTTTTCTGTCTGCGGACGGGGCGGCATGGGCCCGGGCGCGTGTTTGTGTGTGTACTTGTATTGAGAGATTGCAAAAAGAGGAGAGAAATCGGAATGGAAATCAAGCTCGATGGGAGCGTTTTTGACTACCGCACCTGCTATCAGGAGGAACCCCGCCTGCGGGAGAGCCTCCATACGCTGGCCCGGGACACCTTTGGGTTGGATCTGGAGCGCTGGTACCGCGCCGGAGATTGGGGGGACCGCTACCGGCCCTATTCCTTGCTCCACGGCGGCAGGGTGGTGGCCAACCTCTCCGTGAGCCCCATGGACTTCCATCTGCTGGGCAATGAGCTCCACCTGGTGCAGATCGGCACGGTGATGACCCACCCGGACTACCGGGGACGGGGGCTCATCCATTTCCTCATGGCCCGGGCGCTGGCCGACTGGCGGGACAAATGCGGCGGCTTCTATCTCTTTGCCAACCGCGACACCCTGGAATTTTATCCCCGCTTCGGGTTTGCCCGCACCCGGGAGTTCCGCCACTCCATGGCCCTCTCCCCCGGCGCGCCGCGCCGCGCCGCACGCCGCCTGATTCCCGAGCTGAGAGAGGACCGCTCGCTCCTCCTCGCCCACTACCAGCGGGGCAACCCCTATGCCCTTTTGAGCTGGGAGCACAACCCGGGGCTCTTTTTCTTCCACTGCGGCGGGGCCCTGCGGGAGCACCTCTACTACCTGCCCGAATTCGACCTGGTGGCCGTGGCCCAATACCAGGGGGATACCCTCTATTGTCAGGAGCTGCTGGGCCCCGGGGGGGCGCCCCTCGCCCAGGTCCTCTCCGCCCTGGCCCGGGAGGAGACCGCCAAGGCGGTATTGGGCTTTACTCCCCGGGAGGGGGGAAAGTGTTCGGTGCGCCCCCTGACCGGAGAGGACGTCCTGTTTTTCCAGGGCGCCGACGCCCAGCATTTCCACCGTTACAGCCTGCGCTTTCCCGCCCTCTCTCACGCCTGAGAGCCGGCTGTTTCCGCCGGCGGGGTCTCCGGACCCCGCCGGTGCTGCTGTGTCTCCCCATCCGGCGCGGGAAAGAGCTCGTTGATTCGCTCCGTGATCCGGCACAGCGTGGGCAGGACCGCGTCCACCCCCTGACCCAGATTTTCCATACAGGCGTAGTACGAGCCGTAAATACAGTAATTCAGGATGATATTGACCTGCACGTTCTCCCGCCAGTGGGGGTAGCTCCCATAGATCATGGCCCGCACGCTGCTGTCAATGCGCTTGACCAGATTTCCCCGCTGGCTTCCGGAAAAGACCACATCAATGCTCTTCTGGTGCTGCTGATAGGCCGACACCAGCTCCCGCATGGCCTCCGATGGGCGGAAAATCAGATTCTCCGGATGGGTGATCCCGGCCATAACCGCGGCGATGATCTCCTCCTCCATACGGTCGGACAGGTCATAGATGTCCCGATAGTGGAGGTAAAAGGTGGCCTTGTTGATCTCCGCCCGGGCGGCCAGCTCCTTCACCGTAATACGCTCCAGGGGTTTCTGAGCCCGGAGGGCCAGAAACGCCTCCTGAATGTGCCGCCGGGTGCGTACAACCCGCAGGTCCATTCCGTCACGTCCTTTCTCGACTCTTTGGGCGGATCATCGTCTATCCGCCACTTTGGGAAAAGAGGCCATGGGCCTCCTCCCCTCCTTCTGCTAAACTAGATGATAGATAAATAAACGATTTCTGTCAAGAAAAAGGAGCGGGAGTACAGCCATGGATCTGCATGGATTTTACACCGGCGCGGTCTTTGACGCCTACGAGTATCTGGGGGGACACCTGACGGAGGAGGGGGCGGTCTTTCGCACCTACGCCCCCAGCGCCCGGCAGGTGTCGGTGATCGGGGCCTTCTCCGGTTGGGCGGAGCTCCCCATGGAGCGCACCGCCAACGGCCAGTTCTGGTCCTGCCGCGTACCGGGGGCCCGGGCGGGCCAGAAGTACAAATACCGGGTCTACCGGCCGGACGGCTCCTGTCTGGACCGCTGCGACCCCTACGGCTTTGCCATGGAGCTGCGGCCTCAGTGCGCCTCCCTTCTGTGGGATCTGGACGCCTACCAGTTTCACGACGGGGCGTGGATGGCCCGCCGGACCCCCGGCCTGGAGGGGCCGGTCAACATCTACGAGCTCCACGCCGGCTCCTGGCGCAGGCACGGACCGGGGGAGACCGACTGGTACTCCTACCGGGACCTGGCCCGGGAGCTCATCCCCTATCTCAAGGAGCGGGGCTACACCCACGTGGAGCTTCTTCCCCTGGCCGAGCACCCCTCCGACGCCTCCTGGGGATACCAGAATACCGGTTTTTTCAGCCCAACCGCCCGGTACGGCTCCCCCGACGGCCTGATGGAACTGGTGGACCAGTGCCACCAGAACGGCCTCGGGGTGATTTTGGACTTTGTGAGCGTCCACTTCGCCGTGGACGACTATGCCCTGTGGCAGTACGACGGCACCCCCCTCTACGAGTACCCCAACGCCGCCGTGGGCGTCAGTCAGTGGGGCAGCTGCAATTTCATGCACGCCCGGGGGGATGTGCGCTCTTTCCTCCAATCGGCGGCCCACTTCTGGCTGGAGAAATACCACTTCGACGGTCTCCGGATGGACGCGGTGCGCAACCTCATCTACTGGCAGGGGGAGGAGGCCCGGGGAGAAAATGCGGAGGGGCTGCGCTTTCTGCGGGAGATGAACCGCGGACTCAAGAAGCTGCACCCCACCGCGCTCCTGGCCGCGGAGGACTCTTCGGCCCATCCCGGGGTCACCGCCCCTCCGGAGGCGGGCGGTCTGGGGTTTGACTACAAGTGGGACATGGGCTGGATGCACGACACCCTCTCCTATTTTCAGCTTCCTCCCGAGCAGCGGGAAACCTCAGGCGGGCTGCTCACCTTCTCGCTGCACTATTTCTATGGCGAGCGGTACCTTCTCCCCCTCTCTCACGACGAGGTAGTCCATGGCAAGGGCTCTATCCTCGCCCGGATGTCCGGTACGCCGGAGGAGCGCCTTGCCCAGCTCCGGGCCCTTTATCTCTACCTGTTCGCCCACCCGGGGAAAAAGCTCAACTTCATGGGTCACGAGCTGGCCCCGGAATCGGAGTGGGACTACCGGCAGGCGCTGGACTGGTCCCTCCTCGCTCAGCCGGAACGGCGGGCCTTCCACCGCTTTTTCCGGGATGTGGGGCTCACGTACCGCGCCTGGTCCCCCCTGTGGGCCTGGGACTACCGTCCGGAGGGCTTCCAGTGGCTGGGAGAGGACCAGGGCCGGGATGGAATTTTCCTCTTCCTGCGGCGGGATGACCGCGGCGTGATGCTGGCGGTGTTCCAGTTTCTCCCCCGGGCCGCACAGCGCGCCGTGTCCCTCCCCGGCTGGGGCGGGCTGGAGCTGCTCCTCTCCACCGGCTGGGAGATCTACGGCGGGCCCTCCGATTCTGCCGCCCCCCGCCTCCTGCCCCTTCGGGACGGACAGGCCGTCCTCCCGCTCCCGCCCTACTCCGGCCAGCTCTACCGGCTCCTCCCCCCGGAGGACCCGGTCTCCTGAACGACGCGCCGCGCCGCAGCCCTTTGCCCGGGCCGCGGCGCGGCGCTTCTCGTATGGAACTTTTTCAAATCCCGCTCAGAGCCTGGGCCATGACGGCCACCACCGGCAGCGTGATTACGGAGAGGATGGTACACAGACTCACCAGCTGGGCGGCGAGGGTGGTATTCTGGCCGAAGCGCTGGGAGAACATGGAGGTATTCCCCGCCGAGGGCGCGCCGCTGAGAATCACCATTGTGCAGTAGAGCATGGGGCTCAGGTCAAAGGGCAGGAGAACCAGCGCCGTCAGAATGGGCAGCGCCACCAGGCGCAGGGCGCTGGCGGCATAGACCCTCCCCTGGCGGAAACTCTCCGCCAGATTGACCGCCGACATCTGGGTCCCGATGACCACCATGGCCAGGGGGGTATTCAGGTCGGCCAGGAATCCCACCGCCGCGCTGACGCTCCCGGGCAGCTCAAGGGCGCCCAGCATCAGGGGCAGACCCAGCACCAGGGCCACGCTGCCCGGGTTAATGAGGGCTTTGCGCAGCGAAAGGGCCTTGCGTCCCCCCATGACCATCACACCGTGGATCCAGCAGTAGACATTGAACACCACCATGGATACCACGACGTAGAACCGGGCCTCCTCCCCCAGGACCGCTTCCACCAGGGGCAGGCCCATAAAGCCCACATTGCTGTACACAATGCCGAAGCGGAGCGGCGCCCGCACATCCGAGGGGCTTTTGCGAAACAGGGGCGCCGCAATCAGGCTGTAGCCCAGGTAGGTGGCCAGACTCAGGACGGCGCAGGGGACGGCCTCGGCAATGCGCTCCGGGGCCAGGTGCATCTGCAGGGTATCCCACACCACGCAGGGGGTTACCACATACAGCAGGAGCGAGGTCATCTGTCCCGTGCCCTGTGCGTTGATTTTTCCCAGCTTACCCAGGACATACCCCACCGCGATGAGCAGAAACAGGGTGATTACCTGGCCCAGCACCGTCCAAAAATATTCCAGCATCCCGCTCCATCTCCTAATTCCAGGCCTTCTTTATCTCAGCGCTGGTATTCAAACTCCAGCCCGTACAGGTCCACCGTGTCCCCGTCCTGAATGCCCATCTCCTCCAGGCGCTCATACAGACCCGACTGCCGGAGCATTTTGTCAAACCAGCTCCGGGATTCAAAATCCCCGAAGTTGGTGTTGGCCATGAGCCGCTGTACCCAGGGGCTCTCCACCGTCCAGACCCCGTCCTCGTGGGTGATCTCCACCGGCGCGCTGGTGTCCACCTGGGGCTCGGGCGCCACATAGGTGGGCTCGTACACGGTGATGGGGGGCAGATGCTCCAGCTCCCGGGCCGCGGCGTACATCAGCTCCCGGGTCCCCCGGTGGGCGGCGGCCGAGATCTCAAAGAAGGGCATGCCCAGGGCCTCCACATGGGCTTTCAGGGCCTCCAGCGGAGCGCGGTCGGCGGCAATGTCCACCTTGTTGCCCGCCACGATCATCCGGCGGGAGGCCAGCTCCGGGGAATATTCCCGCAGCTCGGCCTGGATGGCCTCGAAGTCCTCCACCGGGTCCCGGCCCTCGCTGCCCGAGACGTCCACCACGTGGATGAGCAGGCGGCAGCGGTCGATGTGCCGCAGGAAGTCGTGGCCCAGGCCCGCCCCCTCGCTGGCCCCCTCGATGATGCCGGGAATGTCGGCCAGAACAAAGGAGACCCCCTCGTCCACCCAGACCACGCCCAGATTGGGGAAGAGGGTGGTGAAGTGGTAGTTGGCAATTTTGGGCTGGGCCTTGCTCACCACGCTCAGGAGGGTGGACTTGCCCACGTTGGGGAAGCCTACCAGCCCCACGTCGGCCAACAGTTTGAGCTCCAGCACCACCTCCCGGCTCTGACCGGGCAGGCCCGCCTTGGCGAAATTGGGGACCTGGCGGGTGGGGGTGGCGAAGTGCTGGTTCCCCCAGCCGCCCTTTCCTCCCCGGCAGAGGACAAAGGGCTCGTCCCCCGACATGTCGCAGATGATCTCATTGGTGGCCGCGTCCCGCACCACGGTGCCCCGGGGAACCTTGATGACCAGATCCTCCCCCGCCTTGCCCGTGCAGCGCTTGCCCGTACCGTCCATGCCGTTGCCCGCCACATACTTGCGCTTGTAGCGGAAGTCCATCAAAGTGGACATGTGTCCGTCCACCTGGAGGATCACATCGCCTCCCCGGCCGCCGTCGCCCCCGTCGGGGCCGCCCGCCGCCACATACTTCTCCCGGTGGAACGCCACCGCGCCGTTGCCGCCGTTGCCCGAGCGGACGGTGATCTTTGCCGTGTCGATAAACTGCGCCATGGAAACCCTCCTTACGCCGCGCCGCAAAACAATGGCGGTGGGCCGCCCCATCGCCATCTGTCACGTCTTGATGTCTTAAATCGAACAGTATAATATTATACCATTTCCTCTTATAAGACGCAATCAAATTCTTCCATTTCCCTGGAACTTTGTGCATCTCTTCTAGGGAGAACAGGCTTGATTTCCCCCGGAGAGTGTGATATGTTGGAGCAAACGCCTCCGGCCGGAGCCGGAGCGGAACGGAGGAGCGCGCCATGCATCAGGAGAAAACCAACGTCATGCGTCTTTTGGACCAGCGAAAGGTATCGTATACCCCCCACTTCTACGCCTGTCCCGACGGGGCCGTGGACGGCCGGAGCGTGGCCGCTCTGATCGGCCTGCCGCCGGAGCGGGTGTTCAAGACTCTGGTAACCCGGGGCGCCTCGAAGCAGAACTATGTCTTTGTCATCCCCGTGACCGGAGAGCTGGATCTCAAGGCCGCCGCCAGGGCGGCAGGGGAAAAGTCCATCGAGATGATCCGACAGGCGGAGCTTCTCCCCCTCACAGGCTATGTACACGGGGGCTGTTCCCCTCTGGGGATGAAAAAGCAGCTCAAGACCTTTCTGGATGAGAGCGCCCGGGATCTGGAGACCATGGTGGTCAGCGCCGGGAAGATCGGCGCACAGGTGGAGCTCGCCCCCGGCGACCTGGCCGCCCTCGCCCGGGCCCGGTTCGCCCCGGCCGCGAAGTAACGCCCGATGCACGAGAAACGCTATACCCGCCTGAAGCTGAAAATGCTCCTGCTGGTGCTCACCGGGGCGATGGTGGTGTGCGCCCTGAGCCTCTTCCTGGTGGAGGTGGTGGTGGACGGCTTTTTGCAGGACCCGGTCTCCCGCCTCTTTGTCTGGGTCGCCACCAACCTTTTCGGCCAGAGCACCGAGGTGGCCCTAGACGCCTATGAGACCTATATCCGGGCCAACAAGTCGGAAATTTTGTCCCTCGGCCTGGTGGTGCTGATGCTGCTGGCCTTCTATGTGGCCATGGGCCGGTTCACCACCTGGCTGGAGGAGATCCGCTGGGCGACCCACTCCCTGGCCGATACCGCGGAGGAGGAGATCCGCCTGCCCCGGGAGCTCCAGCCCCTGGAGCAGGATCTCAACGCCATCCGCCGCCAGCTTTTGGCCCGGGAGGCCCTCTCCAAGGAGAACGAGCAGCGGCAGCGGGATCTCATCGCCTTTCTGGCCCACGACCTCAAGACGCCCCTGACCTCGGTGGTGGGCTATCTGACCCTTCTCCACGACGAGAGCAAGCTCACGCCCGAGCAGCGGGCCAAGTTCACCGGCGTGGCCCTGGACAAGGCCCGGCGGCTGGAGGAGCTGCTGGGTGAATTCTTCGACATCACCCGGCTGGATCTGGACCACCTGTCCCAGCAGATGGTGCCCATCCAGCTCACCGTGCTTCTGGAGCAGCTCGCCGATGAATTTTATCCGATTTTTGCCCAGCGGGGGCTCACGTGTCAGACCGAGATCGAGCACCACCTCGTGGTGCTCGGCAACCCGGACAAGCTTGTCCGGGTCTTTGACAACGTCCTGCGCAACGCCTGCCACTACTCGACGGAGGGGGGCGTGGTCCGCATCTCCGCCCATCAGGAGGGAGACCGGGTGGAGATCATCGTCTCCAACGAGGGACTGGAGATCCCGGAGGGGGAGCTGGCCCACATCTTCGAAAAATTTTACCGTCTGGACGCCGCCCGCTCCTCCCGTACCGGCGGGGCGGGGCTGGGTCTGGCCATCGCCAAGGAGATTGTGGAGCGCCACGGCGGGTCCATCCGGGCCGAGTCCAACGGCCGTTTTACCAGCTTTGTCATCTCGCTCCCCCTCTATAAGGGGGGCGCCGCTTCTCCGTAGCCGGGTATGCTCTCAGGTCTCCTCCGCCGGGTCCTTGAGCCGGCGGGGCGGGACGGCGGGGCGCTTGATCCCCCGGGCAATTTCGGCCAAAGCCTCCCCCGCCTCCATCTCGCAGCCCCGGCTGCGGGCCAGATCCCCCAGGGAGAGCATCCCCACCACCTTCCGGTCCTCGACCACCGGCAGGCGGCGGACCTGGGCCTCCGCCATGACCCGGGCGGCCTCCTCCACGTTGGCCCGGGGGGAGACCCACGCGCAGGTCCGGGTCATAATGTCCCCGACGGGCACCCGTTCCGGATTTTCTCCCGGCGCCAGGCAGCGCAGTACCAGGTCCCGGTCGGTGACGATGCCCCGCAGCCGCCCGTCGTTCTGACACACGGGCAGCGCCCCCAGGTCATAGCGGGAGAGGAGCCGGGCCGCCAGCGCGGTGCTCTCCCCCGGGGTGATGGTGACCACCTGGGTGGTCATGAGATCTTTTACCAGCATAAAAAACCGCCGCCTTTCCGCAGATACCTCAGTATCGCCGGAATGGGCGGCGGTTATTCCTCTTTTGGGCGGTTTTGCAGGGCCAGATTCCGCCGGAGCACCGCCGGGCCCCGCCAGGCGAAGGCCCGCTCCCCCCACTGGGCCCGGAAGCTCCGGTTGGTGGCCCCCTCCACCATCGCGGGTGTGATGTTTTCCACAAGGTCCTCCAAAAATGGGGATAACTCCGTGGCCTCCGGCGCGGCGTTGTAGGGGCAGACCTCCTGGCAGCGATCGCACCCCCAGGCCAGGGGGTGGGCGGAGAGCAGGGCCGCCTGCTCCGGAGAGAGCTCCCCCTTTTTCTGCGTCAGATGGGAGAGGCATTTCTCCGGGTCGAACCGCTCCTCCCGCAGGGCCCCGCCGGGGCAGGCGGCGGCGCATCGGCCGCAGTTCCCGCACCCGGGGCTGGGGGCGGCCGCCGGTCCGTCAAAGGGCAGGTCGGTAAGCACCGTCCCCAAAAACACCCAGGACCCCCAGGGCGGCAGAATCACCAGGCCGTTTCTCCCCCGCAGGCCCAGTCCGGCGGCCCAGGCGGCCTCCCGCTCGGGAAGGGGCGAGTTGTCCGCCCCGGGGACAAAACGGTTCTGGGGAAATGCCTCCGCCAGTTTTCCACACACCGCCTCCAGCGCTCCCCCCAAGACCAGGTGGTAGTCCCGCCCCCGGGCGTAGCGGGACAGGTTGCCCGGCCCCGACGGCGTATAGTAGGGGAAGGCGGCCACCAGCACCGTCCCCGCCCCGGGACAGAGGGCGTCCGCTCTCTCCCGGGCGGCGGCGTCCATGTGGGGAAGCAGGGCGGCATAGTCCGTCTGCCCCCAGGCCGCCGCCCCCGCGCCGGAGAAGAGGGCGTCCAGCCGGGCGCGGTCCATCAGCGGCCCTCCCGCCGGGCCAGAACGGTCTGGGCCAGCAGGCCGTCGGGCACGCAGGGCTCGGGGCCGTTTTTCCGCTTCTGGGCCGTCTCACAGCCCTTGCCCGCCAGCACCACCACCGCCGGAGTCCGGCAGTCCAGAATGGCCCGGGCCACCGCCTCCTCCCGGTTGGAGATCACCTCTCCCCGCTTGCCAAAGGGGTCCAGATACCGCTGGATGTCGGCGCAGATGGCGGAGACCTCCTCGGGGCCCGGGTCGTCCTCGGTGAGGATGATCCGGTCGGCCAGGGCTCCGGCGGCCCTCCCCATGCCCTCCCGGCGGTCGATTCCCTTCCCGCCGGTGCAGCCGAAGACCACCGTCAGCTCCCGGCCCGGGTACTCCGCCCGGGCCGAGCGGAGGAGCGCCTCCAGGCTCATACCGTTGTGGGCGTAATCCACAAGGATGGAGACCTGCCCGTCGGCGGAGGCGTAGTGCTCCATCCGCCCGGGGACGGCCGCCCGGGCCAGTCCCCGGGCCACGGCTTCCCGGGGAACGCCGTAGACCTCGGCCACCGCCACGGCGGCCAGGGCATTTTCGATATTGAACAACCCCGGCATTCCCAGCAGCAGCTCTCCCTCATAGCGGGCAGTGCGGACCCAAAAGCGGAGGTTCTCCCCCTCCTTGCGCACCTGGGAGGCGTACACATCGGCCCCCGGGTCCCGCTGGGACCAGGTCACCACCCGGGGGCAGCTCCGGGCGGCGCGGAGCACCTCCCCGGCGTAGTCGCAGTCCAGATTCACGCAGGCACAGCGGGCCTGGCGGAAAATCAGGAGCTTGGAGGCGAAGTAGTCCGCCCAGTCCGGGTGCTCCACCGGGGAGATGTGGTCCTCCCCGATGTTGAGAAACACCGCGCAGCTCAGATCTACCCCGATGACCCGGCCATACTTGAGGGCCTGGCTGGAGACCTCCATGGTCACATACTCCGCCCCGGCGCTCCAGGCGTGAAAGAGGTGGCGCTGCAGGTCCAGCGGCTCCGGGGTGGTGAGCTTGGCGGGGCGGCGCTCCAGGCCGTCGTCGGTGACGATGGTGGACAAAATGGCGCTGGGCCTCTTCCCCTCCTCCTCCCGCCAGGCGTCCAGAATGGATTTGAGATAATAGGCCGTGGTGGTCTTGCCCTTGGTCCCCGTAATGCCGGTAATGGAGAGGGCCGCCGACGGATGGCCGTAGGCGAGGTCGGCCATGAGGCCCATGGCGGTCCGGATATCGGTCACCCGAATGCAGGGCGCCGCGCCCCCCTCCGGGTAGGGCCGCTCGCTCACATAGGCAAAGGCCCCCTTTTGGAGGGCGTCCGAGAGATACCGTCCCTTAAACGCCGCCCCTTTGCAGAGGAAGAGGGTGCCGGGCACCACCTTCTGAGAATCGCAGGCCACCAGGGCCACTTTCCGCCCCAGGTCGGCCCGCAGGGGCGTTTGGTCGGCCAGCAGGCCGTGCCGGAGCAGAAGCTGATAGTAATCGCCCAGCACACGGCGGGGTCGTTGCATATCGTGTCACCACCCAGTCTAAATTCTTTTTCCATCATAGCATACCCGCGCGGAAAACGGAAGAGACGGGCCGCCCGACGCAAAAGGGCAGAGCCCGGCGGCTCCGCCCTCTGGTTCAGTCAATCTTATACCCGACGCCCCACACCGTCTTGATAAACCGGGGATTTCGGGAGGGTTCCCCCATCTTCTCCCGCAGGCGGCGGATATGGACCATAACGGTGTTGTTCCGGTCCAGATATTTTTCCTTCCACACGCTCTCGAAAAGACGCTCGGCCGAGATCACCTGTCCCCGGTTTTCGCACAGCATCCAGAGAATGTCAAACTCAATGGGCGTCAGGATCAGGGGCTTATCGTAGAGCCAGCACTCGTGGGTCGCGCGGTTGATGACCAGGCCGTTGATGTCGATCATCTCGCCCCCCGTCCGGTCGGCCTCGTTATACCGGGTATAGCGCCGCAGCTGGGCTTTGACCCGGGCCACCAGCTCCAGAGGGTTGAAGGGCTTGGTCATGTAGTCGTCGGCCCCGATGGTGAGGCCGGTGATCTTGTCCACATCCTCCACCTTGGCGGTGAGCATGAGGACGGGGAAATGGTGTTCCTTTCGGATCTCGCCGCAGAGGGTGAAGCCCGAGATGTCGGGCAGCATCACATCCAGAATGGCCAGATCCAGGCTCTGTCGCCGCACCAGCTCCAGGGCCTCGGTGCCCGTGCGGCACTGAAAGACGGTGAATCCCTCGCTCTGAAGATAGACCTCCACCAGGTCGGCGATCTCCTCCTCGTCGTCCACCACCAGGATATTTGCCTCCATGTCAGCGCCCCCTTTCTGCCGCCATGATATCAGGCCGGGCCCCTCCCGTCAATTACTCGGGGAAAATCGTAAGAAAAGGTTTATCAGACCAGGCGCAGGGGATAGCCGCACGCGGCAATGCACCCCCGGGCCAGCACGTCCATGGCGTCCAGGTAGTACTCGGGCAGGCCGTGATAGCTGCGGTAGACGGACAGCTCCGTACAGCCCAGAATGGCGCCGTCGCAGCCCAGGTCCCGCCGGAGGCACCGGTCGATCAGGGCGAACTTCTCCCGGGAGCCCGTCTCCCCCCGCTTGATCTCGTCGTAGATGATGCTCATGACCAGCTTCTGAACCGCCTCGGGCAGCGGGACGCAGGTCAGGCCCAGGGCCTCGCATTCCCGCTGGTATACCCCGGTGCGCACCGTGCCGTCGGTGGCCAGCACCCCCACCCGGCGGCAGCCGCTCTGGGCCATGGCGGAGGCGGTCTCCCGCACCATGTGGACGAGGCGCAGCGTCGAAAGCTCGCTCTGGAGCCGGTCGGCAAAGTAGTGAGAGGTGTTGCAGGGGATGGCCAGCACCGTGCAGCCCCCCCGCTCCAGCAGCCGGGCCCCCGCCAGCAGGCGCTGGTAGCACCCCTCCGCGTCCCCGCCCAGAATGGCCGCGGTACGGTCGGGAATCTGGGTGTCGCTCCAGATAAGGGTGGGCACGTGCTCCTGGTCCCGGGTGGCGTCGGTCATGTCCAGGATGCGCTGGTAAAACACCTGGGTGGCCTGGGGCCCCATGCCGCCGAGGATTCCAAGGCGTTGTTCCGTCATTTCGCCTTCTCCATGGAGCTGGCGTAGCGCTGCTTGTAGCGCCACTGGTCCTTGAGGATGCGCAGCTTGTGGACCAGGTTGTGGTCGGCCTTGTAAAACAGGGGATTGACCACCGCCCCGGCGTCAATGAGGGCCTTCATCTCCCCGTGGAACCGTTTGGGGATATAGTCGTAGGCCACGCTCTGGGGGATGACCCGCCACATGTGGCGGTTTTGGGTGACGGTGAGGGGGCAGGACTTGCCCTCGATGCGGTCCTCCACCAGATATTTGGCCAGGTTATAGCCCGCGCCGGTCACATAGTAGTTGCTCCGTCCCTGGCGGCAGTTGATCTCAAAGACCTTGAACTTGCCGTCCCGCTGGTCGTACTTCACATCGAAGTTGGAGAAGCCGGTGTAACCGATGTCCTCCAAAAACTCCCGCAGCTTCCCGCACAGCTCGGGCTCCGGCTCGGTGATGATGACGGCGTGGTTGCCGATGCCGTGGCGGGTGTGCTCCTCCAGGAGCACATGGCCCACGCACATGAGGCGCACCTTCCCGTCGGCGCCGGAGTAGTTGGTCACCACGCGCATAAAGCTGTCGTCCCCGGGGATAAAGTCCTGAATGATGAGGGAATCCTCATAGCCGTGCTCGTAAATCTCGTCCAGCACCCGGTCCACCTCCTCCCGGGTCTGGAGGACATAGGCTTTTTTCTGGGTGTCGAAGGGGTGATCCCAGTAGGTGGCGCTCTCGGCGGGCTTCACCACGAAGGGGCCGTCGAAGGGGAGGGTGAAGTCGTGTCCCATCCCCTTTTTATAGACGAAGGTAGCCGGGTGGTCAATGCCGTACCGGTCGCACAGGGCGTAGAACTTCTCCTTGTGGATGAGCTCTTCCATCTGGGTCAGCCCAATGTAAGGCGCGATCACGTTGGCCGGGAAGCGCTCCAGATTGCAGGCGATGGACGTGAGGTAATTGTCCCCGCAGCCCAGCAGGAGGACCTTGCGGTCGGGGAACTCGCCCGCCGCCTTCGTGACGTTCTCCAGCACCACCTCGGGCGCGTCGTTGTTGGGACAGACCCGGTAGTCGATGATGCCGCTGCCGTAGCAGGGCCCCGAGGGGTACATGCCGTAGGCCACGGTCCTGACGCCGTAGGCCTCGTGAAAGGCCCGGGCCATACTGTATACGTTGATGTCCGCCCCCAGCAGCAGGGGTACGAAACGGTTTTCCATTTTTCATGCCTCCATGGTTGGGGCGCCCGCCGGGGCGCCCCGATTCGGCCGCTTTAACCGGCGGCCCGCTTGACCTGATAGACCCCCTGGATCTGGCCCAGCTTGTTGATCACCGCGTTGAGCTCGGCCTGATCCTTGACCTCCAGCACAATGGACACATTGGCGTACCCGTCGGGCATGGAGCGGGCCGTGAGGCCCTTTACTTTTACTTTGGCCGCCGAGAGCGCCATGGCCACGTCCAGCGTCAGGCCGTCCCGGTCCTTGCCCGACATGGTGAGGGAGGTCTGATAGACGTTCTGGTCGTCGGTGGCCCAGGCCACCTTGACCCAGCGGCCGGCCTCCTCGGGCTTGCGCTTCTCCGGGGCGCAGTTGGGGCAGTCGGAGCGGTGGACCGACACGCCGAAGCCCCGGGTGATAAAGCCCACGATAGGGTCCCCCGGCACGGGGGTGCAGCATTTGGCAAACTTCACCAGGCAGTTGTCCAGCCCCTCCACCACAATGCCGTTGGTGGCGTGCTTGGGGACGGGTTTGGCGGCCTCGGCCCGGGCCACCGCCACCGAACGGCCGGGGAGAATGGCCTCCTGGGCGGCTTTTTCGGCCGCCTGGCGCTCGGCCTGGGCCCGGCTCAGGCGCAGCATCTCGTCCCGGATGCGTACCACCGCCTTCTGGGCGGTCATGCCGCCGTAGCCGATGGCGGCGTAGAGCTCATCCAGAGTGCCGAAGCGCACCTTTTTGAGCACATGGGGGAGTACGTCCTCGGCGGTGATGGCCGCCAGAGAGAGGCCCACATGCTTGAGCTCCGATTCAAAGGCGGCCCGGCCGGTGGCGATGTTCTCCTCCCGGCGCTCCTTCTTGAACCACTGGCGGATTTTGTTGCGGGCCTCGTTGGATTTACAGATGTTCATCCAGTCCCGGCTGGGGCCGTGGGCCGTCTTGGAGGTGATGACCTCCACAATCTCGCCGTTGTGGAGGGGGGTGTCGAAGGGCACCATGCGGCCGTTGACCTTGGCCCCCGTCATATGGTTGCCCACGGCGGAGTGGATGGAGTAGGCAAAGTCGATGGGCGTGGCTCCGGCGGGCAGGTTGATGATGTCCCCCCGGGGGGTAAAGACGAACACCTCGTCGGCGAAGAGGTCCACCCGCATGGTGCGGACAAACTCCTCCGCGTCGGTGTCCTGCTGGGCCTCCAGGAGCTTGCGCACCCACTCAAAGGCCTCCTCGGTGCCCAGCTTGTCGTTGGCCAGACCCTGTTTGTACTTCCAGTGGGCCGCGATGCCGTACTCGGCGGTGTGGTGCATCTCCCAGGTGCGGATCTGGATCTCAAAGGGGATGCCCTCCCGGCCGATGACCGTGGTGTGGAGGCTCTGGTAGCCGTTGGGCTTGGGTGTGCCGATATAGTCCTTAAACCGGCCCAGGATCGGCTTGAAGAGGTCGTGGACACAGCCCAGCACCGTGTAGCAGTCGGCCAGGTCGTCCACAATGACCCGGAAGGCGTACAGGTCGAAGATCTCGTCCATGGTCTTGTTCTGGGTGTACATCTTCCGGTAGATGGAGTAGGCGTGCTTGATGCGGCCGTAGACGGTGGCCTTCACCCCCTCCTCCTTCAGGCGGTCCTCGATCTTTTTTTGGATGGTGGCCATGAACTCCTCGTGGGCGGCGGCCCGGATGGCCAGCTCGTCGCTGATCTCCTTATAGCCCACCGGGTCCAGGTATTTCAGCGAGGTGTCTTCCAGCTCCCACTTGACGCGCTGCATGCCCAGACGGTGGGCGATGGGGGCGTAGATCTCCATGGTCTCCAGGGCCTTTTCCCGCTGCTTCTTGGGGGTCTGGTACTCCATGGTGCGCATATTGTGGAGCCGGTCGCAGATTTTGATGAGGATTACCCGGATGTCCTTGGCCATGGCCATGAGCATTTTCCGCAGGTTCTCCATCTGCTCCTCTTCCTTGGAGACATACTGCACCCGGGTGAGCTTGGTCACCCCGTCCACCAGGTCGGCCACACTCTTGCCGAAGAGCTTGGCCAAGTCCTCATAGGTGGCGCTGGTGTCCTCCACCGTGTCGTGGAGGAGGGCGGCCATAATGGACTCGGTGTCCAGCTCCAGCTCGGCGCCGATTTCCGCCACCGCCAGGGGATGGGTGATATAGGGCGAGCCGTCCTTGCGCAGCTGCCCGGAGTGGGCGTTGTCGGCAAAGGAGAAGGCGCTGTAGAGCCGTTTGGTATCCAGCGCCGGATTATAGGTCTTGATCTGAGCCTCCAGCGCCTGATAGCGTTCCAGGATAGGGTCCATACTAACCTCCGTTCCGGCCCCGGGTCCGGGGCCCTGTGTCGATCCGACCGCCCCGGAGGGGGCGGTCCCTCTCCACGGGCTCAGTCTTCCATGAGTTGATGCAGGCGGCGCAGAATGCCGCTCTCCTCCAAATTGACCTTCCCGCCCACCGGGTGGATGTGGATGGACAGGTGCTCGCCGCTGCGCTCGAGATGGATGAGGCCCCGCTCGTCAAAGACCTCCAGACAGATCATGGTGCGGGGCAGGGGCGCGTGGCGTCCGAAACTGCGGGACAGATTCCGGGTCAGACGGCGGGAGGTCTCCTCCACACCGGCGGGGCCGTTGCGCTCCTTAAGATAGCGCCACAGGCCCACAAACTCCTCCCGGCTGGGCAGCAGATAGGCCGCCTCCCCAGGGGTAATGGGCTCCCCCCGCACAAAGCGCTCGTAGAGGGCCCGCTCGCTCTGGGCCCGGGTAAGGGCATGGCGCAGGTCCACGATCTGGAGCTGGACCGAGCGCCACCCCCGGTATTCGTTGATCTGGGGGGAGAACGCGATGTCCACGCGGTCGCCGGCCGCCACCCCCGTTCCGGCCACGGTGGCCGAGAAGAAGATGGCGTCGAAGGGCCGCCCGCCCACAGTGAGGCGCAGCTTCAGGTGCCGGCCGCCTCCCACCTCCACGGCGGAGGAGACGGTGCATCCCCCCAGGAAAAAGACGGGCTTGGGGTTGCCGGTGCCGAAGGGCTCCAGCAAATCCAGGGCCTCCACCTCCTCCAGGGTGAGGAGGGAGAGCTCCGGAATGGCCGCGTCGATGTCCAGTGTGGAGACCATCTCCGCCCCGCCGGTCTCTTCCAGTACCAGGCGGTTCATCCGCGCCCGGAAGGCGGGGATCTTCTCCTGGGCAATGGTAAAGCCGGCGGCCATCTCATGTCCGCCGTACCCCTCCAGCAGGTCGGCGCACCGCTCCAGCGCGGCAAAGAGGTTGAAGCCCCCAAAGGACCGGCAGGAGCCCTTTCCCTTGCCGTCCTGGAGGCAGATCATAAACGCGGGGCAGGCGTATTGCTCCGTCAGGCGGGAGGCCACAATGCCCACCACCCCCTGGTGCCAGCCCTCGCCCGCCAGCACCAGCGCCCGCCGCTCTTCCGGCGGGAGGGCGTCCGCCAGCGCCACGCACTGTCCGAAGATTTCCGCCTCGATGTTCTGGCGCTCCCGGTTGAGCTCGCACAGGGCCCGGGCCAGCTCCTCCCCCCGGGCCGGGTCCCGGGTCAGCAGGAGTTCGGCCGCCAGCGCCGCCCGCCCCATCCGGCCCGCCGCGTTGAGCCGCGGGGCCAGAGTGTAGCCTACGGAAATGGAGTTCAGGGGTTTTTCACTCAGTCCCGCCTCCCGTATCAGGGCCTGGAGGCCCGGCCGTGCGGTATGGCGCACCTGCTCCAGCCCCAGGGAGACGATGGTCCGGTTTTCTCCGGTGAGCTCCATCACGTCGGCCACCGTGCCGATGGCCGCCAGATCTCCGTACCGCCGCAGCAGGGCGTCCCGGCGCGCCGGGTCCTCCAGAGCCAACACCAGCTTCAGGGCCACGCCCACCCCGGCCAGGGCCTTGAAGGGATAGGGGCAGTCCTCCCGCCGGGGGTCCACCACGGCCACGGCGGCGGGGAGGACCTCCTTGCACTCATGGTGATCGGTAATCACCAGGTCCATCCCCAGCCGGGCGGCATAGGCGGTCTCCTCCACGGCGGTAATGCCGCAGTCCACCGTCACCACCAGCGTGACCCCCTGCTCTGCCAGGGCCGCCAGGGCCCCCCGGCCCACGCCGTAGCCCTCCTCCATCCGGTCGGGGATGTGGGGGATGACCCGGCAGCCCCGCTCCCGCAGATAGCTGGTCAAAAGGCAGGTGGAGGTGATGCCGTCCACGTCGTAATCGCCGTAGACCGATACCGTCTCCCCCCGTGTCAGGGCCAGTTGGATGCGCTCCACCGCCCGGTCCATATCCCTGAGAAGGAAGGGGTCGGCCAGCCGCTCCCGGCCGCAGGAGAGGAATGCGCGGGCCTTCTCCGGCGTGTCGATCCCCCGGGCGGAGAGCACCAGCGCGGGCAGGGGCGGAATCCCCGCCGCCTCCAGCGCGGCCCGCTCCGCCGCCCGCTCCGGGCCCCGCCGCCATTGCCGGTACTTCATGGCCTCTCCCCCCTTTTCTCTCCACAGATTCAGAATCGTTGTTTATTATATCAAATTCGGCGTCCAGATACAAGTAACACAGCGAAAAGGGAATCCTCCCTTCCGGGGCTGCGCCTTGTATAAATAGGCAAAGCGCCCTGGCAGACCAGGGCGCTTCCCATCCTTTGAACCAGATCAGGCCATCCGGGCCGCCAGGGCCACCCAGCCCTTGCGCTCCCACCGCTCCAGGACGGTCAGGCCGTTGCGCTCCAGAGCGGCGGCCACCTCTCCGGCCCGGGTGTCGATGATCCCCGAGCACAGGAAGGTCCCTCCCGGCGCCAGAAAGCGTTCCACCTGCCGGGAGAGGGGAATGATCACGTCCGCCACAATGTTGGCCAGCACCAGGGCGTATTTTGTCTCCGCCAGCTCCTCCGCCAGGGCCGCATCGGTGAGGATGTCTCCCGAAAGGGCCCGGTAACGGTCCCTCCCGATGCCGTTGAGCGCGGCGTTTTCATAGGCCACATCCACCGCTTTGGGGTCGATGTCCACGGCCACCGCCCGTTCCGCCCCCAGGCGCAGGGCGGCGATGGAGAGAATCCCGCTGCCGCAGCCCAGGTCCAGCACCGGCGCGCCGGGGACGGTATAGCGCTCCACCCCCGCCAGGCACAGCTGGGTGGACGCGTGGGACCCGGTGCCGAAGGTGAGGCCCGGATTGAGGTACACGGCGGTGCGCCCGCCGGGCACCGGGGTCTGCTTCAGCCACTCGGGGACAATATACAGCTTCTCCCCGATCTCCATGGGGTGATAGTATTTCTGCCAGCTGTGGGCCCAGTCGTCCTCCCCCAGTACGGCGGTGGTATAGGGCTCCTCAATACCCTCCATCCAGGCGGCGAGCTGCCGCTTTCCGTCGGCGTCGTCGGAGACATAGAACTTCACCCGGCACACGCCCTTCATCCGCTCCAACAGCCCGTCGTCCACATAGTCCCAGTACTGCCGGTTGTTCTCCAAAAACTGGTGAAACTCCGCCTCGTCCTCGATGACCAGGCCGGGAACGCCGTTCATGGTCAGCCGGGCGGACACCGCCTCCAGGCGGTCCTCCGTGGTCTCCACCGCGACCTCCAGCCATTTGATGTCCGCCACGCTCACCGCTCCTTTCCCAAGAAGAAGAGGGCCACTGTGCCCGGACCCGCGTGGGCCCCGATGACCGGGCCGATCTCGTTGAGCACAATGCGCTCCAAGGGGATTCCAAAGCGCTGTGAGACCTCCTGAGCCACAAACTGTGCATCCTCCAGGCAGTCGCCGTGGCTGATAAAGACGGTCTGTCCGGCCGGATCGATGGCGGTCTGCTCCATATGGTCCACCAGGGCCTTCAACGCGGCCTTCCGGCCCCGGGCCTTGGCCATGTTGATGAGGTGCCCCTCGTTGTCCACATGGAGCACGGGCTTGATCTGGAGCATGGTGCCCACCACGGCGGTGGCCGCCGACACCCGGCCTCCCCGCTTGAGGAAGTGGAGGTCGTCCACCGTGAACCAGTGGCACAGATGGAGCTTGTTCGCCTCGGCCCAGTCCCGGACCTCTTCGATGCTCTTGCCGCTCTGGCGCATCCGGGCGGCGTACCAGACCAGCAGTCCCTGCCCCAGAGAGGCACAGAGGGTGTCCACGACCAGGATCTTGCGCTCCGGATACGCCTCCGCGAGCTCCTGGGCGGCGATCCGGGCGGAGTTGCAGGTAGTGGACAGGCCCGACGAGAACGCCAGCACCAGCACGTCCTTCCCGGCGGCCAGGATGGGCTCCAGATGGGCCTGATACTCGGCCACATTGACGGCGGCGGTGGTGACCATCTCCCCCTCCCGCAGAGAGGTGTAGATCGCCCCAATGGGCATCTCCCGCCGGTCGGGGTAGTCCCGATAGGTTTTGCCCTTGAGAATAAAGGCCAGGGGCAGGATGGAAAGCTCCAGCTGCTCCACCAGTTCGGCGCTCAGATCGGCCGAGGAATCGGTGACAATGACATACTCGCTCATGGGAAACCTCCTGTTCATTCACCGGAATTCCGGGTGCTCCGCCCGGCTTTTTCCTTTCGCTTGCCGGGGTGCTCCTCGCCGCCGGCGCGCCGGGCCATAATGTCCAGCACTCTTTGGCAGGCCAGGCGGTCGGCGTAGCTCCGCAGGGCCAGAGTCAGGGCCAGCCGGGGCAGGTCCTCCTCCTCCCCGTCCTCGGGCAGGCTCTCCGCCGTCTCGGTGAGGGCCGCGTCCAGCTGGCGGCAGAAGTAGGCGTAGAGCTCCTCGGGCGTGCTCTTGCGCTGGGAGCCGATGGCCAGCAGGCCCTTGGTCTCCTTGACCGAGAGGACCTGCTTGAGCACGCAGATGGCGGTGAGGTATCCCAGATGGACCCGGGAATAGCGCTTCCCCTCCGCCCGGGGCAGAAGCCCGTCTTTGATATAATTGTTGACCATGGCGGAGGTGAGCAGCTCGCTCTCTCCATAGTGGATGAGCTGCCGGGGCAGGTAAGACACCACCTGGTCCATATACAGCCCGATGTCCGGGAACGCCTCCCACTCCACCGGCCGCTGGCGGCTCATCCGCTCCCGCAGTTCGTGCAGTTCTTCCATATTCGGCCCCTCCTCTCTCCATTTGGATGCCCGTTCCGGCCGTTTGCTTTGATTGTATCACATCGAGGCGTCCTTCGTAAAGCCCTGTAATCCTTGTCCGGTCCCGTTTTTCCTCACCGAACAGTGTTATGGTATACAGATGCGGAAATCAAGGGCCCCGCCGGGCGCGGTCCGGCGGGGCCCTTGGAAGGGGCGGTTATTCTCCCACCACGGCGGCGCAGCGGTCGCACAGCTCGGCGTGGTGGCCCTCGGTCCCGATGGAATCACAGTGGTTCCAGCAGCGGGGGCACTTGGGCGCCTCGGAGAGCTTGACGGCGATGGTGCAGGGGAGGAGAGATTCCTCGTTCTTCTCACCCTCCACGGCCTCAGTGGTGACGGTGACCTTGGAGACGATGCACAGGCTGGCCAGGTCCACGCCCTCCAGGAAAGCCGCGTTGTCGGCGGATACGGAGAGGGTAACCTCGGTATCCTGGGCCTTCTTGAACACGCCGGCGTTGCGGGCGTTCTCCAGGGCCTTGTTCACCGCGTCCCGCAGGCTCACCAGCTTCTCCCAGCGGGCCTTGGCGTCCTCGCTGAGGGCGTAGGCGGCGTTGTCAGAGGGCATGTCGTTCAGCAGGACGCTCTCGGCGTCCACACCGGCGGCGTGCTTCATGGCGTGCCAGATCTCGTCGGAGGTGAAGGCCAGGATGGGGGCGATCAGGCGGGTCATGCCGTCCAGGATGGTATACAGGGCGGTCTGGGCGGAGCGGCGCTCGGCCTCCGCGCCGCAGTAGAGGCGGTCCTTGATGATGTCCAGATAGAAGTTGGACATGTCCACCACGCAGAAGTTATAGACGGCGCGGTAGACGGCGTGGAACTCATAGCGGTCATAGGCGCCCCGGGCCGTCTTGACCAGCTCGTTGAAGGAGTGGAGGGCATAGCGGTCCAGCTCCATCAGATCCTCCAGCGCCACGGCGTCGGTGTCGGGGTTGAAGTCGCACAGGTTGCCCAGCATGTACCGGGCGGTGTTGCGGATCTTCAGATAGGCCTGGGAGAGCTGCTTCATGATCTCCTTGGAGATGCGCATGTCCTGGGTGTAGTCGGCGCTGGCCACCCACAGGCGGAGCATGTCGGCGCCGTAGTCCTTGATGACCTCCTCCGGTCCCACGGCGTTGCCCAGGGACTTGTGCATGGCCTTGCCCTCGCCGTCCACGGTCCAGCCGTGGGTGGCGATCTGCTTGTAGGGGGCCACGCCGTTGACGGCGATGGAGGTGAGCATGGAGGACTGGAACCAGCCCCGGTACTGGTCGCCACCCTCCAGGTACAGGTCGGCGGGGTACTTCAGATAGGGGCGCTCGGCCGCCACGGCCGCCCAGGTGGAGCCCGAATCGAACCACACGTCCATGATGTCGGTCTCCTTGGTGAAGTGGGCCTTGCCGCACTTGGGGCAGACGAAGCCCTGGGGCAGCAGGTCCTTGGCCTCCCGGTCGAACCACACGTTGGAGCCGTGCTCCCGGAAGAGGGCGGCCACATGGGCGATGGTCTCAGGGGTGACGATGTCGGCGCCGCAGTCGTCGCAGTAGAAGATGGGGATGGGCACGCCCCACACCCGCTGGCGGGAGATGCACCAG